>NZ_MWLL01000202.1 GCF_002198675.1 Kineosporia sp. R_H_3 | reverse complement strand
CCCTCCCCCGACGGGCCCCGCCGTCCGACTACCCTCCCTCGGGTGCGCCTCGTCATCGCCCGCTGCTCCGTGGACTACGCCGGCCGGCTCTCCGCCCATCTGCCCCTCGCGACCCGCCTGCTCCTCGTCAAGGCCGACGGGTCGGTGCTCGTCCACTCCGACGGCGGCTCGTACAAGCCGCTGAACTGGATGAGCCCCCCGGCGAAGCTCACGGTCGCCGAGCCGGACGACGCGGCGAGGGCCGCGGGCATCGAGCAGGTCTGGACCGTCCAGCACGGCAAGACCGACGACCGGCTCGTCGTCCACCTCCACGAGGTGCTCCACGACTCGACGCACGAGCTCGGCGTCGACCCCGGCCTGGTCAAGGACGGCGTCGAGGCGCACCTGCAGGAGCTGCTCGCCGAGCACGTCCACACGTTCGGCGAGGGCTACACCCTCGTGCGCCGCGAGTACCCGACGGCGATCGGCCCGGTGGACCTGCTCCTGCGTGACGCGAAGGGCGCCTCGGTCGCCGTCGAGGTCAAGCGCCGCGGCGAGATCGACGGCGTCGAGCAGCTGACCCGCTACCTCGAGCTGCTCAACCGTGACCCGCTCCTGGCCCCCGTGGCCGGTGTCTTCGCGGCGCAGGAGATCAAGCCGCAGGCGCGCGTCCTCGCGACCGACCGCGGGATCCGCTGCGTCACCGTCGACTACGACACCCTGCGCGGGCACGACACGTCCGAGCACCGGCTCTTCTGAGGTGCGCCGCCTCCTGCGGGTCGTCGCCGCGCTCGTCGCCGTCGCCCTGGCCGCCGGGGTCGGGTACACCGCGTACCGGTACCGGCTCGTCGCGGTCGCGACCCCGTCGATGGTGCCGGTGATCGCCCCGGGCGACCGGTTCCTCGCCGACTCGCAGGACCGGACGGCGCGCGTCGGCGACGTCGTCGTCGTCGACGCCCCGGACTGGACGCCGGACGGCGGGACGACGCTCGTCGTCAAGCGGGTCGTCGCGACCGCCGGGCAGCGCGTCGTCTGCTGCGACGCCGACGCCCGGATCACCGTCGACGGCGTCTCGCTCGACGGGAAGGCCGGTGCGCCCCGGGTGCGGTCCGCGGACGGCACGACCGTCGAGGGCGGCGCCCCGTTCGACGTGACCGTGCCCGCCGGGCGGGTCTTCCTCGTCGGGGACAACCGCGGCGTCTCGGTGGACTCCCGCTCGCGCACGGACGACGGCAGCGGCGGCACGCTCCCGGTCTCGGCGGTCGTCGGCACGGTCGGGTTCCGGCTGTGGCCGCTCGGCGGCTTCGGCCCGATGGACACGACGCTGCGGGACACCGGCCGGCCCTGAGCGGCGCGCCGGGCCGCCGGACCGGAGGCCGGTGCAACACGGCGCCGCGTCACGGCGTCCTCGGGGCGGACGGCGCCGGCACGGCGCCCACGGAAGGGTGGACCCGATGTCCCGCAACCGCTCCCGACGGGCCGCACGGCGGCCGCGCCTGCTCCTCGCCCTCGTCGTCGTGCTGGCCCTCACCGCCTGCGGCGGGGGCGGTGCCGTGTCGACGCAGCCGGCGGCCGCGGGTCCGGACGGCGACTGGGTCCTGACGTCGGGCACGGCGCCGGCCGGTGCGCTGGTGCTCGTCGACGGGTCGCCGGTGACGCTCACGGTCAAGGGCAGGACCGTGAGCGGGCGGGCCGCGTGCAACTCCTACTCCGGCGACGTGGCGGCGTCCGGCGGCGGCTTCCGGCCGGGCAGCATCGCGATGACCGAGATGGCGTGCACGGACCCCGCCGTCTCGGCGCTCGAGCGGGGCTACCTCGACGCGTTCGCCGCCGTGACGACGGCGACCGCCGCCACCGACCGGCTCGTCCTCACCGGCGAGGGCGTCGAGCTGACCTTCCGGCGGGAGGCCCCGGTCGTCGACCGGCCGCTCGAGGGCACCCGGTGGGTGCTCGACACCGCGTTCGCCGGCGAGACGGCCTCGAGCGTCGTCGGGGGCTCCTTCCTGCGCCTGGACGGCGGCGACCTCACCGGGAACGCCGGCTGCCTCGACTTCACCGGCGCGTACCGCGTCGACGGCGACGCGCTGACCGTGACGGGCCTGCGTCGTCCCGAGGGAACCACCGGCGACTGCGACCAGGACGCGTCGGTGCAGGACTCGCTGCTGCGCGGGTTCCTCACGGGCCCGACGATCACCGTCGGCATCGACGGCGACCGGCTCACGCTCATGCGCGGCGGCACCGGCTACGGCTTCACCGCCGCGCCCTGACCCGGGCCGCGACTACGGGCCGCCCGATCATCCGGTTTCCGCTCGGACTGCCGCTCGCGCTGCCGACAGGGCACGATGTGAGCGTGCAACGGGTCGTCGTCGTGGGCGCGGGGGTCGTGGGGCTGACCTGCGCCGTCCGGCTGGCCGAGGCCGGCCACCAGGTCGACGTGCTCGCGCGCGACCTGCCGCCGGAGACGACGTCAGCGGTCGCCGGCGGGCTCTGGATGCCTGCGCTCGTCGAGCCGGTCGCGGACGTCGTCCGCTGGGCCCGCGCCACGCACGCCGAGCTGACCTCGCTGGCGGACGACGAGCGCACCGGCGTGCAGGTCATGCCCGGGCAGGTGCTGCGCCGCCGGGCCGCCGCCGAGCCGCCGTGGTTCACCGCCCTGCACGACCTCGTCGACCCGCACCCGGTCGCCCAGCCGCCCGTCGGCTGGACCCGCTCCTGGGCGACGACCCTGCCGCTCGTCGACACCGGCCGCTACCTGCCCTACCTCGTCGACCGGCTGAAGACCGCCGGTGGCAGCCTGACCCGGCTGCCGCTCGCCGCGCTCCCCGGCCGCGGGGTCGTCGTGAACTGCACCGGGGTCGCCGCCCGGATGCTCGCCGCCGACCCGTCGGTGCACCCGGTGCGCGGCCAGGTCGTCGTCCTCGACGACCCGGGCCTGACGCACTGGTGGTGCGACGAGGACGGCGCCGACGGGGACCTGACGTTCGTCGTCCCCCGCGGCCGCGACCTCGTCGTCGGCGGCACCCTGGCGGACGGCGAGTGGGACACCACCCCGGACCCGCGCACCGCCTCGGCGATCCTGGCCCGGGCGAGCGCGGTCGTCCCCGAGATCGCGACGCTCCCGGTCCGGGCGCACCGGGTCGGGCTGCGCCCGGCCCGGCCGTCGGTCCGGGTCGAGGTCGAGCGGCGCACGGACGACGACGGGCGGCCGGCGCCGGTCGTGCACTGCTACGGCCACGGCGGAATCGGGCTCACCGTCGCGTGGGGCTGCGCGGACGACGTCCTCGGGCTGGTCACGCAGCTCAGCGAGCCGGCCGCCGTCCTCTTCTGAGGCTCGCCGGGCGGCGCGCCGGGTGCGAGACTGCGGCCGTGACCGCCGATCCCCTGCCCGTCGTCGCGCTGTGCGACTTCGACGTCCCGGACGCGGAGCTGCGCGCCGCCGGCTCGGTGAAGTGGACGTACCAGCCGCCGGACGTGCTGCCCGCATGGGTCGCCGAGATGGACTGCCGGCCCTGCCCGCCCGTGCTGGACGCCGTGCGCGCCGCCGTCGACCGCGGCATGTTCGGCTACCCGGCGCTCCCCCAGCACACCGACCTGCCCGCCGCGACCGCCGCGTTCCTCGGCCGCCGGTTCGGCTGGCACGTCGACCCGGCCCGGGTGCTGCCCACCGGTGACGTCATGGCCGGCGTCCGGCTCGTGCTCGAGACGCTCTGCGCGGACGCCCCGGTCGTCGTCCCGACCCCGACCTACCCGCCGTTCCTCGACGTCGTCCCGCTCACCGGGCGCCGGGTGGTCCAGGTGCCCTGCGTCGAGGACGGCGCCGGGCGGGCGGGCCTCGACCTCGACGCCGTGGACGCCGCGTTCGCCGCCGGTGCCCGGACGGTCCTGCTGGCCGCCCCGCACAACCCGCTCGGCCGCGCGTTCACCCCCGCCGAGCTGGCGGGCCTGCGCGACGTCGTGACCCGCTACGAGGGCGGCCGCGTCCTCAGCGACGAGATCCACGCCCCGCTCGCGCTGCCGGGCGCCGTCCACACCCCGTACGCCGCCGTCGAGGGCACCGCGGACCACGTGACGACGATCGTCGCGGCGTCCAAGGCCTGGAACGTCCCCGGCCTCAAGTGCGCCCAGGTCGTCGCCGGCAACGCCGCCGACCTCGCGGCCCTCACCGGCGTCGCGCACGTCGCCAACCACGGCCTCTCCCCGCTCGGCGTCGTCGCGACCGTCGCCGCGTACACCGAGGGCGAGCCCTGGCTGGACTCGCTCCTGGCCCACCTCGCCGCGCAGCGCGACCTCTTCGGCGACCTGCTCGCCGCCCACCTGCCGGACGCGCGCTGGACGCCGATGGAGGCCACCTACCTGGCCTGGGTCGACGCCCGCGCGTACGGCCTGCCCGACCCGGCCGCCGCCGCGCTGCGGGACGGCAAGGTGTGCGTCAACCCGGGCCGCGACTTCGGCGACGGGTACACCGGCTTCGTCCGGGTCAACCTCGCGACGTCCGCCGAGCGTCTCACCGAGGTCGTCCGCCGCCTCGCCAAGGCGTGGCCCGCACCGACCGTCTGAGGCCGGCCGCTACGCCGAACGGGTGATGATCGACCCCGGAGCGTTCGTCCGGCCACCCGGACGGCCGATCTGAGGCGCATGACCATGACCCAGCAGGACGACGTCCGCGTCGAGGACCACCGGGTGCAGGCGGAGGTCCGCCGGCTCGGCTTCTTCGCCGCCCTGGACAGCATCACGTGGCACGCGCGCTCGCAGGTCACCGAGCACCTCGCCGACGTCACGGCCGCCTCGTCGCGCGCCGCCTACGTGGGCTGGCTGCGGCGGGCGACCTCCGGGTGGTCGGTCGTGCCCCTGCCGACCGGCCCCGCGGCGACCGAGCCGTGGCCGATCGCGGCCGTCGACCCCTCGTGCACCGGGGTGCGGGCCATGCTCGGCGCCGACCTGCGCGACCACGCGCCGGCGACCCGCCCGACCCTCGTGGCGATCCCGGTGACGGCCGCGGACGACGTCCGCTGCGCCGCCGCGGCGTACACGGTCGTCGCGACGGCGCACACCGTCGCGGCCCTCGGCCCGGCGGTCCTCGACCTCGCGAGCGGCTTCGAGCAGCCGGACGCCGGCACCCGCTACGTGCGCCGGTGCATCGACCTCGACGCCGTCCGCGACGAGGTGCGGCACGACCTCGTGTCGTGGGCCGACCAGGCGGGCCCGGCCGCGACCGACCGGATGATCCGGACGTCGCTCGCGCTCCTGGAGACCCTCGGCACCGCGCTGACGATCACCCGCCGCCGCGGCTGGTGACGCAGCGCCCCACGACTCGCGCCCGCGCGCGGCTCAGCCCTGAAGGGGGGCGAGGCCGCGCGCGGCGCGGATCTGGTCGACGATGCGGCCCATGATCTCGGTGAGCCCGTAGTCCTTCGGCGTGAAGACGGCCGCGACGCCCTGCGCGAGAAGGACTTCCGCGTCGTCCGGCGGCACGATGCCGCCCACGACGACCGGGACGTCGTCCAGCCCGGCGGCCCGCAGGCCCGCGAGCACCTCGGGCACGAGCTCGAGGTGGGACCCGGACAGGATCGACAGCCCGACGCAGTGCACGTCCTCGGCGACCGCGGCCGCGACGATCTGCTCCGGGGTGAGCCGGATGCCCTGGTAGACGACCTCGAACCCGACGTCGCGGGCCCGGACGGCGACCTGCTCGGCACCGTTGGAGTGCCCGTCGAGGCCGGGCTTGCCGACGAGCAGCCGCAGCCGGCCGCCGAGCTCCTCACCGGTGCGGCGCACCGCCTCCCGGACGACGGCCAGCTCGCGGGCAGCGGCGTCGGCGGCCTCGGTGAGCGCCGCGGTCGTCGTCCCGGCCGACGACAGCCCGGCCGCCGGCTGGCCCGCGCCCGTGACGCCGGTCGGCGCGCGGAACTCCCCGAAGACCTCGCGCAGCGCCTGCGTCCACTCCCCGGTCGTCACCCCGGCCCGGGCGCACTCGATGCTCGCGGCCATGAGGTTCGTGTCGGTCTTCGCGTCCTCGACGAGGCGGCGCAGCGCGTTCTCGGCGGCCGCCCGGCCCTCCGGGCTCGCGTCCCGCTCCGCGCGCCAGGCCCGCACCGCCTCGACGGCGTACGCCTCGACGGCGTGGTCGACGGTCTGGATCGCCGTCTTGAGGTCCGCGGTGAGCGGGTTGGGCTCCGTCGTCGTGAACCGGTTGACCCCGACGACGACGTCCTCGCCGGACTCCACCCGCTGCCGGCGCAGGGCGTGCGAGGCGACGAGCGCCGACTTCATGTAGCCGCTCTCGACGGCCGCGACGGCACCCCCCATCGCCTGGATCCGGTCGATCTCGGCGCGCGCGCCGTCGAGGATCTCGGCCGTGAGCCGCTCGACGACGACGGACCCGTCGAAGAGGTCCTCGTGCTCGAGCAGGTCGGACTCGAACGCGAGCACCTGCTGGATCCGCAGCGACCACTGCTGGTCCCACGGCCGGGGCAGCCCGAGCGCCTCGTTCCACGCCGGCAGCTGGACGGCGCGCGCCCGGGCCTTCTTGGACAGCGTCACCGCGAGCATCTCCAGCACGATCCGCTGGACGTTGTTCTCCGGCTGCGCCTCGGTGAGCCCGAGCGAGTTCACCTGGACGCCGTACCGGAACCGGCGCTGCTTCGCGTCGGTCACGCCGTAGCGGTCGCGGGTGATCTCGTCCCACAGCTCGACGAAGGCGCGCATCTTGCACAGCTCCTCGACGAACCGCACGCCCGCGTTGACGAAGAACGAGATCCGCTGGACGACCTCGCCGAACCGGGCGTCGTCCACCTGTCCGCTCGCCCGCACCGCGTCGAGCACCGCGATCGCCGTGCACATCGCGAACGCGACCTCCTGCACGGGCGTCGCGCCCGCCTCCTGGAGGTGGTAGCTGCAGATGTTCGTCGGGTTCCACTGCGGCAGGTCGGCGACGGTGTGGGCCACCATGTCGGTGATGAGCCGCAGGCTCGGCCCGGGCGGGAACACGTACGTCCCGCGGGACAGGTACTCCTTGATGATGTCGTTCTGCGTCGTCCCCGCGAGCGCCGCGACGTCCGCGCCCTGCTCCTCGGCGACGACCTCGTAGAGCGCGAGCAGCCACATCGCCGTCGCGTTGATCGTCATCGACGTGTTCATCTGGGCCAGCGGGATGCCGTCGAAGAGCGCGCGCATGTCGCCGACGTGCGACACCGGGACGCCGACCTTGCCGACCTCGCCGCGGGCGAGCACGTGGTCGGGGTCGTAGCCGGTCTGGGTCGGCAGGTCGAACGCGACCGACAGCCCGGTCTGGCCCTTGGCGAGGTTGCGCCGGTACAGCGCGTTGGACTCCGCCGGGCTCGAGTGGCCGGCGTAGGTCCGCATGACCCACGGCCGGTCCTTCGGACGGCGGTTCGTCGTGTCGCTCATCGGTGGCCTCCCGGCGCGTCGGCGCGTGCCAGTGGCGCACGCGGCCGTGCTCGTGACGCTACCGGCGGGTCCGGACGGCGGTCAGGGCCCCGCGCGTGAGCAGGCTCACCCCAGGGCGCTGTCGACGTAGCACCAGCGCCACGCCTCGCCGAGCTCGACCGAGCGCATCACCGGGTGCGAGGTCGCGTGGAAGTGCGCCTCCGCGTGCCGGTTCGGCGAGGAGTCGCAGCACGCGACGTGCCCGCAGCGCAGGCACATCCGCAGCGCCACCCAGGTCCGCTCGCCGATGGCCACGCAGTCCTCGCACTCGTCGGTGTCGGACGTCGGCACGGCGACGATCGGCTCGTCCCGCAGGTGCTGGCAGGCGTCCCCGCTGTGCGGGGCGAGGATCTCGGCGTCGGAGGCGGCCGACCCCGCCGTGAACGACGCGAGGAGCGCCTCCTCCTGGTCGAGGCGCTCCATGACCCCTTCGAGGACCTCGGCGGCGACCTTCCCGGAGCGGTGCACGGTGACGACGACCGAGCGCTCCGCCTGGAGCATCTCGACCCGCAGCCGGCGGAACGCCTGGGCGGGCGTCTCCTCGTCGGGGCGGCTGCGGCCGAGCCGCTCCCACACCGAGTGCGCGAGCCGCTCGCCCCAGGCCTTGAGCGAGACGACGATGTCCGCGGGCGCGCTGCCGGCGACCTCGTCGAGCCGGTCCCGGCCGGCCTCGACGGCGCGCTGCATGACGAGCGCCTGCTGGAGGGCGTCCTGCGCCTGGTCGGGGCCGCGGACGCCGAGCAGCCGGACGACGGCGGGCAGCGTCGTCCCCTGCACGAGCAGCGTGCCGGCGACGACCCCGAACGCGGCGATGAGGATGACCTCGCGGTGCGGGGTCTGCGGGTCCAGCGAGAACGCCGCCGCGAGCGTGACGACGCCCCGCATCCCGGCCCACGAGACGAGCGCGACGTGCCGCCAGGACGGCGCCTCGGGCTCGGCCCGGCGCACCCCGGGCAGCAGCCGGGGCAGGTACGTCGCCGGGTACATCCACACGATCCGCGACACGACGACCGTGAGGACGATCGCGAGCACGAACCACGCGATGGTCGCGTTCGAGTCCTCGCTGTCGTTGGCCGCCATGAGCAGCTCGCGCAGCTGGAGCCCGATGAGGACGAAGACGACCGACTCCAGGAGGAAGGTGACCGTCCGCCAGATCGTCCGCTCGGTGACCCGGGACGCCGCGGACTGGATCTCCGGCGAGCGGTGGCCGAGGATGAGCCCGGCCACGACGACCGCGAGGACGCCCGAGCCGTGCACCTTCTCCGCGACGAGGTAGGCCGAGTACGGGACGACGAACGACAGGGTCGTGTCGAGCACCGGGTCGCTGACCCGACGGCGGACGACGCTCGCGACCTCGGCGACGAGCCAGCCGCCGAGCAGGCCCAGGACGACGGCCCGCAGGAAGTCCGTGCCGATGTCGACGAGCGTGACGCTGCCGGCCAGGGCCGCGACCGCCATCCGCAGGGTGACCAGGGCGGTGGCGTCGTTGAGCAGGCTCTCGCCCTCGAGGATCGTCACCACCTTGCGGGGCATCCCGACCTGACGGGCGACCGCGGTCGCGGCGACGGCGTCCGGCGGCGCGACGATCGCGCCGAGCGCGAGCGCGGCCGCGAAGGGCAGGTCCGGCAGCACGAGCATCGCGACGCCGGCGACGGCGAACGCGGTCGCGAGGACGAGCGCCACGGAGAGCAGCCCGATCGGCCGCCGGTTGCGCCGCATGTCGACGAACGGCGTCCGGATCGAGGCGGCGTAGAGCAGCGGCGGCAGGAACCCGACGAGCGCGACCTCGGGGCTCAGCGGGTACTCCGGCACCCCGGGCACGAACGACACGGCGATGCCGACCACCGTGAGCACGAGCGGGGAGGACAGCCCCCACCGGGACGCGACGCCGGCGACGGCCGCCGAGCCGGCGATGAGGGCGACGATCTCGAACGGCTCGACCACGGCTGAACTATCGCACGCGGCCCCCCGGCCGGCGCGCGAGAGACGTCAGGAGGCGGCGGCGAGCGGCTCCACCGTGAGCACCCGGTGCAGCCGGGTGGCCCGCAGCAGCCGGAGCTGGCGGGGCGGGACCTCGGTGAGCACGAGCCGGCGGCCGGCCTGCTGGGCCCGGCGGTGCGCCCCGACGATGACGCCGAGACCGCTCGCGTCCCAGATGTCCAGGCCGCCGAGGTGGACGAGCACGTCGCCCTCGCCCTCGTCGATCGTCGAGTGCAGCACCGCCCGGGCGACGGGGGCGTTGCGCCCGTCCAACCGGCCCGCGACCTCGATCTCGGCTCCGCGACGGACGACCTCGATCCGCAGATCTGTTCGCATGTCACGCCCCCTTCCGTGCTGCCGAGCGGCGACCTGGTCGCCGCTCCCCCCACACGCCGGCGAGTACGTCCCGACATCAGAGACGACGCCGGTCGAGCCTGTTCCGTTCACATCGACCTGCAAGGAAACCCCAAGAATCACGTTCAGTAGCGATTGATGACGCAAGGTTAGCGATCAACTGGCCCGGGGTCCCGTCTCACGCGCCGGGCCGTGAGACAACCGTGACCTGCGGGACACGATGGCAGCCGGGTCCGACAGGCGGGATGCGCCGGCTGCGGGAAGACCGCACACTGCTCCTGATGTCCGGCTGGGGAAGCCTCTCCTACGCCTTCGGACCCCTGCTCGCGTTCGGGGTGCTGGGCGTCATCGTGCTGCTCCTGCGCTGGGCCTTCGCGCACGGCACGTCCCTCGTCGAGCGGCGTCCGGAGGTGGGCAGCCCCGAGGAGTACGGCCTGCTCGTCCGGGTGGCCGCGCCCCGCACGTTCGTCGAGGCCGAGGTCATGCGCCGCCACCTCGAGGACGCCGGGCTGCGGGCCACGCTCGCGCCGACGACGCAGGGCCCGGCCGTCATGGTCTTCCCGGACGACGTGAAGAACGCGCGTCTCGTGCTGCGGTCCGCGGGGCACGAGCCGGGCTGACCCCCCGCCGTCCGGCCGGCGCGGCGGTCAGGGCAACCCTCGCAGTCAGACGAAGGCGAAGTCCGGGTGCTCGACCCGGGAGACGTTCGCGCCGAGCGCCCGCAGCGCGTGGTCCATCCGCTCGTAGCCGCGGTCGATGTGCCGCGCCCCGGAGACCACGGTCTCGCCGTCCGCGACGAGCCCGGCGATGACGAGGGCGGCCCCGGCCCGGATGTCGCTGGCCTCCACGGGTGCCGCGGACAGCCGCGGCACGCCGCGGACGAACGCGTGGTGACCGTCGACGCGCACCTGCGCGCCCAGCCGGGCGACCTCCTGGACGAAGCGGAACCGGGCCTCGAAGAGGTTCTCGGTGACCATCGCCGCGCCCTCGGCGACGGCGTCCAGGGTGATGACGAACGGCTGCAGGTCCGTCGGGAAGCCCGGGTACGGCAGGGTCGCCACGTCGATCGCGCGCGGCCGCTCCGGGCCCACGACGCGGAAGCCGTCGCCGAGCACCGACACCTCGGCGCCGGCGAGGGCGAGCTTGTCGAGGACGACCCCGAGGTGACCGGGCTCGCCGTTGCGGACGACGACGTCGCCGCCGGTGATCGTCGCGGCGAAGGCCCACGTGCCCGCGACGATCCGGTCGGGCACGACGCGGTGGTCGACCGGGGACATCGCCTCGACGCCCTCGACCGTGAGCGCCGACGACCCGATCCCGTCGATCTGCGCGCCCATCCGGCGCAGCATCCGGCACAGGTCGACGATCTCCGGCTCGCGGGCCGCGTTCTCGATCGTCGTCGTCCCCCGGGCGAGGACGGCCGCCATGAGGAGGTTCTCGGTGGCCCCGACGGACGGGAAGTCGAGCCGGACGTCGGCACCGTGCAGCCCGTCGGGCGCCTCGGCGACGAGGAAGCCGTGGTCGACCCGGATCTGCGCGCCGAACGCGGTGAGCCCGAGGATGTGCAGGTCGAGCCCGCGGGAGCCGATCGCGTCGCCGCCGGGCAGCGCGACGTCCGCCGATCCGCACCGGGTCACGAGCGGCCCGAGCACGCTGATCGAGGCCCGCATCGCGCGCACGAGGTCGTAGTCCGCCCGGTGGCCGGGGGTCTGCGGCACGGTGATGGCGACGACGCCGCCCTCGGGGTCGTGCTCGACCTCGCAGCCCAGGCGCCTCAGCAACTCCGCCATGATCCGGACGTCGACGATGTCCGGCACGTCGGACAGCGTCGTCCGGCCGGTCGCGAGCAGCGACGCGGCCATGAGCTTGAGGACGCTGTTCTTCGCGCCCGGGACCCGGACGTCACCGGCCAGGCGGGTGCCACCGACCACCCTGAAGGCTTCCACCCGCCGAATCGTAGGGCCCCGCGCGGTGGCTCCCGACCAGACCCCGGGCCGGTTGTGAGCGGTTCCACCGGTGGCGCCGGGCGCCCCGGGGGCGGACTGCCTAGGCTGGCGCCCATGGTGAACCTGACGCGCATCTACACGAAGACCGGGGACGACGGCACGACGTCGCTGGGCGACTTCAGCCGGACGTCCAAGAACGACCCGCGCCTGGTCGCCTACGCCGACGTCGACGAGGCGAACAGCGCGCTCGGGGTCACCCTGGTCTGCGCGACCGACAGTCTCGACGCCGACGTCGCGGACCTGCTGCGCCGGGTGCAGAACGACCTCTTCGACGTCGGCGCGGACCTGTGCACCCCGCTCACGGCGAACCCGGAGCACCCGCCGCTGCGGGTCACGGCCGAGTACGTCACCGACCTCGAGACCGCCTGCGACCACTACAACGAGGCGCTCCCCCCGCTGCGGTCGTTCATCCTGCCCGGCGGGACGCCCGCGTCCGCCTACCTGCACGTCGCGCGGACCGTGACCCGGCGCGCCGAGCGCGCGGTCTGGGCGGCGGTGGACGCGCACGGCACCGGCGAGGAGGGCGGCGTCAACCCGCTCACGGCGCAGTACCTCAACCGGCTGAGCGACCTGCTGTTCATCCTCTGCCGCTACGTCAACAGGCAGACCGGGGACGTGCTGTGGGCGCCGGGCGGCGGCCGGGCGATCCCGCCGCCGCAGGAGGACTGAGCACGGCAGCGGTACGCCGCGCGGGCCCGGTCAGGCGACGTTGATGCCCTGGCCGGGCGGCGCGGACTCCACCCACGCCGCGAGGCCGTTGTAGGCGCCCTCGCTCATCGCGAGCTCGACGGTCACCGTGCCGTAGGCGCAGCGGACGACGACCCAGCCCGGGAGCACCGTGCCGGCCTCCGGGCCCGACGGCGCGTGCTGGCCGAGGATGACGAGGCGCCCGCGCTCGAGAGACCGCGCGGGGCGCAGGCTCCACGCGAAGAACCGGAACCAGTCCAGCCGGTCGCGCTCGTAGCGCGCGAGCCCGAGCATCCAGCTGCCGGCGAGGTGCGCACGGGCACCGCCGGGCACCTCGCGGCGCATCGAGCAGTCGAACGTGCCGACGTCACGGCTGAGCACCAGCCGCCGGGCGACGAGGGACCCGAAGCCCAGCACGAGGACCGCGACGGCCGTCGCGAGCGCCGTCAGGGGTACGACCAGGTCCTCCACGCCGCCGCCGTCGCGACGTCAGTTGACGGTGGACCCGGAGGCGACGGCGGCCATGTCCGAGACGACGGTGACGCGGTCGTGCTCGACGGACAGGAACCCACCCTCGGCCGTCACCGTGATCTGGTCACCGGACGTGGGGCGGATCGTCAGCTCACCGGACGCGAGCACCGCCAGCACCGGCGCGTGGCCGGGCAGGATGCCCAGGTCACCCTCGACGGTCCGCGCGATGACCATCGACGCCTCGCCGGACCAGACCTTGCGGTCGGCGGAGACGAGCTCGACCTGCAACGGCACGGGATCCTCCAGGGGGATGGGAAGTCGTCAGGATACGCAGCGCGTGGGACCCCGGTCCCCCGGGGTCCCACGCACGCGGATGTCAGGCGCCGGTCTGCTTCTTGATCTCGGCGGCCTTGCGCTCGACGTCGTCGAGCCCGCCGCACATGAAGAAGGCCTGCTCCGGCACGTCGTCGTACTCGCCGTCCGCGATCTTCGTGAACGCCTCGATCGTGTCCGCGATCGGGACGAACGAGCCCTCGAGGCCGGTGAAGACCTTGGCGACGAACGTGTTCTGCGAGAGGAACCGCTCGATGCGGCGCGCCCGCTGGACGATGATCCGGTCCTCCTCCGAGAGCTCCTCGACACCCAGGATCGCGATGATGTCCTGGAGCTCCTTGTTGCGCTGGAGGATCTGCTTGATACGGATCGCGGTGTTGTAGTGGTCCGCGGAGATGTACCGCGGGTCGAGGATCCGCGACGTGGACGTCAGCGGGTCGACGGCCGGGTAGATGCCGAGCGAGGCGACCGTCCGGGAGAGCTCCGTCGTCGCGTCGAGGTGCGCGAACGTCGTGGCCGGGGCCGGGTCGGTGTAGTCGTCGGCGGGGACGTACACGGCCTGCATCGACGTGATCGAGTGGCCGCGCGTCGACGTGATGCGCTCCTGGAGCACGCCCATCTCGTCGGCGAGGGTCGGCTGGTAGCCGACGGCGCTCGGCATGCGGCCGAGCAGCGTCGAGACCTCCGAGCCGGCCTGCGTGAACCGGAAGATGTTGTCGATGAACAGGAGCACGTCCTGCTTCTGCACGTCACGGAAGTACTCCGCCATCGTCAGCGCGGAGAGCGCGACGCGAAGACGCGTGCCCGGCGGCTCGTCCATCTGGCCGAAGACGAGGGCCGTGCGCTCGATGACGCCGGTCTCGGTCATCTCGGCGATGAGGTCGTTGCCCTCACGGGTGCGCTCGCCGACACCGGCGAACACCGAGACGCCACCGAAGTTCTCCGCGACGCGGTAGATCATCTCCTGGATGAGGACCGTCTTGCCGACGCCCGCACCGCCGAAGAGGCCGATCTTGCCGCCGAGCACGTACGGCGTCAGCAGGTCGATGACCTTGATGCCGGTCTCGAACATCTCGGTCTTGCTCTCGAGCTGGTCGAAGGCCGGGGCCTTGCGGTGGATCGGCCAGCGCTCGGTGACCTGGAGGGTCTCGCCCTCCTTGAGGTTGAGGCACTCGCCAATGGTGTTGAAGACGTGGCCCTTGGTCACGTCGCCGACGGGCACGTTGATCGCGGTGCCGGTGTCGGTGACGGCCGAGCCGCGGACCATGCCGTCGGTCGGCTGCATGGAGATGGCGCGCACGAGGTTGTCGCCGATGTGCTGCGCGACCTCGAGGGTCAGGGTGCGCGTCACGTCGCCGAGGGTGACCTCGACGTGCAGCGCGTTGTACATCTCGGGCATCGAGTCCGCGGGGAACTCGATGTCGACGACCGGCCCGATGACGCGCGAGACGCGGCCGACACCCGCGGCGCCGGCCTCGGCGGCGTTCTCAACAGCAGTGGCAGTCATGTCTCTCTCACTCTCGGGTCGTACCCACGTCGGTCTGGCAACAGGTCTGGCAGCCGGGTCGAACTGCCGCGGTGGGACAGGTGCCGGCCGTCAGGCCGACGCGCTCGCGTCGGCCAGCGCGTTGGCGCCACCGACGATCTCGCTGATCTCCTGGGTGATCTCCGCCTGGCGAGCGGTGTTCGCCAGCCGGGTGTAGCGCTTGATGAGCTCCTCGGCGTTGTCGGTCGCCGACTTCATCGCCCGCTGCCGGGCCGCGAGCTCGCTCGCCGCGGACTGCAGGAGGGCGTTGAAGATCCGGCTCTCGACGTACTTCGGCAGCAGTGCGTCGAGCACCGCGGCCGCCGACGGCTCGAACTCGTAGAGCGGCAGCACGTCGTCCGGCGCGGGCGGCTCGTCACCCTCGACGACCTCGAGGGGCAGGAGCCGCACGACCTCGGGGGTCTGCGTCACCATGTTGACGAAGCGGGTGGAGACGACGTGGATCTCGTCGACACCGCCCTCCTCGGTCGGCCGCAGGAAGGCGTCGATGAGCGCGTCGGCGATCTCCTTGGCGTTCTCGAACTGCGGTGCGTCCGAGAAGCCCGCCCACTCGGCCTCGACGGACCGCCGGCGGAACCGGTAGTACGACGAGCCCTTGCGGCCGGCGATGAAGGGGACGACCTCCTTGCCCTCGCCGCGCAGCAGCTCGGCGAGGCGCTCCCCCTCCTTGATGACGTTCGACGAGTACGCGCCGGCCAGACCGCGGTCGGAGGTGACGAGCAGCATCGCCGCCCGGGTCACCTCCCGCTTCTCGGTGGTCAGCGGGTGGTCCTCGTTGGAGTACGTCGCGACCGCGGAGACCGCGCGGGTGATGGCCCGTGCGTACGGCGCGGACGCCGCCGTGCGCTGCTGCGCCTTGACCATCCGGGACGCGGCGATGAGCTCGAACGCCCGCGTGATCTTCTTCGTCCCCTGCACCGCCTTGATGCGGCTTCGGTAGACGCGGAGCTGTGCTCCCATGCCGTGCCTCCTCCCTGACCCTGCGCCGGAACCGTCAGCCGCGCTTCTGGCGGACGATCTTCTCCTGCTCGACCTCGGCCTCGTCGAGCGCCTCGGCGCTCTCCTTGCCGACGGACGCCAGGGGCTTGCCCTCACCGGTCTGGAAGCCGCGCTTGAACTCGCGGACCGCGTCGCGCAGGGCGTTCTCGGTGTCGTCGGTCACCGCGTTGGTCTCGCGGATCGTGTCGAGCACCTTGGTGTTGCGGCGCAGGTGGTCCAGGAGCTCGTTCTCGAAGCGCCGGACGTCCTCGGTCGGGACGTCGTCGAGCTCGCCGCTCGTCCCGGTCCAGATCGAGACGGCCTGCTCCTCCATGGCGAACGGCGCGTACTGCGGCTGCTTGAGCAGCTCGACGAGCCGCTGGCCGCGCGCGAGCTGGGCGCGGGAGGCCGCGTCCAGGTCGGAGGCGAACATCGCGAACGCCTCGAGGGCGCGGAACTGCGCCAGGTCGACGCGCAGCGAGCCGGAGACCTTCTTCATCGCCTTGGTCTGCGCCGCGCCACCGACGCGGGAGACCGAGATGCCGACGTTGATCGCGGGCCGGACGTTCGCGTTGAACAGGTCCGACTCGAGGAAGATCTGGCCGTCGGTGATGGAGATGACGTTCGTCGGGATGTACGCCGAGACGTCGTTGGCCTTGGTCTCGACGAAGGGCAGGCCCGTCATCGAGCCGCCGCCGAGGTCGTCGGACAGCTTCGCGCAGCGCTCGAGGAGCCGGCTGTGCAGGTAGAAGACGTCGCCCGGGTAGGCCTCACGGCCCGGCGGACGGCGCAGCAGCAGCGACACGGCGCGGTACGCCTCGGCCTGCTTGCTCAGGTCGTCGAAGATGATGAGGACGTGCTTGCCGGCGTACATCCAGTGCTGGCCGATGGCCGAGCCGGTGTACGGGGCGAGGTACTTGAAGCCGGCGGCGTCGGAGGCCGGGGCCGCGACGATCGTCGTGTACTCCAGGGCGCCGTTCTCCTCGAGGGAGCGGCGGACCGACGCGATCGTCGACCCCTTCTGGCCGATGGCGACGTAGATGCAGCGGACCTGCTTCTTCGGGTCGCCGGACGCCCAGTTGGCCTTCTGGTTGATGATCGTGTCGAGCGCGACGGCGGTCTTGCCCGTCTGCCGGTCGCCGATGATCAGCTGACGCTGGCCGCGGCCGATCGGGGTCATCGAGTCGATGGCCTTGATGCCGCTCATCATCGGCTCGTTGACGCTCTGCCGCTGGACGACGGTGGGCGCCTGCAGCTCGAGGGCGCGGCGGCTCTCCGCGGCGATGTCGCCGAGGCCGTCGATCGGGTTGCCGAGCGGGTCGACGACCCGGCCGAGGTAGGCGTCGCCGACGGGGACCGAGAGGATCTCGCCGGTCCGGCGCACCTCCTGGCCCTCCTCGATGCCGCTGAAGTCGCCGAGGATGACGACGCCGACCTCGCGGACGTCGAGGTTCAGCGCGAGGCCGAGCGTGCCGTCCTCGAACTGGAGCAGCTCGTTGGCCATGACGCTCGGCAGGCCCTCGACGCGGGCGATGCCGTCGCCGGCCTCGCTGACGCGGCCGACCTCTTCGCGCGAGGCGGCGCCCGGCTCGTAGGACTGGACGAAGGCGTCCAGGGCGTCCCGGATCTCCTCGGGACGGATTGTCAGCTCCGCCATGGGATGAGTCCCTGCTCTCTGTCCTGTGGACCGTCTCGTCCGGCCCCTCACCGGGACCGAGATGTCTTCGTGCTGGTGTGTGTCAGCGGGTGTGCGGTGCCGGCCGGGCCGGCGTGCGTGGAACGGTGGTCAGCCGGCCATCCGGCGGCGGGCCTCGTCGAGCCTGCCGACGACGGTGCCGTCGATGAGCTCGCCGCCGACCTGCACGCGCAGGCCGCCGACGACCGACGGGTCGACGTCGGCGTTGATCCGGATCTCGCGACCGTAGAGCCGCTGGAGGGCGGCGGCGAGGCGGTCGCGCTGGACCTGCGTCAGCGGCGCCGCGGAGGTGACCTCCGCGACGAGCTGGCGGCGGCGCTGCGCGGCGGCCTCGACGTAGCCCTCGAGCACGGCCTCGGTGCGCTGACCGCGCGGGGCGGTCGCCGCCTGGACGGCCAGGCGCACCGTCTCCGGGGCGGCCTTGCCGGCGAGCAGCGTGCGCACGAGCTGGGCCTTGCGGTCGGCGCCGGCCGTCCGGGCCGAGAACGCGTCGCGCAGGGAGTTGTCCCCCGCGACGGTCCGCGAGAACCGGAACAGCTCGTCCTCGACCGCGTCGAGCCGGCCGGCCTGCTCGGCGCCCGCGAGGACGGCCGAGACACCGAACGACTCCACGGCGTCCGTGAGGTCGGCCGGGCGGGACCAGCGGGCGCGGGCCAGGCCCGCGACGAAGTCGGCGGTCGTGCTGCCGATCCGGCTGCCGAGCAGCTGCGTCACCAGGCCCGCCTTGGCCTCGCCGTCCCGCGAGGGGTCGGTGAGCGCCCGCCGCAGACCGGCGGACGAGGCGAGCACGTCGGTGACGCCGAGGAGCTCCTCGCCGACCCGCGCCGGGTCGGTGCCCGGCACGGACAGCAGCGCCGCGAGGCGCTCCTGACCGGCGGCGAGGGACTCCCGGCTGACGCCCTGGACCATCAGGACACCCGGCCCGCAGGCTCGGCGCCCTCGATCTCGGCGAGGAACCGGTCGACCACACCGCTGGCGCGGACGTGGTCCTCCAGGGACTCCCCGACGATCCGCGACGCGAGGTCGGTGGCGAGCCGGCCGACCTCACCGCGCAGCTGGACGACCGCCTGCTGGCGCTCGGCCTGGATCTGCTGCTGCGCCGCCGCGGCGATGCGGTTCGCCTCGGCCTGCGCACGGTCACGCATCTCGGCGATGATCGTGGCGCCCTCGGCCCGGGCCTCCTCACGGATGCGCGAGGCCTCGGCCCGCGCCTCCGTGAGCTGCGCCTGGTACTCCTCGAGCGCCTTGGCGGCCTCTTCCTGCGCCTTCTCGGCCTTCTCGATCCCGCCCTGGATGGCAGCGGTCCGCTCGTTGAAGATCTGCTCCAGCCGGGGAACGACCTTGCGGGCCACCACGACGTAGAGGATCGCGAACACGAGGAAGCCGAAGATCAGCTCGCCGAGGTGCGGCAGGACGGGGTACTGCAACCACGAAGGAAGGACCTCGTCGCCTTCAGCGGCCACGAGGACTGCTGCGATCTGCACGCTGGCTCCTCAGGTAGTCGTCGGACGCGGGGAGGAGCTCAGTTCGGGTTCGTGCCCGCGAAGACGAACGCGAGCGCGATGCCGAAGATCGCGAGCGCCTCGGCGAGGGCGAAGCCGAGGATGGCGATCGGCTGGAGGATGCCGCGGGCCTCGGGCTGACGCGCCACACCGCTGACGTAGGCGGCGAAGATCAGGCCGACGCCGATGCCCGGGCCGATGGCGGACAGGCCGTAGCCCACGATCGCGAGGGAACCGTACATGGTCTCTCTTCCTTCTGTGTCGTCGCCACTTGCCGGCGACGGGTCTGGTGGTGCGCTCCACAGCTGGGCGCCGGGAGACGACTCGGACTGCTGGTGCTCGTGGTGCCGTGCTCTGGTCGTGCGGGGTGCGGTACTGCCCGAGCCGGGGCCCGGTGGTCGGTGCTCCGGTCAGTGCTCGTCGGTCGCGAGGGAGCCGGCGATGTAGAGCGCGGTGAGGAGCGTGAAGACGTACGCCTGGAGGAACTGGACGAAGCCTTCGAAGAGCGTCATGACGAACCCGCCGAGGAACACGAGGACACCCGTGCCCTTGAGCGCGATGCCGGTGTCGCCGAAGAGCAGGTGCTCGCCGCCGACGACGCACAGGACGAGCAGGATGTGGCCCGCGAACATGTTGCCGAAGAGCCGCAGCGCGAGCGTCACGGGCCGCGTCACGAAGTACGTGAGCAGCTCGAGGAAGAAGATGAGCGGCACGATCGCCTTGGGCAGACCCGCCGGGACCATGTGGCGGAAGTAGCCACCGAGGCCCATCGAGCGGATGCCGACGACGTGGTAGACGACGAACACGATGAGGGCCAGCGCGAGCGGGAAGCCGAAGCGGCTCATCGTCGGGTACTGGATCGGCGGGATGATGCCGAAGAGGTTGTTCGTCAGGATGAGCATGAACATCGTGAACAGGAGCGGGACGAACCGGAGGAAGTCCTTGCTCCCGAGGATGTCCCGGCCGAGGCCGTTGCGGACCATCCCGTAGACGCTCTCGGTGACGAACTGCGCCTTGCCGGGGACCAGCGCCATCTTGCGCGTCGAGACGAGCAACCAGACGGACAGCAGGATGACCGAGAAGACCGCCATGACCATCGGGCGGGTGAGCGCGAACTGGGAGTTGCCGCCCCAGAGCGGCTGCCAGAACGTCTCGATGGGGTCGGGGGCCTCGAAGCCGGTGCCCTCACCGGCAGCGAGCAGGCTGCTCACGAGGTCTCCTTACTCAGCGTGACCGGCGTCGTGGGACGCCGAAGGCGGGCGTCGGTCGTGCGCACCGTATCTGAACCACACCAGGTAGAGAGCAAGGCCCATGCCGCCGAGGATGCCGACCACCACGAAGACGGGCTTCGTGCCGAGCCAACGATCCACCAGCCAGCCCAGGCCCCCGTAGAGGAGTGGTCCGCTGATGAGGTGCGCGAGGACGGTCCACGCCTCTGCTTCGCCAGCGGCGCCGGCTGAGCGGTGGGCGTCGTCGTCCATCAGCACGGACCCTATCAGTGAGACGTAGGTCCTGATGACTGTCCGGAACCGTCGTGACCTGCGACGTCATGCGTCGCACCGGCGTCCGGCGAGGAGCCGAACGCGAGCACCCGCAGCCGCCCGGCAGTCCGCACGTGACCGATGAGCCAGGCCGTCGACGAGGCGAAGATGGCGATGCCGACGAAGAGCTGGTCGAGCCACCCGGCCCGGGCCAGGGCGAGGAACGCGAGCCCCAGGACGAGCACGCTCGTCCCGTACGCGAGCACCGCGGAGACCATCACCGCAGGTGGCGACCATCGTGAACTTGTGCGCACGACGAGCGGGCCGACGACGAAGGCACCCACGGTGAGCAACGCGCCGATCGCCGCGCCGACCATGGAGCGCCATCCCCAGAAGGCACCGGCGAGGACGACGAGACCTCCCGCGGCCAGCGCGGGGTAGGCCCCGCCCCGGATCGTGGCGGCCCAGGCGCGGTCCGAGAACTCGTCCGCGGTGGCGTCATCCATGATCGAAAGACCTCTCGGCAGCGCTTGTGAAATCAGTCACGAAGTCCCGGGTCGGGGCTCGTCCGGTCACGATACGTGGCCCCTGCGCGCCCGGCCGCCGAGCCAGCGCCCCCGCAGCGGGCCCAGCGTCACGAGCACCGCGGCCGTCACGGCCGCCAGGCCCAGCCCGAGGGCCGTGACCGGCTCCAGGAAGGCCGAGGAGGCGACCCCGAAGGCGAAGGTCGCCGTCCACACGTACATGACGAGGACGGCGTTCGCGTGGCTGTGCCCCAGGCGCAGGAGCCGGTGGTGCAGGTGGAGCTTGTCCGGGGTGAACGGGGACTTGCCGGTCCCGACCCGGCGCACGATGGCCCAGCCCATGTCGACCAGCGGCAGCGCGAGCACGGCCAGCGGCAGCACGAGCGGCAGGAACGCGGGGACGACCTGCGCGTTCGACAGCTCCTCCGGGTCGAACTGACCGGTGATGGAGATCGTGGACGTCGCGAGGAGCAGGCCGATGAGCATCGAGCCGCTGTCGCCCATGAACACCCGGGCCGGGTTGAAGTTGTGCGGGAGGAAACCCAGGCAGCAGCCGACCATGGCCGCCGTGACGAGGGTGGCGAGCGAGGAGTAGTCCGTCGGGTCGAACGTGTAGCGCGAGAGGAGGTAGGAGTACACGAAGAAGGCCGCCCCGGCGATCGCGACGATGCCGGCCGCGAGCCCGTCGAGGCCGTCGACGAAGTTCACCGCGTTCACCGCGACGACGACCGCGACGATCGTCAGGACGATGAGCCCGTTGCGGCTGATGATCGTCTGGCCGCCGAGCGGGAGCGCGACGAGCTGGACGCCGCCCTGCCAGGCCATGAGCCCGGCGGCGAGCGACTGCCCGGCGAGCTTGGTGACGGCGTCGAGCGTCCACAGGTCGTCGGCGACCCCGAGCGCGCAGACGGTGCCCGCACCGAGCAGCACCCCCCAGGGCGCCCCGCCGTCGTCGAAGGTCCGGTCGAGGAAGGGCGTCCGGCTCGCGACGAGCAGCGCGACGGCGAACCCGAGGAACATCGCCAGGCCGCCCATCCGCGGCACCGGCACGCTGTGGACGTCGCGGTCCCGGACCGGGGTGATCGCCCCGACCCGGCGGGCGAGCCGGCGCACGAGCGGCGTCGTCAGGTAGGTCACGGCGAAGGCGACGAGCAGGACGAAGACGTAGGCGCGCACTAGCGGGCGGCCTCGCTGTCGGTCCCGGCCGGGGCCGCGTCCGGCGCCGTGTCGGCGTCCTCGGCCTCCGGCCCGGCGTCCGGCTCCGGGGGCAGGTCGGGCGCCGGCTCCACGGCGCTCGTGTCGAGGTCGGGGACGACGGCCCGCAGGGCGTCGAGACCGATCGCGCCGACCCGCAGCACCCGCGGCGGCCGCGAGCTGTCCGTGCCGTCGACGACGGTCGACAGCGCCGTGCGGGTCATCGGCCCGGCGTCGAGGTAGACGTCGGCGGCGGTGACGAGCGCGGCCCAGGCGTCCTCGTAGGTGAGCGGCACGGCGGCGTGCTCGGTCCCGGGCCGGTTCGCGCTCGTGACGGCCATCGGGCCGGTCTTCTCGAGCAGCCGCAGTGCGACCGGGTGCAGCGGCATCCGGAGCGCGACGGTGCCGGAGCCGTCGCCGAGGTCCCACGTGAGCGTCGGCTGGTGCTTGCAGAGCAGGGTCAGCCCGCCAGGCCAGAACGCGTCCGCGAGGTCGCGGACGCCGGAGTTGAAGCCGGTCGCGAGGCCGTCGAGGGTGCGCCCGTGGGCGACGAGCACCGGGGGCGCCTGCCGGCGGCCGCGGGCCTGCGCCATGAGCGCGATCCCCTCGTGCGAGAACGCGTCGGTGCCCACGCCGTAGGCGGAGTCGGTGGGGAGCACGACGAGCAGGCCCTCGGAGACCGAGACGGCCGCCCGCGAGATGCCACGCTCTCGCTCGCGCTCGTCGAGGCAGTCGAAGCGGAAGCTCACGAGGACGAGTCTGGCACCCGGCGGGCCACGAGGGTGCGCGGGCGCCCCGCGAGGTCGGTGAGGGTCCGCGCGTCGGTCCAGCCGGCGCCGGCGACGAGCGCCCGGGCGGAGTCGCCCTGGACGTCGGCGTGCTCCATCGCGAGGACGCCGCCCGGCCGCAGCAGGGCCGCGGCGCAGGCGACGACCGCCCGCGGCACCTCGAGCCCGTCGGTGCCGCCGCCGTAGAGCGCGACCTCCGGGTCGTGGTCGCGGACCTCGGGCTCGGTCGGGACCATCCCCGGCGGGATGTACGGCGGGTTCGCGAGGACGACGTCCGCGCGGCCGACGACGTCGGCGAGCAGGCCTTCGTCCGCGCGGGTCACGTCCCCGGCCCGGACGTCGACCCGGTCGCCGAGGCCGAGCCGCTCGACGTTGCGCCGGGCCCAGGCGACGGCCGACGGGTCGAGCTCGAGCGCGACGACCCGCGCCTGCGGCACCTCGTCGGCGACGGCCAGCGCGACGGCCCCGGAGCCGGTGCACAGGTCGACGACGAGCACCTGCTCGGCGCCGTCCGCGACGAGCCGGCGGGCGACGTCCACACCGAGCCCGGCGAGCAGCTCGGTCTCGGGCCGGGGCACGAAGACGCCGGGCCCGACGGACAGCTCGATGCCGCGGAAGCCCGCGGTGCCGGTGAGGTGCTGCAGCGGGACCCGGTCGGCGCGTGCGTCGACGAGCCGCTCCAGGGTGTCCGCCTGCGCCGGGGTCAGGGCGTCTCCGAGGACGACGCGGCGGGACAGCTCCGCGCGCGGGACGCCGAGCGCGTGCGCCACGAGGAGCTGGGCGTCGGCGGGCGGCGAGGAGACGCCGGCCTCGGTGAGCCGGGCGATCGTCGACGCGAGCGCCGTCCGCAGCGGGACGCCGGTGGCGGCCGGCGGCTGCGCGCCGGTCACGCGGACGCCTCGGTCGCGGCCAGCCGGGCCGCCTCGTCGAGCGCCACGCAGGACTCGACGACGGGCTCGAGGTCGCCCGCGAGGACCTGGTCGAGGTTGTACGCCTTGTAGCCGGTGCGGTGGTCGGCGATCCGGTTCTCCGGGAAGTTGTACGTGCGGATCCGCTCCGAGCGGTCGACGGTGCGCACCTGGGAGCGCCGGGCCTGGGACGCCTCCGCCTCCGCGGCCTCGGCGGCGACGGCGTGCAGCCGCGCGCGGAGGATCCGCAGCGCCTGCTCCTTGTTCTGCAGCTGTGACTTCTCGTTCTGGCAGGAGACGACGATCCCCGTCGGCACGTGGGTGATCCGCACGGCGGAGTCGGTCGTGTTGACGGACTGCCCGCCCGGGCCGGAGGAGCGGAAGACGTCGACCCTCAGGTCCTCCGGGTCGATGGTCACCTCGACCTCCTCGACCTCGGGCAGGACGAGGACGCCGGCGGCGCTGGTGTGGATCCGCCCGGCCGACTCGGTGACGGGCACCCGCTGCACCCGGTGGACACCGCCCTCGTACTTGAGCCGGGCGTAGACGCCCTCCCCCGGGACCGGCGTGCCGCGCGACTTCACGGCGACCGAGACGTCCTTGTAGCCGCCGAGGTCGGAGTCGGTGGACTCGATGACCTCGGTCTTCCAGCCGCGCCGCTCGGCGTACCGCAGGTACATCCGGAGCAGGTCGCCGGCGAACAGCGCGGACTCCTCGCCGCCCTCCCCCGCCTTGATCTCGAGGATGACGTCACGGTCGTCGTCCGGGTCGCGCGGGACGAGCAGGCGCCGCAGGTGCTCGTGGGTGCCCGCTTCGAGGGCCTCGAGCTCGGGCAGCTCGGCGGCGAAGGACGCGTCGTCGACGGCGAGCTCGCGGGCCGCCTCGACGTCGGCGAGCGCCGCGGCCCAGGCCCGGTGCGCCTCGACGACGGCGCCCAGCTCGGCGTACCGGCGCCCGAGCGTGCGGGCCAGCCCGGCGTCCGCGTGCACGCCGGGGTCGGCGAGCCGGGTCTCGAGCTCTGCATGCTCGGCGAGCAGCGGCGCGACGGCCTGCTCGAGCGCCCGGGCGGCGTCCACGGTCTGGCCGGACATGACGTCCTCGTCCTCTCAGCGGCTCCGAACGGCCGGCAGGCGAAGTGCGGGCAAGAGGTGCGGGCAAAGCAGAGGCGCCGGTGGCACGCCGCGGACGTGCGGGGCGAGCCCGTCGTCCGCGGCGGCGCACCGGCGCCGCCGGAAGCTAGTTGGCCTGCTTCTTGCCGTAGCGCTGCTCGAACTTCGAGATGCGGCCACCGGTGTCGAGGATCTTCTGCTTGCCGGTGTAGAAGGGGTGGCACTGGCTGCAGACGTCGGAGGCGATGACGCCGTCCTTCGCCGTGCTGCGGGTGGTGAACGTGGAACCACAGGTACAGGTCACCGTGGTCTCCCGGTACTCCGGGTGGATGCCGCTCTTCACTGATTCGCTCCTCGGTTGTCAGGCCGCCGGGTCGCCCGCGCGCCGTCTGCGCGCTGCGTGAACCGGAGCCTCGTCCAGTGTGCCAGACCTGTAACCACGTCCGGACCACGCCCATTCCCCGCCCGGGTCGGTCCTGGGACGGCAGCACCGGTCATG
>NZ_MWLL01000201.1 GCF_002198675.1 Kineosporia sp. R_H_3 | reverse complement strand
GGGGTGGGGGGCGTCCGTGGGGCTCGCGGCTTCGCCGCGTTGCAGGTGTGCTCGCGGCTTCGCCGCGTTGCGGTGGTTCTTCGGCCCTTCGCGGCTTCGCCGCGAGTGGAGGTGGCGGGATCCGTCGCGCATGCCCTGCGGCTCGTTCCTCGCCGCACGGATGGGTGCAGGCGACGGATCCCACGGGCTGCATGAAATGGGTCGAGGCCCTCGCACGGTGGTGCTGTGCGAGGGCCTCGACCCATTTCGTGGAGGTGGCGGGAATCGAACCCGCGTCCGTTGGCGGTGAACCAGGTCTTCTCCGGGCGCAGCCTGCTACGGCGTTTCTCAGCCCCGGCGATCCAGCATGCATGTCGCCGAGCCGGGCTCAGTCACTGTTGGTGTCGCCGCAGATCCCGTGACCGGACCCTTGGCCAGTGGCCTTCTAGCTGACGCCAGCGACCGGGCCGAAGGCGTGCCCGGGCTGACGGACTATCACACTCGCTCAGGCGGCGAGGGCGTAGTCGGCGCTGTTTGTGTTAGCACCTATTGGTTTGCGACGAGGTTTACGAGATCACGTCACCTTCTCGGCCCGCTTCTCCTGGAACGACGTCCAACGTCGAAACCTGTCACCCCCTGTGCAGTTGTCAACCACGGGGCCCGAGGGACCCGCTCCGACACTGTAGCCGCCGCGCCGGACAGGCCGCGACGTCCTTTCGGTCCAACAGCCGGACCCCGGCCCCTGTTCCCGGCGGCGCGCGGGGACGCCCCGCGGGGCGATACCGTCCCGTCCCATGTCCGCAGTAGCCCGGACGGGTGATCCAGGATCGCCCGGGGCGGACCGAGACCACACGTGTGACGACATCCGCCGCGCGCGACAGCGCCATGCCGCCGACGCCGCGCAGGGGTGACGCCGCCATGAGCCCACGCACGGCGGCCGGCCGGGTGCCGGTCCCGCACGGCCCGGCGGGCCCCGGGACGAAGACCCGGCCCGGCCCCGCCACGCCCGACGACCAGCGCGGCGACGACGCCGCCCAGCTCGGCCTGCTCTTCGACCGGCTCGCGCAGGGCATGCTGCTGCTCTCGGCCGACGGGGTCGTCCTCGACGCCAACCCGACCGCCGCGGTCCTCCTCGACGTCCCCCGCGACACGCTGCTCGGGTCGCACCCCCCGTTCGACCTCCCCGCCGACCCCGTCGGCCACCGCCGGCTCGTCCCGGTCACGACGTCTGCCGGCCCCCGCTGGCTGTCCGCCGCGACCACCGCCGTGACCCCCCGGATGCATGCCGCCGCCGCGTCCGTCGTCACCCTCGTCGACGTCACCGAGGACGTCGCCGTCGCCGGTGACGCGTCCGAGGCGCAGCGCCACCTCGCCGTCGCCCGCAAGCTCACGGGGATCGCGATCTGGGAGTGGGACCTGCGCAACCACACGATCCACTGGTCGCCGCAGATGTTCGCGCTCGTCGGTCTCGACCCGGGCACCCATGTCGACCTCAACGCCTGGAGCACGTGGCTCGACCCGGTGGACCGGGAGCGGACCCGGCTCCAGGAGGAGGCGTGCCTCGCCGCCGGGGTCGGCTGGCGCAACGAGTTCCGGACGACGCCGCCCGACGGCCGCACCCGGACCCTGCGCGCCTGGACCGAGCCGGTCCACGACGACGAGGGGAACATCGTCGGCATCATCGGCGCGACCCTCGACGTCACGCAGGAGGCCGAGCACGTCGCCGTCCTCGAGATGAGCCGGGAGAAGTTCCGGCTCGCGTTCGACGAGGCCCCGATCGGGATGGTCATGTTCGACGTCGCGCCGGACGGCACCCGGTCCGCGCACCGGGTCAACCGGGCCATGGGCGACCTCATCGGGCGTTCCCTGCCGGAACGGCCCATGGGGCTCGCGGCCGGGGTGATCCACCCCGAGGACCGCGCCGCCGCCGCGGCCTTCCTCGACAGCCTCACCGGCCCCGCCCCGCAGAGCTCCCTCGAGGTCCGCGCGGTCCGCAGCGACGGGCGCGACATCCCGGTCTGGGTGCACGCCGCCGTCGCCGACGTCCGCCGGGACGGCACGACCCGCGTGCTGCTCCACATCACCGACATGACCGCCAAGCGCGCGGCCGAGGAGGAGCTCCAGCGGCTCGCCCTGACGGACCCCGTCACCGGCCTCGGCAACCGGACCTGCCTGGAGCAGCAGCTCGAGCAGGCGCTCGCCGTCGCCTCCCCCGAGCACCCGGTCGGGCTCCTGCTCCTCGACCTCGACCGCTTCAAGGTGGTCAACGACTCCCTCGGCCACGTCGCCGGCGACGCCCTGCTCGTCGAGGTCGGCCGCCGGCTCGTCGGGCTCGCGCCGCGCGGCGCCACCGTGTGCCGGCTCGGCGGCGACGAGTTCGCCGTCCTGCTCGACCCTGCCCCCGGCGACGCCGCCCTCCTCGTCGTCGCGACCACCGTGCGGGAGCGGCTCTCCGAGCCCTTCGTGCTCGCCGACGGCGCGTCGCTCGTGACGACGGCGAGCGTCGGCGTCACCGGGTGCGCCGAGGCGGGCCGGTCGGTCGTCGACCTCTACCGGCAGGCAGACCTGGCGCTCTACCAGGCCAAGGACGCCGGCCGGGACATGTGCGCCGTCTTCGACGACGCGCTGCGGGCCCGCGCGGACGCCCGGATCGAGTCCGAGCTGCGGCTGCGGACGGCGCTCGCGCACGACGGCGTCCGGCTGCACCTGCAGCCCGTCGTCGACCTCGGCAGCCGGGACCGGGTCGCGGGCGAGGCCCTCGCCCGCCTCGAGCACCCCGAGCACGGGCTCATGCAGCCCGGCGAGTTCATCTCGGTCGCCGAGGACACCGGCCTCGTCGTCGAGATCGACAGCCGGATCACCGAGCTCGCCGTCGCCTACCTCGCCCGGCCGGACGTCCCGGGGCACCTGCGCGTCGCCGTCAACGTGTCGGCGCGCACGCTCGACGACCCGACCTACCTGCGCCGGCTCTCGGCCGCGCTCGCCGCGCACGACGTCCCCGCCGACCGGGTGCTCGTCGAGCTCACCGAGTCCAGCCTGCTCGACGCGACCGGACGGCGCGCCCGCGAGGTGCGCCGGCTCAAGGACCTCGGCGTGCACGTCGGCCTCGACGACTTCGGCACCGGGTACTCGGCCCTCGCCTACCTCGACCGGTTCCCGCTGGACTTCCTGAAGATCGACCGGTCGTTCGTCAACCGGCTCGGCACGAGCGCCCGGGCGGACGCCGTCGTGTCCGCGATCGTGTCGCTCGCCCACGCGCACGGGCTCGTCGTCACGGCCGAGGGCGTGGAGACCGAGGAGCAGGCGGACGCCCTGCGCCGCTACGGCTGCGACCGTGGCCAGGGCTGGCTGTTCGGCCGGCCGCAGCCGATCTGACCGGGGCCCCGCGCCCCGCCCGGGTCAGCGGTCGGCGCGGGTCGACATGGCGCGGTCGGCCTCGCGGCGGTCCTGCCGCTCACGGAGCGTCTGCCGCTTGTCGTACTCCTTCTTGCCCCGCGCGAGGCCGATCTCGACCTTGGCCCGGCCGTTGAGGAAGTACAGCTGCAACGGGATGATCGTGAAGCCCTTCTCCTTGGCCTGCGAGGCGAGCTTGTCGATCTCGAGGCGGTGGAGCAGGAGCTTGCGCTTGCGGCGCGGCGCGTGGTTGGTCCACGTGCCCTGCGCGTACTCGGGGATGTGCACGCCCTCGAGCCAGATCTCGCCGTTGTCGACCGACGCGTACCCGTCGACGAGCGACGCCCGACCCGCGCGCAGCGCCTTGACCTCGGTGCCCATGAGGACGATGCCCGCCTCGTAGGTGTCGTCGATGTGGTAGTCGTGCCGGGCCTTGCGGTTGCTCGCCACGAGGACGCGGCCCGCGCCGTCCTTGATGCTCGCCTTCTTGGCCTTGCGGGCCTTCTGGTCTGCTGCCCTGCCCACGGTTGCGCCCTCCCTCCGGCGTCGCACGGCCCGCGCGGTGCGGGCCGACGGACGAGTCTACGAGCCGGGCGCCGTCCGCGTCGTCCGGGATTCCCCGGACGGCACGGACGACGGCACGGACGTCCGGGGCCCCGCGGCTCAGAGCCAGCGCATCGGGTTGACCCGGGAGCCGTTCTGGTAGACCTCGAAGTGCAGGTGGCAGCCCGTCGACAGACCCGTCGTGCCGGTGAGGCCGATGACCTGGCCACGCCGGACGCGGCCGCTGCTGACGTAGATCCGCGACAGGTGGTTCATCGAGGACGAGAGGTCGACGCCGCGCACGTAGCCGTGGTCGACGACGATCTGGTTGCCGAAGCCGCCGGCCCAGCCGGCGCGGACGATCGTGCCGTCGGCCGGCGCCCGCAGCGGGGTGCCGCACGCGGCGCCGAAGTCGGTCCCGCCGTGCAGGCGCCAGTAGTGCAGGATCGGGTGGTAGCGCATGCCGTAGCCGGAGGTCACCCGGGCGTTGACCGGGTACGACAGGTACCCGCCGCGGTTGGTCTGCGACCCGCCGGACCCGGCGCTCGTGCCGCCGCTGGAGCCGCCCCTCGAGCCGCCGCCGGACTTCGCCCGGTCCCGCCGCTCGCGGGCCTCCCGCTCCTTGCGGGCCTTCTCGGCGCGGGCGCGCAGGATCTTCTCGAGCTGGTCCTGCTCGGCCTGGGCCTTCGCGAGGCGGTCCTTCTCCTGCGCCTGCTTGTCCTTGATGACGCCGAGCGCCGTGGTCTGCTCGTCGACGAGTCGGGTCTGCTCGGCCTCGGCCGCGGCGGCCCGGGCCTGCGCGGCCGCGCGCTGCTCGACGACCTGCGCCGCGAGCTTCTTCAGCTCGGCGGTGCGGGCCCGCAGCGCGGTGAGCTTCGCCGTCCGCGCCCGCATCTCGGACCGGGCGACGACGAGCCGGTCGACCTCGCTGTTCTCGCTGCGCATGACGGCGCCGGCGACGGCCATCCGCTCGGCGAACTGGTCAGGGCTGTCGGCCTGGAGCGCGATCGAGAGGCCGGTCATCCCGGAGCCCGAGTAGGCCTCGCGGGCGAGCCGCCCGAGCTGGGCCCGGGTCTGCGCCTCCGCCTTCGCCTGCGCCTCGAGCGCCTTGACGGCCTTGGCCTCCTCCTCGCGGGCGACGGCCAGCTCGGTCGCCAGCTCGGCGTCCCGCTTCTCCGCCGCGGCGAGGGCTGCCTGGGCCGCGGCGAGCTCGGCCCGCACGGTGACGAGACCCGCCTCGGACCGCTTGAGCGCGACCGCGGCGTCGACGAGGTCGGCCGAGGTGCCCTCGAGGCTCTCCCGGATGTCGTCGATCTGCTTGTCGAGGTCGTTCTTGCGCTCGGTCACGCGGTCCGACCTGGCCGGACCGCCCGCCGCGGCAGCGGCCGGGGCGGCCGCTCCGCCCGGGGCGGCCGACGCGGTCGAGGACGTCAGACCCGTGACGACCAGGGACGTCGCGGCGAGCACGACGACAGCACGCAGCCCGGTCGGGCGCATGGGCACTCCTCCACCGGCGTCCGCGAACGACGCCGCACACCTCGCCGTCCGACGTGGAGCCGGGGAAGTCGCCGTCGGGCAAGTCTCGACAACTTGTCGAGACTTACACCTTGAGGTATCGCCGCAGCGAGAGGAACGACGACACGCCAGCGATCAGCAAACCGACCACGAAAAGGAAGGGGACGATCGACAGCGCGTCGCCGACGGTGACGTAGTTCTCGACGAACCGCAGCGAGTTCTTCAGCCAGCCCTGCACCGCGAAGTGCGTGAACGCGACGAGCACGCCCGAGGCGAGGACGGCGCCCAGGAAGGCCGCGATCATCCCCTCGAGGACGAACGGCAGCTGGATGACGAGGTTCGAGGCACCGACGAGGCGCATGATGCCGGTCTCCCGGCGCCGGGTGAACGCCGTGAGCCGGATCGTCGTCGCGACGAGCAGGACGGTGCACAGCAGGGTCAGGCCGGCGACGAACCAGGCCCCCCACTTGAGGCCGTTGAGGAGCGCGAACAGCCGGTCGAGGAGCTGGTTCTGGTCCTGCACCCGTTCGACGCCGGGCTTGTCCCGGAACGCGTCCGAGACGACCTGGTACTGCTGCGGGTCCTTGAGCTTCACCCGGAACGACTCGGGGAGCTGGTCCGCGACGACGTTGTCCGCGAGGACGCTGCCCTTGAACTGCTCCTTGAAGTGCGCGTACGCCTCTTCCTTCGACTCGTAGTACACGGTGTCGATGTAGGGCTTGAGCGCGGGCGAGCCGAGGTCGGCGCGGATGGCGGCCGTCTGCTCCTGCGTGACCTCGCCGTCGGCGCAGCTCGTCGAGTCGGAGTCCTTGCCGCACAGGAAGATCGAGACCTGGACCCGGTCGTACCAGTAGCTCTTCATCGCCGAGACCTGCTTCTGGGCGAGGATCCCGACGCCGAGCAGCAGGAGCGACACGGTCGTCACGAGGATGACCGAGATCGTCATGGACAGGTTGCGCCGCAGGCCGATCCCGATCTCGGACAGCATGAACTGGAACCGCATGGTCTGTTCGCCTCTCTCAGCGCGCGTAGCCGTAGACGCCGCGGTCCTGGTCCCGGATCAGGCGGCCGTCCTCGAGCTCCACCACGCGCTTGCGCATCTGGTCGACGATCTCGTCGTCGTGGGTCGCCATGACGATGGTCGTCCCGGTCCGGTTGATCCGGTCGAGCAGCCGCATGATGCCGACGCTCGTGGTCGGGTCGAGGTTGCCGGTCGGCTCGTCGGCGAGCAGGATCGCGGGCCGGTTGACGAACGCGCGCGCGATGGCGACGCGCTGCTGCTCACCACCGGACAGCTCGTGCGGGAAGCGCTGCTCCTTGCCGGCGAGCCCGACGAGGTCGAGCACCTCGGGCACCGTGTGGACGATCGCGTGGCGCGGCTTGCCGATGACCTGGAGCGCGAACGCGACGTTCTCGAAGACCGTCTTGTTCGGCAGCAGCCGGAAGTCCTGGAAGACGACGCCGATCTGGCGCCGCAGCTGCGGCACCTTCCACCCGGGGAGCCGGGCGACGTCCTTGCCCGCGACGTGGATGACCCCGCGCGTCGGCTTCTCCTCCTTGAGGCTGAGCCGCAGGAACGTCGACTTCCCCGATCCGGACGCACCGACGAGGAAGACGAACTCCCCCTTGCCGATCTCCAGGCTCACGTTGTCCAACGCGGGCCGGGTGGTGCCCTGGTAGATCTTCGTGACGTTCTCGAAGCGGATCACGGAAGGTCGTCCTCGGCCGGTCTCGGGGTCAGGTCCGTCGTCACGGAACGTATCCGCAGCGACACTGTGTAGCAGGCGTACGTCGTCCGGCCTGATCAACTCTATGCACACGGAACGGGCCGGGCGGTCCGCCACGCACGCGGCGGACCGGGGTCCAGTGTCACACGCCCGTAAAACCAGTTGCGCGCACCGGGCCGCGCGCGTCACGCTCACGACGTCCGCGTCGAGGACAACCGCGCCCTCCCCGGGTGCGCACCGATCGGAAGGAGACACGTCATGGCGCCTGTCAAGGGCTGTGCCCTGCCCATGTCCTTCCGATCGAGGAGCTCCTCCGTTGACCACGTACGACCTCTCGCACGACCTGGACTACCCGTCTGACGACCCGTCCGACGACGGCACCCACATCCCCGCGCGCCGCAGGCGCGCCGGCAAGAACGGACGCCGGGTCACGGCGTCCGACCTCGAAGGCCCGGCCCCGGACGAGCCGCCGCGGCGCGGCCGCCAGGACGACCGCTCCGACGACCCCGACGACCTGTCCGACCTCCGTGCGGACGGGCTCACCGAGGACGACCTGCCGGACGGCGTCAGCTACTCCTCGTGGTTCGGGTCCGAGCACGGCCCCACGCCACGCCCGGAGTGGGTCATCACCGACCACAACGCGCTCGACGCCGAGCGGGGCGTCGTCAAGACGGGCAAGGAGGCCGACGTCCACCTCGTGGAGCGCTGGCTGCCCGGCACCGACGCCGTGACCCTGCTCGCCGCCAAGCGCTACCGGTCGAACGAGCACCGCCAGTTCCACCGTGACGCCGGCTACCTCGAGGGCCGCCGGGTGCGCCGGTCCCGCGAGATGCGGGCGATGCAGCGGCGCACCGAGTTCGGCCGCGAGGTCATCGCCGGGCAGTGGGCGCGCGCCGAGTTCGGCGCCCTCTCCCGGCTGTGGTCGATCGGCTTCGCCGGCGGGCGCGCGCTCGTGCCCTACCCGGTGCAGCTCGACGGCACCGAGATCCTCATGGAGTTCATGGGGACGCCGGACGGCGTGGCCGCACCCCGGCTCGCCGCCCTGCGGCCGGACGGGGCGCTGCTCGCCGACCTCTGGGAGCAGATGCTCGACGCGCTCGGGACGCTCGCGCTCGCCGGGTACGCGCACGGCGACCTGTCGGCGTACAACCTGCTCGTCCACGAGGAGCGGCTCGTCCTCATCGACCTGCCGCAGGTCGTGGACGTCGTGGGCAACCCGCAGGGCCCGGCGTTCCTCGCGCGCGACGTCCAGAACGTCGCGACGTGGTTCGTCGGCCACGGCCTGCCCGAGCACCTCGCGGACGTCGGGGAGATCACCGCCCGGCTGCTCGGCGACGCCGGGCTGCGCTGACGGGGCGCGGGCTCCGCAGAGCCGGGCACGACGGACGGCGACCGGCAGCAGGTGCTGCCGGTCGCCGTCCGTGCCGTGCCGTGCGGGCGGTGCGGAGGGTCAGCTGAAGAGCTGGCCGAGCCCGCCGGCCTGCTGCTGCTGGCCGCCGCCGGGGCCGCCGAGGGGCTGACCCTCGCTCGGCTGGACGACGACGAAGCCCGGGCCGTGGAAGGCGAACTGGAACGCCTCGCCGGAGCCGCCGCGCAGGAGCGACTTCATGTTCATGCTCGACACGACCTGCGGGGACAGGTTCGCCGACCACGCGACGGCCGCCTGCATGTCGACGAACGTCGGCTGCTGCGAGCAGTCGAGGATCATCGGCGGGCCGTCGCTCGTGATGGCGACGGTGCCCTGGCCCTGGATGATCGTGTTGAACGACCCGCCGGAGAGCATCCCCGCACCCTGGACGCGGTGGACGTCCCAGGAGAGGTTCGCGTCGAACGCCAGCAGGTTGGTGCCGTTGATCGAGATGCCGTCACCCTCGAGCTGGATGAAGAAGATGTCCTCCGCCATCCGCGCGAAGAAGACCTCGCCCTGGCCGGCGACCCGCATGAGCGGGGTGTCCTCGTTGGTCAGCGCCCGGCGGATGAACTTGCCGACGCTGCCGGAGCCCTCGTGGTTGAAGGTCACCTGCCCCTGGTAGGCGACCATGGCGCCCTTCACGGCCAGGACGTCCTGGCCGAGGCTCACCTTGACCATCTTGCTGTTCTGCTTGACCCACCGCTCCTGGGTCTGGACCTCGGCGTTCGCCGTGTCGAACAACTGGCTGCGCACCCTGCGCTCCTCTCGGACGGGCCCGGACCCCCTGGGCCCTGCGAACTGTCGCCGGGATCATCCCAGCGTCACGCGGGTACCGACGACCAGTTGGCCGAACCGGTTCCGTGCCGTCGTCAGCCGGCGGACTTCTCCGCGTTGAGCCGCCAGCGGATCCCGGACTCGAGGAAGGCGTCGATGTCGCCGTCGAAGACCGCGGTCGGGTTGCCGGTCTCCTCCTCGGTCCGCAGGTCCTTGACCATCTGGTACGGGTGGAGCACGTAGGACCGCATCTGGTTGCCCCACGAGCTGCCGCCGTCGCCCTTGAGCGAGTCGAGCTCGGCCTGGCGCTCCTGGCGGGCCCGCTCGAGGAGCTTGGCCTGGAGCACGCGCAGCGCGGACGCCTTGTTCTGCAGCTGCGACTTCTCGTTCTGGCAGGTGACGACGACGCCGGTCGGCAGGTGGGTGAGGCGGACGGCGGAGTCGGTCGTGTTGACCGACTGGCCGCCGGGGCCGGACGAGCGGTAGACGTCGACCTTGATGTCGTTCTCGGGGATGTCGATGTGGTCGGTCTCGGCGACGACGGGGAGCACCTCGACGCCGGCGAACGACGTCTGCCGGCGGCCCTGGTTGTCGAAGGGGCTGATCCGGACGAGCCGGTGGGTGCCCTGCTCGACCGAGAGCGTGCCGTAGGCGTACGGCGCGGCGACCTTGAAGGTCGCCGACTTGATGCCCGCCTCCTCGGCGTACGAGGTGTCGAAGACCTCGGTCTTGTAGCCGTGCCGCTCGGCCCAGCGCAGGTACATCCGCAGGAGCATCTCGGCGAAGTCGGCGGCGTCGACGCCGCCCGCCTCGGAGCGGATCGTCACGAGCGCCTCGCGCTCGTCGTACTCGCCGGAGAGCAGGGTGCGGACCTCGAGCCGGCCGAGCGCCTCCTTGACCTTGACGAGCTCGGTCTCGGCCTCGGCGAGGGTGTCGGCGTCGCTCTCCTCGGTCGCCATCTCGACGAGGGTCTCGAGGTCCTCGACCTGGCTGACCATGGCGCTGAGCCGGTCGAGCTCGGCCTGGACGTGCGACATCTTGCTCGTCACCTGCTGGGCGTGCTCGGGGTCGTCCCAGAGGTCGGGGGCGGACGCCTGCTCGGAGAGCTCGGCGACCTGCTTCTCGAGCGCGCTGACGTCGCTCACCTCGAGGATCGAGCCCAGGGTCTGGCGGAGCTCACGCAGTTCTGCGGGGAAGTCGACGGCCACGACCGATCAGATTACGCGGAGGGCGGCCCGGGGCACGAACCAGATGCCGCCCAGCCCGCTCCCAGCGACTTCCCAGCCGAGTGCCCCCAGACTGGTCCCATGGAGGAGCGAGAGGCACAGCGCATCGCCGACGGCCTGCGCAAGTACGGGATCATGGCGGCGGTGGCCCGGCCGGCGGCGTTCCGGTTCGGCATCCGGGTGCCGCTCGGCGACGGTCGCGAGGCGCTGTGGGACGTCGACGGCGCCGCCGGGCTCGAGGCGCAGGTCATGGCGAACGGGGTGCTCGTCGGGTTCGTCCCGCAGATCCCCGGCTCGGACCGGTTCACCGAGGAGCAGACCGTCGAGGCCATCGCCCGCGCCGACTACGGCAAGCCCCCCGGTGCCTGACGCGTCGTGCGCTCAGAAGGCGGACGACGGGACGTCGCGCTCGTCGTCGACGATCGCCGCGAGGAGGCGGGCCGCGACCTCGTCGGGGGTCTTGCCCTGCGGCAGCGTCGGGGAGCGGCCCGCGATCGGGCGGGTCGCGAGGCCGGTCTCGGTGTGCGGCGGCCGGGCGTCGACGAGCCGGATCCGGCTGCGCCGCAGCTCGCGGCCCGCCGCGGCGTCGAACGCCGCGAGCCCGGCCTTGGTCGCCGTGTAGACGGCCATCCCGGCCATCGGCTGCTCGGCGACGACCGCCGAGACGTTGAGGACGAACGGCGTCCGGCCCTCCACGGCGCTGACGTGCAGGTGCGGGTAGGCGGCCCGGACGAGCCGGACCGGCGCGAGCAGGTTCGTCGCGACGAGCCGGTCGAGGGTCTCGTCGTCGGTCTCGATGGCCGGCCCGAACGCGACGACGCCGGCGACGTAGACGATCCCGTCGAGCCGCCCCCACGCCGCGACCGCGGCGTCGACGCACGCCTGCGGGGCCCCCGGTGCGGTGAGGTCGACGGCGTGCGCGGCGGCCTTCTCGAGCCCGACCGCGGCGAGCCGCCCGGCGTCCCGCCCGACGAGGGTGAGGTTCGCGCCCCGGTCGGCGAGCAGCCGGCTCAGCGGTGCGCCGAGGCCGCCGCTCGCTCCGGCGACGAGGACGCTGGCTCCATCGAGGGGGGTCACCCGGACGACGCTGCCACGGGTCGGTGGTCTCGGCACGTCGGAGCCCTCGTCCGGGGGCGGCCTCAGCCGGCCCGGGCGCGGGCCCGGGCGGTCACGGTGAGGACGGGATCACCGACCGCTTGGCTGTCGAGACGTTCTGTCTGAAGACCGGCCAGTCGGTCTTGGGGAATCCGTAGGCGATGGAGATCGTGGCGTGGGCGGCCACATCAGTCTTGCCAGTCCCCACGGCCCCGATCAGAACGATCGTGCTTACACGCGGGTCGTTGACTGCCTCGATGACCTCATGCTGCTTGGTCTTGAGAGTCAGCATCGCGAGGCTTGATGGTTGAGACGATCACGGGGGCGGCCGTCAGCCGCTTACCCTTGCTCTTGAGGTCGATGCTTTGCTCTGGCTTACCGAAGGTCCGGTCCAGGAGCGAGTCGATCGCCTTGTTGTCGGGGAGCTTGGCCGTGATGTAATCACACTCGCCCTCGGTGTCACCGTCGATATAGGCCTTGATCTCCTCGGCGCTCGTTACTTGGACGGCCGGCAGTTCCTTGCCCTTCTCATCTTGGTCAACCCGAAACAGAAGCACGTTGCCAACGGCAAGGCTCATCTGAGCGTTGAGAAGCTGATCAGCGTTGCGAGCTACCCGCTGGCGGATCTCCTCGAGAACCTTGATCCGATCAAGTGTGGTCTTCGAGAGCTTGCCCTTGGGGCGACCATAGCCAGGCTGAGGACCGCCACGGCGCTTAGGTTTTCCGGTTTCCAAACCTTCTGGGGCATTCGTCAAGTCTTGTGGTGCTGCTCGTTCCATTGATCCAATCATAGGACAACTCTGGTCATGTTACGAGTCCCAGCAACCGCGAACGCCCGCGAAACGTCACAGGTACGCTGCGCTCAGCGAGGGGACTACTGCGAACGGGGCATAGGGCATGGCGAACACCAAGCGCGCTCCTCTGACTGAGGACCAGCTCAAGCTCAAGACAGCTCGGACTCAGCGTTGGACCGCGACGTTCGGAGCACTAGGGGCGATCATGACCCTCGTTGCTGCTGGACTTGGCATCTACGCAACGATCCAGACCCAGCAGAAGGAAGAGGCCCAAACCGTCGCCTCGACTGCTCAGGATCAGAGTGCTGCTGCAACCGACCAGGTTGCTGCAATTAGTTCAGCGTCGGCCAGCGTCGCAGATGAGCGCGACAAGCTCCAGTCGGAGAACAGCCGCCTGACGACCGAGAACAGCTCACTGGCAGAGCAGATCAAAGACCTCGGCGGTACTACGGCGGTCTCAACCGATCCCCCCGGACAGGTCCCCGAGATTCGCCACAAGGGACCAATCACTGTGACTCCGAAAACGGGTTATGCAGATCTCGATTCCCCGAGCAATGACCTACAGTGGGGGCGCAACGGCGGCGGCACCAAGGACCTTGGAACGGCAGCTGTTAACCAGACATTCTTCAGCAAGACTTCACTGATCAAGGGAAACGCGACTTATACAACTTGCCAAGCGGCCACGCTAGAGAGCGGCCTCAGGTACGAGCTAGCCAGTATGAAGCCAGGGTGGACAATCTGTGTCTACACCAGCGACGGCAGAACCTCCACCATGAAGATCACGGAAATCAAGTCGCAGAGCATCAGCTACTTCGTCACTACGTGGGAACTCCCGGGCTGAAGACTAACGGCCATCTATCTCAGCCATCCAGAGAGGTCCTCGCACGCATATGAGCACGCCACCACCGGGCAAGGAATTCTACGAGGCGCGTGCTGCGAAGTTTCAGTCAATCGTGCAGCTCTTGGCCGTCTTCACAGCCGTTCTCACCCTTGGCGTAGCGGTAATCGGCCTGTTCGCCAAGAACCAGTCTGACCAGAAGCAGGAGGCAGTAACCCAAGTCTCGGCTGCTCAGAACCAGAGCGCTGACGTGTCCAAGGAGCTTCAGGCTGTTTCTTCGGCGTCTGCCTCGGTCGCTGCGGAGCGCGATCAGCTCAAGACGGACAACGAAGCGCTCAAGAGCCAACTGGCCGACGCTGGTGCGTCCACCTCAGTGGATCCGTCATCGCCTGCGACTCCAGACGTCCGGCACAAGGGGCCGCTGATCGTCACACAGGACTCTGGGCCGGCGGACCTAGATGCGCCGCAGGACGACCCCCAGTGGGGGCGCGGCAATACGCCTCTCGGCGACATCGGCCGCATCTACAACGGAAACGTTGATTTCAAGTTCTCTCAGATCGCCCTCGTGAAGTCTGCTGCTACGTATGCCAGCTGCCTTGCGAATACAGAGATCGGGGCCAGCGACGGCGTTGAAGTGTCAAGACTGAGGACCGGGTACAGCGTCTGCCTGATGACGGGCGAGAAGCGCCTGGCGGTCATGAAGATCATCTCCGTATCCGCGTCGAAGGTCGCGTTCGACGTCACCGTTTGGGAGAAGCCCGCCTAGATCCACACCTTCCATTCACCGCCCTCTAGCTTCACCTCGATCTCCTGGAGCGGGGTCAGACCGAGCTTGAGGTAATCGTCCTTACGTCGGTGCTCGCAGGCCACAGACCAGTTGAGGTAGTTCTGATAGCCGTTGCGCCGCAGAGCGAGCCCGAAGTCAACGTCTGGACCGAGGGCGTCCTCGTAGGGCTTGAACGTGTGCTTGCGGTAGTGCTGGGTCTTGGTGAGGAAGCAGTAGAAGCCAGCCGCGTCGACCGGCTGGATGCCCTCCCCCATCGGAGGAGTCTTGAGGCTGATCGTCTCGTAGACGTTGTCAGCGAGCCATGCCCCGACGTGCGCGATGCCCCACCTCCCCAGTTCCACTCCACTGACGAACCCAGCGTGCGGGAACAGCGCGTAGGTCTCATACAGGCGCTGAAGTGCCATGCGGGGAACGATGGTGTCGTCCTCGAGCCCGAAGACGTACTCACTGGTCACCATGGTCTTCAGCTCGTTGAGGATGTTCGCGATCCGCTGTCGGCGCTCTGGGATGCCATGAGTGACGGGTGACCTGTCGTCGCGTTGCACACAGCGGCGCTCCGCGGACTTGGACTGCTCCACGTAGGTCTGAGCCGTGGTCACAAGCTCCTGGTCGCCGTCGACGAGTACGAGGAGCCCCGTGCGCTTGGCGTCGCAGGTGAGCATCTCCAGGGCGTAGAACACCCGATCGAGGTAGTCGGCTCTTGAGACTGGGAGGACGATCGTTGTCCTCACCGGTTGAGTGCCTCGGCGTACTCGGGAGCTAGCACCTCCTCGGAGAACTGCACGTAGGCGACCTTGAAGGCCTTTGCCTTCTCTCGGTCCATCTCGGAGCTGGAGCGCGAGCAGAGCCAGTCGAGCTTGGCCGCAAGCGCCTGGAGCCTGACCCGGTTTCCCGGACACCTGTCCTGAGGCGATGATCGTCTCGGAGAGGAGTCCTGTGATGCCTGCCCCGCACCCGCCGGAGTTCCGTCGCCGTGCCCTGGACCTGGTCCGGCTCGGCGAGAAGCCGGTCGCCGCGATCGCGAAGGATCTCGGGATCAGCGAGTCCTGCCTGCGGCGGTGGATGGACCGCGACGACGTGGACGCCGGCCGCAAGGAAGGCCTGAGCAGCGACGAGCGTGCCGAGCTGGTCCGGCTGCGACGCGAGAACCGGGTCCAGGCAATGGAGATCGAGATCCTGAAGCGGGCCTCGGCGTACTTCGCCCGGGAGAACGTGCTCCCAAAATAGGGTTCCGGCTGGTCCACGAGCTCGCCGCCGACGGCTTCTCCGTGGCGGTGTCCTGCCGGGTCCTGGGGCGTCTCACGCTCGGGCTACTACGAATGGCGCGACCGACCACCCTCGGCGCGGGCCATCGAGGACGCCGGCCTGACCGCGACGATCGAAGACGTGCACGAGGCCTCGCGCGGCTGCTACGGCGCCCCGCGCGTGCATGCCGAGCTCCGTCTGGGCCTCGGCCTCGCGGTGGCACGCAAGCGGGTCGCCCGCCTGATGCGGAACGCCGGTCTGGCCGGGATCGGCGGTCGCCGCAAACACCGCCGACGCCGGCCGGACACCGCCCCGCACGCCGACCTCGTCAAGCGGCGCTTCGTCGCCGATGCCCCGAACCGGTTGTGGTGCACCGATATCACCGAGCACCCCACCAGTGAGGGGAGGGTCTACTGCTGCGCCGTCCTGGACGTCTACTCCCGGGTCATCGTGGGCTGGTCGATCGCCGACCACATGCGCTCTGACTTGGTCGTCGACGCCCTCGAGATGGCCCGCTGGCGACGCCGCCCCGACCCCGGGACGATCGTCCACGCGGACCGAGGCAGCCAGTACACGTCCTGGGTCTTCGGGCACCGGCTGCGCTCCGCCGGCCTGCTCGGATCCATGGGACGGGTCGCCTCATCGGTGGACAACACCATGATCGAGTCGTTCTGGTCGAGCATGCAGCGCGAACTCCTCGACCGCCGCACCTGGACCAGCCGGCACGAGCTCGCGACCGCGATCTTCGAATGGATCGAAGGGTTCTACAACCCCGTCCGCCGCCACTCAGGACTGGACTACCTGTCCCCGATCGACTACGAACGAGCCCACACCCAGGCCCACACCGCGGCCTGAACACCACACCGATGGTGTCCGGGAAACCGGGTCAGGCTCCCTTTTACGATGTACCAGATTCCGTACAGCGTCTTCCCGATCATGGATGAGTCAGGGTGGTTAGTTGCCGCCTCGTCAATACAGGCCCAACATCCAAGCAGCAGGAATATCCCCACCGCCACGAATGCGAAGGTAATACCTATTTGCTTCCAGTCCAGGATCTCGCAAGCCCATACAGCCCCACAAGCAGCGCAACTACCCCAGCCGCCACGAGGTTTGCCAGCACGTTCGATGCCAGACCCCGCACCCAGCTACGCGGAGGTGACTGCTCGGTGGCCACGCTTCTCACCCTCAGTTGTTAGGGCTGCGGAGGAGCCGGAGGTGACTTCGTGGCCGCTGTCTTCTTTGCAGGTGTGGACTTCTTCGCTACAGCCTTCTTGGCTGAAGGGGCTGTCTTGGCGGCGCTGTACTTTCCGCCGCCTGTTGCCGTGTCCTTTCCCGTGACCGATAGCACGACGTCGTCGGCATCAGGCGGTATCTGGATCACAATATTTCCGTTACTGGGGTCTGGCTTCTTCTTCGATGCCCGCCAGTAGCGGAACACGCCCCAGGCGGCCAAACCAAGCACCGGGATGCTTAGGCCGTAGCTCTGCGACCACTTCAGCACGGACCCAACCTTGCGAGTCGCCGCTACGTCAACTGTGATCGTCTCTGTGTACCTCGTAAGGAACGTACGTGGCTTGCCCTGTTGAACGGAGTATAGAGCTACGTAGAGCTCGCGCTCTCCTCCAGAATTTGGCGTGATCCGCCATTGCCAAGACGCGAGGCTATCGGCACCCACTAGCCGTACTGCATCTGCGTCCGAGCCGTCTGCGCGTTCAACCTTGAAGTCGTCGCCGGTCAGCGTTGCGTACATTTCCGGGCAAGCGGCTACCCCTCGCGTTTGAACCCGGCCCGTTCCGGGGATGCCCGTCCCGGGCGATTGAGAACCGCCGACAGCACCAAGGTTTACAACAAAGGTTTCTGTGTCGCCAGCGCGCATACGCTCCGGCTTGCGGAATGCGAGCAATCCTTCTACGCAAGACTTCAGGACATCGGGTAACGCTAAGGGCGGTGAACTTGATGGGAGGAAAGTTGGTGGACTAGTCGTACCGCTCGGAGTGGATGTACGGCTTGGGGATTGAGTTCCACCCGTAGGAGATGGCGTTCCAGGGTGAGTTCTCGTATCGACGGGTGTTATGTGGTCCGTTGTCGCTATGGGAGGGCGAGAGCTTGGATCTTGCGGCTTCAGTTCAATAAGACTGACAGCTAGGAATGCAAGACTGATCGCGGTTAGTACTAGTCCTACCGTCGCGGCATGATGCGACTTGTTTTCCAAGTCTCTATTCCTCCTCTCCCGGGTTTCGCTATATACTGGGAGTAGGTCGCGAGTCCAGCGACGCCCATTGACGGACTACCGCATGGAACTCGCTGGCCTCCACGACATCGTCATCAAGCGCAACGCCACCTTTTCGAGCGTCTTAGGGTACCAAGATGCTCTTGGAAACGTAGACCTGACAGGCGCATCCGCCAAGATGCAGATTCGCTCTCACAAGGGCGCTGAAGACGTGCTCCTGGAGCTGTCCACGGAGAACGGTCGGATAACCATCGACCTAACGGCCAGCACCATCACCCTCCGTTTGACCGATGAGGAGACTCTGGCGCTTCCGTGGATGAGCGGGGTCTACGACCTCTTCCTCTACTACTCGGATGGCTCCCAGGACCCGCTTCTTGAGGGCAAGGTGACCGTCAACCGCGAGGTCACCCGATGAGCCGGAAGACTGTGACGGTTACCAACGGCGGCCGCGTTGTCGTCAAGACCATCGGTGTGCAGGGTCCTCCGGGCGTCAGCGCCTCGTTCGATGACACCATCGCCTCCCCCACCAGCATCGGCCTCACCGCCTCGACCAGCGGGACGGCCAACCAAGCCTCACGCCGCGACCACAAGCACCAGTTGGACACAACTGAGGTAGATGGCCGCTACACGCGCCGATCTCAGAACTCCGCGGACGTCGCCAGCCCATCCACGGCGCTCTCCAACCTCGGAGGAGCGTCTGCTTCGTCGTTGACATCAGGACTTGCCACCAAGCAGCCCCTCGACGCCGACCTGACCACGATCGCGGCTCTGCCCCCCAGCGACGACGCGGTGCTTCAGCGGAAGGCCAGCGCCTGGACCTCTCGCACGGCCGACCAGCTCAAGGGCGACCTGAACCTCACTAAGACCGATGTCGGGCTACCAAACGTCGACAACACCTCGGACGCGTCCAAACCTGTGTCAGCAACTCAGGCAGCAGCTGACGCCGCTGTAGCTTCTGCTGCTGCTGCTGGCAACCTCAGCGCTCATACCTCGAGGACGGGTAACCCGCACGCGACGACCAAGGCGCAGATCGGTCTCGCGAACGCCGAGAACACGGTAAGTGCACCTAGGCCAGCCAACTGGGCGCCCAGCCGACCCGCATGGTTGACGCTAAACAGAATGACGGTGTTTTCTCTCCGCTGCCAGACGGCGCTCATCAAATGTCACCAGCAGCCTGACACCGGTGGTAGTGATCGATTCGACTGTCATGGCGACCTCCGTTGCCTAGGCCTCGGGTAGAACCTCGTCCAGGATGGCGAACACCCACCCCACTAGCTTGCTAACCTGCGCTCGTGTTGCTCCAGCATGCAGAGACTTGCTCCCGGATTGGTAAGTACGGCGACCGATCTGACCGATCAACTCGTCGATCATGTCATCTACGCCTTTTACCTGGTCGCGGTTGCCACCCTTCTGCTGAACCGCATACCGAATGCGCTCACTTTGGCTGGGATTGATCTTGTCGCCCTGCTTGATGCCGAGGTACCAGGTCTGCTTGCGGATGTCCTCATCGGGCGCAAGTTGCTGAGTGGCCGCGCGCATGACCTCGCGTACCTCACCGGCCGGACCCATGTAACTGAGCCTTGTCGTGTCGTTGAGATCCCGCAGAGCCTGCTCCATCGACGCGGCCAGCTTAGGCGAGAGCTTGTGCAACCGATCCAAGATGCCCGCTTCACGCTCGGACAGCGGACCCCGGGCATGCACTACTGGCTCGACGGGACTGCTGACCTGTCGGCGCACACTGAACTGGAACTCCTGAAGCCGACGGAGTAGGTCGGCGTCCAGTTGATCGGCCATTAGTCAGCCGTCCCGTCTCCATTCAGCACGTACCGCCGCATGTTCTTGAAGATCTCTTCGACCGTCTCTGACGTCGCGTCCGCGGCAATGTGAATCTCGATGTTGATGTGGATTCCGGGCCCGACTGCAACGTGCGGTGCCGCATACGCCTGACTGGGCTGCTGGACTACTGGAAGTGTCCCGTTCGAGGCAGTCTCAGGCTCTGCGGCCGGCGCTTCCGCCTCTGCGGTCGCGGTAGCAGCTGCGGCTAGGTCTACGTAGCGCTTGCCGTTGATCTCTCTGATGAAGCCGACAGACTGGGCGTTCTCCAGTATCAACTCGAGCACATCGTCCAGGCGGTCTACTGGTACGCCCTTGTCCTGGAGGACGTTCTTGGCGATCTGGTCAGCGGGTAGCTGTGCACCGTCGTACTGCCGAAGGAACTCCCCTACGACCTTGGGGCGCAAGATCGCCTCACGTTTGGCGGCGACGTCATCCCCCTCGGTGGTCGGCCGGACGATGCGCTTGCCCAGCGCCGTGAGCCCGATCTCTGGGGCTTGTGCAGCACCTGCGGTCAGGCCATAGGCAATCGAAGCACCAGTGATCATCCGGAAGGTCCCCGACGATGGGCTCATGCCCACGGCGCCGGCCACGTTGAGGGGCCGTGTCGGCTGGAAGGCGTAGTTCTCCGCGATGGCTCGAGGTACACGCAGTGCCTGCTCCAGCGACATGGATGGAACGTTCTCTTGCGAGAGCGGCGTACGGCGAACCTTCGCGACAGGGGGCTCAGCCGGTGCAGCGCTCGGTGTCTTGCTGTGCCGTTCAGCCATCGGTGAGAGCCCTTCACGCCTCGTCTTGTCTGATGTGGGAAGCGAGGCTACATCGTGGGCCCGACATCACTCCGTACCGCTCGCTTCCCCGCGTATGGAGGCTAGACGTTGGTCCGGGCACAAGGCGGACACCACGCGCATATGGGCCGAAGTGACTACTCCTGACGGGGCATCAGAGGAAGGGCTGCCGGTGGCTCGGCGAGAAGATCTTGCGCTTCGCTGGGGGCAGGGTTCTCCAGGCTGCTGATGGCGAGTATGGACCGCGCCGCCTGCTGAATAATGGAATTACGCGATCTGCGCGGCATCAGGTCTTCGATAGGAACTGAGTTGATGTGGTCCGCCACAGCGTCATAGACGGCCCGCTTTGCTCTCCGTTGAGACATCTGAAGTCGCGTGTCGCCGACGGTATTCGCAGCCTGGCAAAGACGGTCCACCGCTACCTTGATACCCCAAGCGGCGGCGGGCACGGTCACCGTCAGCCAGATGAGTAACGGGGACGCCTGAGAGATGCGTTGGACGGTGTACGTAGTCTCTGGGTGGTCTTCCAGTCGCAGCAGCAGCGAGAGTGCACTGAAGTCCCGCATAACGCGCGCGGAGCGGTTGAGATCCTCCGTCAACTTCCCGTAATACGTATCGGCGTAGCCGAAGGTGGCCGTCAGCAGATTGGATCGAACACTGTAGGTGGTATCACCGTGCGTGTCGACTCCCTCGTATGTGCCAAACAGCAGGCCCTCTCGTACCCCCCAGACCTTGTACACATCTGGGAACTCAGCGGCACGCCCCGGCGGCCGCATGTTCGGGTGCTCGGAACCCACTAGTCCTCCTACTTTGCTGCGTCCTTGGCCTTGCCTGCGATGGAGGCTACTGCCTCAGCGAGCACCTTGACGGTGTCTGTGAGCTCCTTGCCCAGCGCATTGGCTTCCTTGGCGTCGCTGTCGCCGTAGTCAACGACGGTGTAGAGCGCCTTGGCGAAAGTTGACCTCACGTCCAGTCTGACCTCGTCGGTCAGCTCAGAGGTGAAGGCACCAAGAGTCTTCAGACGGACTTCGATTTCTCTGGCTCGCTGAGCCGCGAGAGCGTGTCTAGATGCGTCGCGGGCGAAGTAGTAAGCAAGAGCGAGTAGCGGAAGGGACAGCGTCAGTTTGAACACCGTCTCAGCTCCCCAGCCTGCCGGGATTTGCTTCTGCACGACACTGAAGACGCCGATCCCGACTACCGAGCCAACGAGCAGCACTGTTACGGCCTGGCGCCAGGCGGCAGCGAGCGATTGCGATTTGGCAAACTCGGCGAAGTGGCCTGTGAGTGTGGCTACCCCTGCAACACCAGCAGCTTGCTTAGCCTCCTGTGCTGCACCTTCAGCCACCTCAACGGCGCTACTGATTTTCTCAAGCTTTGCAGCGCTCTCAATAAGACTGTTGACAGCGCGGCAATTGTCGCGGAGATCCCGCACCCGAACTTTAGAGAGTGTATCTGACTTGAAGAGGACGCTATTCCCAGACGCATCTGCATAGTTATCAACGAGCGTGAAGACCTTGCTACAGACTTGAAAGAAGGAATTGAGGACTTGATCCTTAGGATCGGTTCGCCGCAAATGTGCCACAGCTATAGATAGTCCTCCAATCTCCACTGCTTCATCATTTCGGCGAAAGGGATAATCTGACAGATCGACGAGGTCTGGAACCCTGTCAACGAGTTCGAGCACAGCATGGGCAAGCGACGCAATCGTTTGAAGCTCTACTGGAAGATCATCTACGTGCTCCCAATATGCTTGGGCTTGCAGTACCTGATGCGTCAGAGACTCGACGGCCCTAACGATCTCTGCGTCTAAGGCGCTTGCATCTTCGACCATCTATGCAGGCTACCGCTGCTGACAGCCTCATGATTGATCTATCGACTAGTCAGCCCCAGTAGTTACGCCACCACGACGCTCCCCTGCCCTACCAGCACCCACTTGACCGCAGTCCAGGCCGCGCGACGCTTGCCGTAGCGCCTCCCTGCATCAAGCAGGAAGTCATCGACGCCTACCGCGAGGCCGGCAACTGACTCCAGCACGAGGAAGGCCCCCTATTCTTACAGGGGGCCTTCTGTTTTGGAGGACGTTCGGGCACTAGTTGCCCGTCACAGGCGGTGCTGCGATGGTTACATATGGCACCTTGAGGGGGCTGTGATGACCGAACCAGTTCTCAAGACGACTCCGTCCCAATACGTCCAGACGGACAAGGCACTACGATTCCCACTGAGTGACGGGCCCTCACTTGCCGAGGCGGCTGTACGCCTGCACTTCATGACTCCAGACGACAAGTTGGCAAGCAAGGACGAGGCCTTCGCGACAACCGACTCGGCCGTCCAGGTCATCCGCGCCGGAACAATGACGCTCTCCAGGCGCGCACTTCAGACCATCGGAGGCGCAGGTGGCCTCCTCACCTTCTTGGGAACTGTCGCGTCGACTGTAGCTTCCTTCGTAGAGACGGCAGGTAAGGAGGTCACAGTCGCCCTGATCTTGGCGACAGCCGTGGTCGCTGCTGCAACTGCCTTTGGTCTGGCAGTCGTCGTGGCTAGTGACGTCATCGCTCGTGGCGTCGCTTCCGCTGCGCGTGTGCAAGGTCGGGCGCGGTTTGCATCTTCGTTCCTTGACGGGATGTCAGATCTTGCTGGCCGCCCCCAGTTGCTCGAGATCACCACTCCACAGCAACTGGTGAAGCTGATCAAGCAGCGAGTCGAGAACCACCTCCCCATCGACGGACGCACCCTCACGGGTGGATGGCGAACGATCAAGTACACAGTCAACAGCGATACAGAGGTCGAGTTTGGGGACGGCACGACCGCCAAGTGCAACGACGTCAAGCTTGTGCGCCTGCCCTACGCCGAGACCCTCATCCCCTGATCCTTCTTCCGGTGGCAGCCTTCTCCTCGCCCTCGCCAGGGCAGCGCCGGTAGGCGGCACCGGCATCACGCTCACAGTGGGCGGCACCCTCATCACCGGCAACCTCCTCCGGGCGGACGAATGGTTCGAGGGCCTCGCCGCCACCCTCGACGCCCTCGATGACGGGTCGCCGATCCCCGAGGGCATGTCTCGCACGGGGGACACCATCCGCTTCCTCGCCGGCATGACGCCCCCGGACGACGCGGAGGACCTCGAGCTCATGACTGAGTCGGCGCCCTACCTCAAGAGCCCCGACTTCATCCACGTCGCGCAGGCCCAGGTTGTAGGTCCTAACGGTCGTACACCCCGCGCTCCTTCTGGCGTGGGCGCATCAGCGAGGTCCAGGGTTGGACCCTCGGCCGGCTCGAATAGGGCTAGAGCTCACCCTCGCTGACGCCGGCCCCGTCGACGACGCGCAGCTCCGGCGCCTGGGGAGCTTTCGGGGGCGACTCCTCCGGACTCGCCCTCGCCGTGAGCCCCTGGCTCTTGCGCGCCGCGTCCTCGACGAACACCGCGACCCGCTCCGGCGCGACGCCGTGCAACTTCATGAGCCACGCCCACCCCGCGGTCCGAACGAGGCGGGACTCGGCGGCACGCGCGCCGAACCTCTGCACCTCACGTCCGCGGCGCCGGAGGAAGCCCCACACGACGGCACCGACAGCTCCCGCTGTAGGGAGGACGTACGGCAGCACATCGGAGATGTTGGTGAGATCGACGCCAGCCACCGTGGGCCTCCCTTGTCCGGAGCAAGACTGTTTAGGTCTCTCCGGACTTCGGGGCGTCCTGTCGTCCGTCCTAGCAGCCACAACGGGGTTGCGTCAAATGTCGTTTGCACCATGACCGGTTTGCGTCAAAGTCTCGCCGAGACCGACCTCCGGGCCGCCATCGCCCTCGTTCAGGAGGACGCCCGCAACTCCCTGGCGGACGCCCTCGACGAGATGGCCCACCATCTGCCCGGAGGGACGGCCCGGACGGCGGACATCCTCGCGCTTCTCCTCCGGGCCGGGGGCGTCGGGGAGCCTGGACGGCTGGCCCGCCGCCTCGACCTCCTCGGCGAGGCCGAGCGGTCTGCGCTCTTGCGGTTCCTCGTCGAGCGCCGCGACCGGCGCGGCCGGTTCGTGGACGTCTGGGGGATGGCAGTCGCACTGGTGTGTGATCGCCGGGATGGTGTCCGTGTGATCTACGACACAATGGAAGAGGCGATCGGATGGATCTTGCTCGATGACCAGCCATGTCGGCCCTGGTGGGAACGGTAGAGCGGCTTTGTGTACAAGTCTGCCCCCCGTTCCCGTTGGTGCGCAGGGGGAGTGAGCGTCCGCACGCCTGTCCAAGGCCCCGAGTACGTTGTGAATCCGCGGCTCAATCCGCAGCCGCGCAAAAAGAAGTCCCCCGGGTAGAGGCGGGGGCTGGCCCGCTTCGCCGGGGGACGTCTTCCTTACGTCGCAGTTTGGAGACTACCGGCCAGGTGTGTCGTGCCCAAGTCCTTGCGTCCGGACGGCTTCGCCGATCGGAAGGAGATGGTGCCTGTGGCCGACCGTCGCAGCCACCCCCCGAGGCCCCAAGCGTGGGCCTTCACGTTCGTCTTCGTCGCAACGGTCACAGCCATGGTGCTGGTCGTCATTGGCGTCCCGCTCATCGACCTCTTCGCAGGCGGCGGCGGGCTAGCTCCTGGCATCTACCGCGGCTGGCTCCTAGTCATTCTCGCCGTCCCGGTGATCGTCCTCGCCGTGGGTGGCTACCGGGTCCGTGCTTCCGCTCGCGGCGGCACCGACGGCTCCTCCGAGTTCGACGTCAACGTCGACGGCTGACGCCTTCGGCGATGGACCGCCCCGCCGGGACTTCTGCAACATCGGGAGTCCTGGCGGGGCGCCTCGACCTTCTCGGCATGGCGGAGACGACCGCGCTCCTGCGGTTCCTCGTCGAGCATCGCGACAAGCGCGGGCGGTTCGTCGACGTCTGGGGGATGGCCGTCGCCCTCGTCTGCGAGCGGCGCGACGCCGTCCGTGGGTTGCTTCGTGACCTCACGGACGGCATCGCTGGTGCCCTCTGATCGTCAGGACGTGGGGCCGCGGTCGAAGAAGGTGATGCTGAAGGGGCCGCATCGGATGCCCCGCAGCCGGATCACCGCCACGTAGATAATCACCACGACGACGGGGGCACCGTAGGGGAAGAGGTTCTGCATGGCTTCACGCTCCGTTGACGGGAGCGGTAACGTGGTTGTTGCAGCACCGACGCGACCGCTCAGATCGGTTGTGTCTCAAGGGGTCGGGAGGGTCGTATCCTCCCGGCCCCTTCGCTCGTCATCGTCCCGCCAAGGCGCCCGCAGTGTCAAAGACTTGGCGCCCGGACAGCATGTGCCACAACGCTTTTAGACGAACTTTTGAGTTCATGTCGAATGCGGCTTTCAGCTTCGAGCGAAACCGCGCTTGCGTTGCGGGGGGCGTCGGACTCGCCCAAACTGCCTCTCGCCAGAGGGTTGTGCACATTTCTCAGGGGTCGCGGATCGCGCTGCGACACTAGGGCGTGAACGCCGAGATATGACGGATTCTGGTTCCAAGTTTTCGCTATAAGGAGAATCCGCTTAGCGGTTGATGTCGAAGGCATGAGGGGTTCCTCCACGCTCGTTGGCTTGCCGTGGAGCGGTGCGGCACGAACGGCCGGGGCCTGCAGGTCCCGCTTCCCGCCCAGACGTCGCACCTTGGTGCTCGGCCGCCTGTGGCCTTCGCGGGGACGTCTAGGTGATCAACCTCGCCATGCCCTCGTCTGGTAAGTTAGACCTCATAACAAGGCTCCCTTGCCGCAGGTCGACAACCACGGCACGGAGTGACACGGACGGCTAGAGCCCGGCCGGGCAGCGCGACCCGCACCCGGCAGCACCACGAGGGCGACAGTCGGGCTCCGCGGCCCCCCACTTCCTGAGCAAGGCATCCCCGCCCCGAGGCGTCGCCGTCGTGCGCCCTCCGCGCGGGACTCCACCGCGGAGAACCCCGTGTCCCTCATCACCGATCTGGAGCACAAGCGCGCCCAGATCCACCACACCATGACCGCGATCCTCGACCGCGCGGACCGCGAGCAGCGCGCCGCCCTCAGTCCCGACGAGGCGGCGGAGTTCGACCGCCTCACCTCCGACCTCGACACCTACGACCAGCGGCTCCAGGAACTGCGCGACCAGGAGAAGCGCGAGAACGACGTCCGGGAGGCCATGTCCCGGATCCAGTCAACCCCGGTCACCGGCAGGCACGTCAGCAGCGAGGACCGGGACCTGGACGCCGCGTTCCGGACCGCCGTCCTGTCCAACGACCGACGACCCATCGAGGTCCTCCCGCGGCAGCGGCGCTCCGGCTGGCAGCCGGGGGTCGAGGCTCGCACCGTCTCGACGACCTCCGGCTCCGGCCTCACCGGGACGACGTTCTACAACCGCCTCGTCTCCCACCTGGTCGAGGGCTCCGCCGTCCTCGCCGCCGGGGCGACCCTGCTCCAGACCGACAGCGGCGAGGCGCTCCGAGTCCCCACGTCCACTGCGTTCTCCACGGCCGCGATCGTCGCCGAGGGCGGCGCCATCGGCGCCTCCGATCCCACGCTCGGGACGACTGCCCTGAGCGCCTACAAGTACGCGTTCCAGATCCAGGTCACGACCGAGCTAGTCCAGGACTCCGCGTTCGACCTCCTCGGATTCCTCGCCGAGCAGGCCGGCCTCGCCCTCGCCAACGGGGCCGGAGCCCACTTCGTCACCGGCACCGGGTCGTCGCAGCCGTCCGGGGTCGCAACCGGCGCCACGGTCGGCGTCACAGGCGGCACGGCGGTCGCCGGGGCGTTCACGGCCGACAACCTCATCGACCTCTACTACTCCGTCGCCGCCCCGTACGCCCGGAGCCGGTCGGCGGGCTGGCTCATGCGGAACGCGACCCTCGCCTCGGTCCGGAAGTTGAAGGACAGCCAGAACCGCTACCTGTTCTCCCAGGACGTCCCACCGGGCACCGGAGCCGCCGGGACGCTGCTCGGGCGCCCCGTCTACGTCGACCCGAACGTGGCTGCCGTGGGCCTCTCGGCCCGGTCGATCTTGTTCGGGGATTTCTCACGTTATTTTGTGAGGCAGGTGGGGCCGATTCGGTTCGCACGCTCCGACGACTACGCATTCGGCAACGACCTGGTGACCTTCCGGGCGCTCGCTCGGCTCGACGGTGCCCTGGTCGACACCACCGGCGCGGTCAAAGCGTTCGTGGGTGGCGCGAGCTGATCGAAACAGGCTCGCGACCCAACAATTCACCTGAAGACAACACTATGCCAACAGGCCCGCCAAGACGCCCGACACCACGCCGATCACCAGACCGATCAGTACAGTGTAGACCCAGAATTGATAGGTCCGTTGCCTATCCTCGAATCGCTTCTTGGCTGGCCCGATGGCAAATCCGGATCTAGGAACGAGTCTAGACAGGGGCTTATCGATTAGATTGCCCGGCATAACTACGGCGGCAAAGGCGAACAGACTGAGAAAGGCAAGAACAAGCAGCAAACTATCGTCTGGCGCGCTCAAATACAGTTGATCGTGAACAAATCTCTGAAAGCGCTCGTCCAGGGTCTCGCCCGCCATGATGTTGTCGAATCGCTGCCTGGTTGTCGGCCTCGGATCTCTTGGGTGCGTGAAGTAGTACACCGAGGCCAGCGCCGGGGCCAGTGCTGCCACACCGAGCTTTGTGAACAGGCGGACGCGAGCGTGTGCAAGAGCCTTCAACGGACGGTAAGCACTGTTGAGGGCCATCGAGCGCAGGATGACCAACAATTCACCCTCCACCCATCTCAGCCATTGCCGGTTGGGTCCGAGCAATACATATTCAATACTAGCTGGTTCGTACCGGTCGAAAGCAGTGTCCTTCTCGACTTCCACCTTCCAAGACATGGCGATGTTGTACGCGCCGTCCGGAGTGAATACCTCCCACTCAACGTTCAACTTGGTTCCGTCGAGGTCGGCGAATGCCTCGGAGGCGAAGGCCTCCCAGTTGTCGAATCGTTCAGAACTTTCGTCGGCATAGAGTACTTTGATTGAAAGCGTGGGTGTATGTACGGCATCTTCAGGTATGAACTGTCGAACAGATTTGTCTAGCCGATGGAGATCTTCCAGTGCCACAACAAATGGCCCTTTGACATTCGAAGATTTGTTCGCTGCGGCGGTCTTGGCGATGGACGCCAGGACATCCGCCAATTGGGCGCGTGGCAAGAAGAATCCGCCCGGATCCGCGTGAATCGCGGTTGTCGCAACCAAAGCGTCGCCGATGTGTTCTCCGCCATTTTGGCCCTGCTTGCTCGGCGCGGCCACCGAAGACCCCGGATCTTCCTGAGCGGTGGAGGCTTCGTTGCCAGGGGGCTGCGGCACATCTGTCACCGGGATGAAGTTACAGGACCTGAGAGCAACTCTGCTTCGAAAGCGCGGCAACGCGCACGAGGCTTAGCAGGAGCCAACGCGCATCGGACATGACCAATGTCACTGCACACAGTTCAGCAACGTCGTCTTGCCGGCCTGGGTGCCGCCCGAGACGAGGATGTTCAGCCCGGCGGCGACGGCCCCGGTGAGGAAGCGCGCGGCGTGCGGGGTGAGGGTCCGCAGCGTGACGAGGTCCTCGAGGCGGGTCGCCCGCACGGTGAACTTGCGGATGTTCACCGCGACGTGGCGCCGGGTGATGTCGGGGACGACGACGTGCAGCCGCGAGCCGACGGGCAGCATCGCGTCGACGAAGGGCGACGACAGGTCGACCCGGCGCCCGCTCGTCTTGAGCATCCGCTCGACGAGGTCGCGGACCTCCTCCTCGGTGAGGATCGCCGTCGTCAGCTCGCTGACCCCGCCGCGCGCGACGAAGACCTTGCCGGGCTCGTTGATCCAGACCTCCTCGACGTCGGGGTCGTCGAGGTACGGCTGCAGAGGACCGAACCCGGCGACGTCGTCGAGCACGCGCTTCACCGCGCCCGCGGTGTCCGCGAGCGGCGGCAGCGCCCCCGACACCGACCGGTCGTCGTAGTCGGCGACGACGTCCTCGACGAGGCGGCGCACACCGCCCGGGTCCCGGGCCGGGTCGAGCCCGCGCCGGCGGATCAGCTCGCGCACCTCGTCGGCGACGATCGCCACCGCGTCCACGCCACCTCCCGAAGGCTCGCCGGGCCCCTCGCCCGGCGGAGATCACGCAACCTATAGGTGATCTTCGACGTCATCATCGGCTGTCCACAGGTCAGTGACCAACGGCATGACAACCGGCCGGTTATCCACAGGCCGGCGGCCGCGGGCGGCGGATCGTCGGTCCCCCGGCGCAGACTCCCCGGCCATGACGACCCCTCCGCGCCACGGCCTCCGGTGACGGCCCCTGCCCCCGGCGGGCGGATGGCCGTCCGGCTCACGGTCGTCGACCGGGGCCGGACGGCGGCCCCGTGCGACGTCGTCGTCGAGGCCCCGGCGGGGGCGGGCCTCGCCGAGGCCCGCCCGGCCCTGGAGGCGGCCGCCGGCCTCGTGCCGGGCCGACCGCTCTCCGTCGGCGGCGTCGTCCTCGACGGCGAGGCCGTCGTCGGGCGGCCGCCGCTGCTCGACGGTGCGGTGGTCGTCGTCGGGGCGCCGGGCCCGTCGCCCGGCGTCCCGCTGCTCGAGGTGCACGTCGTCGCCGGGCCGGACGCCGGCCGCCGGGTCGCGCTCGGTCCGGGCGTGTGGGTGGTGGGCCGGGGACCGGACGCGACGGTGCGCGTCGAGGACCCCGGCGTCTCGCGGGCCCACGCCGTCGTCACCGTCGCCCCGGGCGAGGTCGTCGTGTCGGACCTGGGGTCGACGAACGGGACGGCGCTCGCATCTGCGGGCGGTGCGCCGGAGCCGCTCCCGGACGGCGGGCCGGCCCGGTGGGAGGACGGCGCGCGCCTCGTCGTGGGGTCGTCGCACCTCGTGCTGCGGGACCCGGACGAGGACGAGCCGGCGGCGGCCGTGCCCGACGGGCTCGGGCACCTGCTCGTCAACCGTGCGCCCCGGGTCCGGGTGGACGACCCGCCCCTGACCGTGCGGTTCCCGGACCCGCCGCCACCGGCGCGGCCGCACAGGCTGCCCTGGCCGGCGCTCGTCGTCCCGGCCGTGGTCGCCGTCCCGATGGCTCTGGTCTGGCACCAGCCGGTCTTCCTGCTCCTCGCGCTCCTCACACCGCTGGCGCTGCTCGGCCAGCACCTCGTCGAGCGGCGGGGCGGCCGGCGGGACGCGCGCCGGGCCGCCGCCGACCACGCGGCCGCCGTCGCGGTCGCGTCCGAGAACCTCACCGCTGCCCTCCGCCTGGACGCCGCGCGCCTCGACCGCGTGCGTCCGGACCTCGGCCGCCTCACGACCGCGGCCGCGTCCCCGACCCGGCGGTTGTGGGAACGATCGGCGGCCGACGAGGACGCGCTCGTCGTCCGGCTGGGGCTCGGTCCGGTGCCCGCCGGGGTCCGCGTCGAGGGTCCGCAGGCGCCGGCGGCCGAGCACGCCGTCGCACCGGTCACGGTCGACCTGCTCGGTGCGGGCGTCCTCGGCATCGCCGGTCCCCGTTGCGCGGCAACGGATCTGGCCCGGGCCGTCGTCGCCCAGGTCGCGACGCTGCACACGCCGCAGGAGGTCCGGGTCGTGGTCCGGTCGTCGGACCGTGACCGCGGTCGCGGCTGGTCCTGGGCGGCCTGGCTGCCGCACCTCGACGATGACCCGGTCGCCGCCCTCGCACCCGGGGCACCCGTCCCAGGGGACGCGCCGGGCACCCCCGCGGTGCTGGTCGTCGTCCTCGACGGCGCGCACGACCTGCGACGCGACACCGCCGTCGCGGAGATCCTCCGCCGGGCCGCCGCACAGGCCCGGGCCGCGGACCGCCGGCACGGCACACCGCGCGCCCGGGTCGTCGTCCTCTGCCTGGACGACGACGTGTCCCGGCTCCCCGCGGAGTGCCTCGCCACGGTCGTCGTCGGTGCGCCCGGGGCCGGGGCGGCGGGCCTCGAGGCCGTGGTGCGCCACGACGGACGGGTGCGCCGCTGCGTCCCGGACGGGCTCGGCCCGGGGACTGCGGCCCGGCTCGCCCGCGACGTCGCCCGGCTCCGGGACGCCACCCCGCGGCCGGACGGGTCCGCGCTGCCGGCCAGGGTCACCCTGGCCGAGGTGGTCGGTCTGCCCGGCCCCCCGGCGCGCTGGGGTGCCGACCTCGCACGCCGTTGGGCCCGACCGGACCGGACCCCGCCCCCGCTGCGGGTCGCCCTGGGCCGCGGCCCGGACGGCCCGTGGACGGTGGACCTGCGCACCGACGGGCCGCACGCCCTCGTCGCCGGGACGACCGGCGCCGGGAAGTCCGAGCTCCTGCGGACGTTCGTCGCCGCGCTCGCGGCCGAGCATCCGCCGACCGAGGTCGCCGTCCTGCTCGTGGACTACAAGGGCGGGACGGCGTTCGCCGGGCTCGAGGCGCTGCCGCACGTCTGCGGCCTGCTCACCGACCTCGACCCGCACGGCGCCCGTCGCACGCTCACCGCGCTGCGGGCCGAGCTGCGCCGCCGCGAACGGGTGCTCCGCGCCGCGGGCGCCGCCGACCTCGACGCCTTCGACCGCCTCGCCGCCGCCGACCGGGCAGGAGCCGCGCCGATGCCGCGGCTCGTCATCGTCGTCGACGAGTTCCGGGTGCTCGCCGAGGAGCTCCCGGACCTGCTCGGCGGTCTCGTCCGGGTGGCCGCGGTCGGCCGTTCGCTCGGGGTGCACCTCGTGCTGGCGACCCAGCGGCCCGGAGGTGTCGTCACCGCGGACATGCGGGCGAACCTCAACCTCCGGGTCGCCCTGCGGGTCCGCGACCGGACCGACTCGGACGACGTCGTCGAGGCGCCGGACGCGGCCGGGCTGCCCGCCTCGGCGCCCGGGCGGGCCGTGGTCCGGACCGGTGGCGGCGACCTGCGGACGGTCCAGACCGCGCTGCTCGCTGTGCCGGACGACGTGGGTGGGGCGGGCGACGCCACGGTCCGGGTGCGGGTGCTCGCCGGGGGACCCGCAGGCGGCGGGCGCACCGCCGGCGGCCCGGCGCGACCGCCCGGTGACGAGGGGCCCCCGGACGCGGTCGACAGCATGGCCGTGGCCTGCCGGGAGGCGGTCGCCCGGACCGGCGCGGCTGCACCTCCCGCACCGTGGCTGCCGCCGCTGCCGGACGTGGTGCTGCTCGCGGACCTCCCCCCGGAGGACGCACCCGGAGCGACGGCGGGCGACGGGCCGCACGTCGTGGTCGGGCTGGCGGACCTCCCCGACGAGCAGCGCCGGGCGGCCCTCGCCTGGGACCTCGGACGCGGCCACCTGGCCGTCGTCGGCGGCCCGCGCTCGGGCCGGACGACGGCGTTGCGGGCCGTCGTCGCGGGCCTGCTCACCAGACCCGGCACCGTGCACGTGCACGTGCACGTGCACGTGCACGTGCTCGCGGCGCCGGGCGCGCGGACCGTCCCGTCGGACCTGCCGGGGGCGGGCACCGTCGCCACCGTCGACGACGTCGAGCGCGCGGCCCGGCTGCTGCGACACCTGGCGACCGATCCCGTCCGGGCCCGCTGGACGGTCCTCGTCGTCGACGGCTGGGAGCCGGTCGCGGACGCCCTGCGCGCGCACGACCGGGGCAGGCCCTTCGATGACCTGGTGGCGCTCGCCCGGGACCGCGGCGCCGACGGCCTGCGCGTCGTCGCCGCCGGTGGCCGCGGCCTGCTCACCGGTCCGGTCGGCGCACTGCTGCCGACCCGGCTGCTCCTGCCGACCGCCGACCCCACCGACCTGCTCGTCGCCGGTCTGGCGGCGCACGAACTGCCCGCGACGATGCCGCCCGGCCGGGTGCTCCGGCTCGGCGCGGCGACCGACGGCTCCCGGTCCGTCGTCGAGGCGCAGGTCGGGCTGCTCGACCGCGACCCCGCTCCCGCGGCGCAGGAGGCGGCGCTCGTCCGGCTCGCCCGCGCCCTGGCAGCCGGTCCCGCGCAGGCCGGGAGGCGGCCCCTGCGTCTGGTGCCGTTGCCCGGGCTCGTCGACGTCGTGGACCTCGACGCCTGCGTGGACCGTCCCGGTCCCGTCGACGCGGACCGCACGCACGACGGTCCGGGCGGCCCGGCGGCCGTCGCCGTCGGGCTCGGCGGGGACGACGCCGCACCGGTCCTGCTGCCGCTGCCGCCCGGCGAGGTCGTCCTCGTCGCGGGGCCACCGGGTTCCGGTCGGACGACGGCCCTCACCACACTGGGCCGCCAGGTCGCGCGGGCCGGACGGCCCGTGGTGCGAGCAGGACCGGACGGGGTCGGCACGGCACCGACGCCGCCGGTCGTCGTGCTCGCCGACGACGTCGACCGACTGCCGGAGCCCGTCCTGTCCCAGGTCGAGGAGCTCGTCGCAGCCGGTGCGACCGCCGTCGTCGCCGCGACCGCGGCGGACGCCGTCGTCGCCTTCCGCGGCCTGCTCGCCGCCGCGCGGCGGTCGCGGTGCGGGCTGCTGCTCGGCACGTGCGGGCCCGGCGAGGCGGAGGTGCTGGGCGTCCGTGACGCCCCGCCCCGCACCACGGTCCCGGGCCGGGGCGTCGTGGTCGACCGGGGCCGTGCCACCCCGGTCCAGGTCGCACGCACCCCCGGGGCGACCGCGATGGGAGAGTGAGCCGACGGCACGCGCGGCAGCGGCAGCACCGGCAGGAGGTCGACGTGACGACGAGGACCCGGGTCCGGGTGGCCCGTCCCGAGGACGTCCCGGCGATCCTCGGGCTGGTCCGCGAGCTCGCCGAGTACGAGCGCGAACCGGACGCCGTCGAGGCCGACGAGGACGCCTTCCGCACCGCGCTCTTCGGCGCCGACCCACGGGTGCACGCCTTCGTCGCCGAGGTGCTGCCCGAGGACGACGCGACCGAGGGCGGCACCGGCCCCGGCACGGCCGACGGCACCGATGCCGCCCGCTGGGACACGCAGGCCCGGATCGCCGGGACCGCCGTCTGGTTCGTCAGCTTCTCGACCTGGCGGGGCCGGCACGGGATCTGGCTCGAGGACCTCTTCGTCCGCCCCGCGTACCGCGGCCTCGGGCTCGGGCAGGCCCTCCTCGCCGAGCTCGCGGCCGAGTGCGACCGCCGGGGCTACGCCCGGCTGGAGTGGAACGTCCTCGACTGGAACGAGCCCGCGCTCGGCTTCTACCGGCGGCTCGGGGCCGAGCCTCTCGGGGACTGGACGGTCCACCGGCTCACCGGCGACCCGCTGCGGGCGCTCGCCCGGCAGGCCGCCGCCGCGGCCGGGACGGCGGGATCACCTGGAACGTCGCCGGCGCAGGATCGCCGGTAGCGTCGGAGCAGTTCCGTCCGTTACAGGCACGGGACGTGGTCGGTCGTACGGTCTGTGTAACACCCCCGGCCGTTCGGCCGATGTGCAGCCAAGGGCGCACACCAGGTCGCACGGGGCAGCGAGGGGTAAATTCCATGATCACAGTCGTCGGGGAGAGCGGGAAGACCAACGTGACGGATGTCGTCGAGCTCCGCGTGCCCGCAGACCCTGCCTACCTCACGGTCATCCGGACGGCGAGCGCCGGCCTCGCGGCGCGGCTCGACCTGACCCTCGACGAGATCGAGGACCTGCGCATCGCCGTCGACGAGGCCTGCGCACTGCTGCTCGGCCACACGACGCACCCCGACGCGCACCTCTACACCGAGTTCACGATCCGGCCCGGCGCGCTCGACGTGCACGTCCGCGGCCCGGCCCGGACCCTCCCCGACCGGTCGAGCTTCGCCTGGTCCGTCCTCGAAGCACTCGTGGGCCGGGTTGAGACCGGGGCCACCGAGGAGGGATGCTGGATCCGGTTGAGCCACACCGGGGGTCGGAGGGCGTAGTGACGAGGGACGGCAGCGCGGCACGCGCGGCGACCGAGCCGTCCCCGCAGCTCCACCCCGCGGACGCCGCGGTGGTCCCTCTGCTGCGGCGGCTGTCGACGATCGACGCCGACGACCCGGCGCACGCGGTGCTCCGCGAGCAGATCGTGGAGAGCCAGCTCGCCCTCGTCCACCACCTCGCCCAGCGCTTCCGCGGCCGCGGCGAGCCGTACGACGACCTCGTGCAGGTCGGCACGATCGGCCTGCTCAACGCCGTCGACCGGTTCGACGCGGGCCGCGACTCGTTCACCGCGTTCGCCGTCCCGACGATCCTCGGCGAGATCCGCCGGCACTTCCGGGACCGGGGCTGGGCGATGCGGGTGCCGCGCCGGCTCCAGGACCTGAGCCGCCGGGTCGCCGAGGCGCGCGAGACGCTGACCCACTCTCTCGGCCGCTCGCCGACGGTCCCCGAGCTCGCCCACCACCTCGACGCCGACGCCGACCTCGTGCTCGAGGCGATCGACACCGGCTCCGCCTACGCGACGGTCCCGCTGCCGAGCGTCCCCGACGACACCCAGCCGACGCTCGGCGAGGTCGACTCCGGGATGGAGCTCGTCGAGAACCGCGAGACGCTGCGTCCGCTCCTCGAACGGCTCCCGGCGCGCGAGCGCACGATCCTCGCGCTGCGCTTCGGCCGCGGGATGTCGCAGTCCCAGATCGCCGCCGAGGTGGGCGTCTCGCAGATGCACGTCTCCCGGCTCCTCGCGCGCAGCCTGTCGACGCTGCGGGAGAACCTCTCCGACGAGACCTGACCGCGCCTGCACGCCGCGGCGGCCGCCGACGCGGGGTCAGTCCCCGTCGAGCGGGGTCCGGCCGTCCGGCGGCTCCTCGACGACCCCGGGCGTGAACGCACCGACGACGACGAGGACGGCGGCAACCAGGAGCGGTACCCCGATCTGCGGTCGCGGGCCGAGCGCCGGGACGGCCACCGAGGCCTGGAGCGCCTGCCAGACGAGCGCCGGCGAACGGGACCAGCGCTGCCCCCGCCACAGCCCCAGGGACACCGAGGCAACCCCCGCGCCCAGCAGGACGACAAGGAGGGCGAGGAATGCGGAGCCGACAAAACTGGCGGGTCGGTCCACGAGTGTTTCAATCCCCAGGACGGATCCGTACCCGATGACGACAATGGATTCAGCACAAACGATCGCAGCGACGATCTGACGGACACGGTGAGTCTCGTGACCGTCACCGGTCCGCTCGCGAGTCATGATTCGTCACATCCTGTCACCGTCAGGAGACGTTCACCACGTCTCAGGGCCACCGTACAGGGCTCAGCCCCTCTCCCAAGACCCCGGTCGCAGGGCATCTGAGCAGCAGTCATCACAACAAGTGCATGAACGAACACAGTTCCTCGCGCTCAGCGATTTCACAGCGGACGGTGACGAAAAGTTGTCCCGTATCCCTTGTGAAAGCGGGCACAAGGATGTGAGGCTTGGCGTTGGATACAGGGAGGCGCGAAGAAGCGCTTTCACCGACCGAAGCGACAGGCGCGAACAGATGCCGTTGCGGACGTCGGGACACCAGCACTCACTGCAATCGCGCAGACACCGAAAGCGACGAGGCCCCCCGCACGGGGCTGGAGGAGTGGAACACCTGATGGCGGATTGGCGGCACAAGTCAGCGTGCCTTGACGAGGACCCTGAGCTGTTCTTCCCGATCGGGAACACGGGTCCTGCCCTGCTGCAGATCGAAGAGGCGAAGGCCGTCTGCCGGCGTTGCGACGTCGTCGAGACGTGCCTGCGCTGGGCAATCGACTCCGGCCAGGACGCCGGCGTCTGGGGCGGTCTCTCGGAGGACGAGCGTCGCGCTCTCAAGCGCCGCAACGCCCGCGCACGTCGCGCGAGCTGACCTTCCCGAACGACGACCCACCTGCACCGACGAACGATCGCACCACCGACCGAGACCCCGTAGGCCGGGGCGGCAGCGTCCGCCCCGGCTCGTGATCCCCGGGGCCGGGCCCGCAGACCCACGACGAACACCGGCGGCAGACCACGGCCGTCGGTGCTTTCGTCGTACCCGGCGCCGGGACGACCTCAGGGGCACCAGCGGCACCGGTCGTGCGCGCCGGGTCACCGGCACCGGGCTGCGCGGTCCGCCTAGACCCCCGCCGGCACACCCTCGCCCGCGCCGTCCGACGTGCTCCGGCCGGCGTCCTGGTCGTCGTCGCCGTCCACGCGGTGCACGGTCACCTCGACGCTCACCTCGGTGCCGCCCTCCGCGGGCGTCGTCCAGATGATGCGGCCGCGCATCTCACCGCCGACGAGCGCCTGGACGATCTGCGTCCCGAGCCCGTCGACGCCGGCGCTGAACCCCTCGGGCAGCCCCGCACCGTCGTCCTTGACGACCGCCCGGAGGCTGCGGCCCTCACGGTGGGCGATGACCGTGACGGTCCCGCCGCCGGCGGCGAGCCCGTGCTCGACGGCGTTCGTCACGAGCTCGGTGAGCACGAGCGCGAGCGGCGTCGCGTTCTCGGCACGCAGCTCGCCGAACCGGCCCTCCCGCTTCACGGCCACCGGGGCCTGCGCCCCGGCGAGCTCGACGGCGAGCTTGACGACCCGGGCGACGACGTCGTCGAAGTCGACCGTCTCACCGAGCCCCTCGGAGAGCGTCTCGTGGACGAGCGCGATCGTCGCGACCCGGCGCATCGCCTCCTGGAGCGCGGCACGCCCCTCCTCGGACGGGATCCGCCGGGCCTGCAGCCGCAGCAGCGCGGCGACGGTCTGGAGGTTGTTCTTGACCCGGTGGTGCACCTCGCGGATCGTTGCGTCCTTCGTGAGCAGCTCCCGCTCGCGGCGGCGCAGCTCCGAGACGTCGCGCAGGAGCACGAGCGCGCCGATCCGGTGCGCCGCGGCCGCGAGCGGGATCGCCCGCAGGGACAGCGTCGTCCCCCGGGCCTCGACCTCGCTGCGCCACGGCGCCCGACCGGACAGGACCAGCGGCAGCGACTCGTCGACGGGCCCGCTCTGGTCGAGCAGCGGGGTCACGATCTCCGCGAGCGAGCGGTCGAGGACGTCCCCGACGTACCCGAGCCGGTGGACGGCGGACAGCGCGTTCGGGCTCGCGTAGCTGATCCGGCCGTCCCGGTCGAGCCGGATGAGACCGTCCCCGACGCGGGGCGCACCCCGTCGGGAGCCGGTCGGGGCGCCCGCGACCGGGAACTCCCCCGTCGAGATCATCCGGGCCAGGTCGTCGGCGCACTGCAGGTACGTCAGCTCGAGCCGGCTCGGGGTGCGCGCGGCGGCGAGGTTCGTGTGCCGGGCGACGACCGCGATGACCCGGTCCCGCCGGACGACGGGCACGGCCTCCTCACGGACCGGGACGTCGTCGTGCCACTCCGGGTCCCGCTCGCGGCAGATCCGGCGCAGGTCCCAGGCGCGGTCGACCTGCACCCGGCGCCCGCGCGGCACGTGGGTGCCGACGACGTCGTCGTAGTAGACGGTCGGCCCGGTGCTCGGGCGGCAGTGCGCGACGGCCACCCAGCCGTCCGAGTCGCGGTCCGGCACCCAGAGCACGAGGTCGGCGAACGACAGGTCCGAGATCATCTGCCAGTCCCCGACGAGCAGGTGGAGCCACTCGACGTCGGCCGCCTCGAGGTCGGTGTTCGCGGCGACGAGCTCGCTCAGGGTCGGCACGACCTCCACAGTAGACGGCGGCGCCACCGGTCCCGCGTCCGCCGTCGGGGCGGCGCCGGGGCGGCACCGGGCCGGCACCGGGTCGAGAGCCGGGCCGGCACCGCACGGCCGGGCCGGTCCGGCCGGGGCGCGTCAGGCCGTCGTCCGCACCACCCCGCGCAGCGTGCGCAGAGCCACCGACAGCGACGCGAGGTCGCCCTTCTCGAGCCGGCGCACCTCCTCGAGCGTCTGCGTGGCCCGGGCGACGGCCGCGGCGTTCTCCCGCTCCCAGCGCTCGATCCGCGCGACCGGCTCGGCACCGGCCGGCGTCGAGCCGAGGACCGCGAGGGTCAGCGACTCCAGGGCCGCGTACAGGTCGTACCGCAACGCGGCCCGGGCGAGCGACTGCCAGCGGTCCTGCCGCTCGAGGCCGCTGATCCGGGTGAGCATCGCGTCGACCGCGTACCGCTCGGACAGCGTGAGGTACACCCGCGCCACCTCCTCGGCGGGCAGCTGCGCCTGCTCGGCGATCTGCGCGACGTCGAGGAGCTGGAACACGTTGAGCAGGCACGCGCCCGAGAGGGCGAGCTCGGCGGGGACGCCGATCTTCTCCAGCCGACCGGCCTGCTCGACGAGCGCCTTGTGCTCGGCGCCGACGATCATGTCCTGCAGCTTCGGCCCCAGCTCGGCGACGACCGGCGCGAACCGCGCCACCTCCGCACCGATGTCGAGCTGGCCGGGCCGGGCCTGGAGGAACCAGCGGACCGAGCGGTCGAGGAGCCGGCGGAACTCCAGGTACAGCACCGTCTGCGCCTCCGTCGGCACGACGTTGTCGAGCGCCTCGACGGCGGCCACGAACTCGCGCAGCCCGAACACCTCCCGGCACACCGTGTAGGCCCGCGCGACCTGCTCGGGGCTGGCGCCCGTCTCCTCCTGGACCCGGAAGGCGAACGTGATGCCGCCCCGGTTGACCATCTCGTTGACCAGGCACGTCGTGATGAGCTCGCGCCGCAGCGGGTGCTGGGCGAGCCGGTCGGCGTACCGCTCGACGAGGGCCGGCGGGAAGTAGTCGCGCAGGGTCCGGGCGAACCACGGGTCGTCCGGCAGCCCGGACGCGACGACGTCCTCGGTGAGGGCGATCTTCGCGTACGCCACGAGGACGGCGAACTCCGGCGAGGTGAGCCCGCGCTCGTCGTCGTCCCGCTCGGCGAGCGTCGCGTCGTCCGGCAGGAACTCCAGCGCCCGGTCGAGCGCACCGCGCGCCTCGAGCGACCGGATGAACCGCTGGTGCACCGTGAGCATCGAGTGCGACTGCTTGCGCGCGTTGCCGAGCAGCACGTTCTGCTCGTAGTTGTCGCGCAGGACCATCCGGCCGACGTCGTCGGTCATCTCCGCGAGCAGGGTGTTGCGCTGCTTCTCCGTGAGGTCCCCCGCGGCCACGACGCGGTCGAGGAGGATCTTGATGTTCACCTCGTGGTCGGAGCAGTCGACGCCCGCCGAGTTGTCGATGGCGTCGGTGTTGACCCGGACGCCGTGCAGCGCCGCCTCGACCCGGCCGAGCTGGGTGAGGCCGAGGTTGCCGCCCTCACCGACGACCCGCACCCGCAGGTCGCGGCCGTCGACGCGGATCGCGTCGTTCGCCTTGTCGCCGACCTCGCCGTGCGACTCCGCCGACGCCTTCACGTACGTGCCGATCCCGCCGTTCCACAGCAGGTCGACGGGAGCCTTGAGGATCGCCCGCATGAGCTCGGCCGGGGTGAGCGCCGAGGTCGACACCGGCAGGCCGAGCCGGGCGGCCACCTCGGGCGACACCGGGACCGACTTCGCCGTCCGCGGGTAGATCCCGCCGCCGGGGGACAGCAGCGAGGTGTCGTAGTCCGCCCATGACGAGCGCGGGAGGGCGAAGAGCCGCTGCCGCTCGACGAACGACGCCTCGGCGTCCGGGTCGGGGTCGAGGAACAGGTGCCGGTGGTCGAACGCCGCGACGAGCCGGATGTGCCGGGACAGGAGCATCCCGTTGCCGAACACGTCACCGCTCATGTCGCCGACGCCGACGACGGTGACCTCCTCGGTCTGGGTGTCCCGGCCCAGCTCGCGGAAGTGCCGCTTGACCGACTCCCACGCGCCCTTGGCCGTGATGCCCATCGCCTTGTGGTCGTAGCCGACGGACCCGCCGGACGCGAAGGCGTCCCCGAGCCAGAAGCCGTACTCCTTCGCGACGCCGTTGGCGATGTCGGAGAAGGTCGCCGTCCCCTTGTCGGCCGCGACGACGAGGTAGGTGTCGTCCTCGTCGTGCCGCACGACCTGCGGCGGCGGCGAGACCACCTGGGCGACGACGGCCCCGGTGCCGTCCGTCGACTGCGCGGGCGCGGCCGAGGGGTCGGTGACGAGGTTGTCCGTGACGTCGAGGAGCCCGCGGACGAACGTCTTGTAGCAGGCCACGCCCTCGGCGAGCCAGGCCTCCCGGTCCACGGCCGGGTCCGGCAGGTTCTTGCAGACGAAGCCGCCCTTGGCGCCGGTCGGCACGATGACGGCGTTCTTCACCATCTGCGCCTTGACGAGCCCGAGGATCTCGGTGCGGAAGTCCTCGCGGCGGTCGCTCCAGCGCAGGCCCCCGCGGGCGACCTTGCCGAAGCGCAGGTGCACGCCCTCGACGCGCGGCGAGTAGACGAAGATCTCGAACTCCGGCCGCGGCTGCGGCAGGTCCGGGACCGCCTGCGGGTCGAGCTTGAACGACACGTACGGCGTGGGCTCCCCGCCGGTGGTCTGGAAGAAGTTCGTCCGCAGCGTCGCGAGCACGAGGCCGAGGAGCGAGCGGAGGATCCGGTCCTGGTCGAGGCTCGCCACCTGGTCGAGCGCCTCGCGGACCTTCGTCGCGAGCTCGTCGGCCGCGTCGAACCGCTCGACGTCGTGGCTGCCGTTGGTCCGGATCCCGCCGAAGCGGTCGGGGTCGAAGCGCACCTCGAAGAGCCGCACGAGCATCCGGGCGATGCCGACGTTCGCCGCGAGGCAGCGCTCGATGTAGTCCTGGCTGAACGTCGACCCGGTCTGCCGCAGGTACTTCGCGTAGGCGCGCAGGACGACGACCTGGCGCCACGTGAGCCCCGCGAGCATGACGAGCCGGTCGAAGCCGTCGCTCTCGGCGCGGCCGCTCCAGGCCGCCGAGAAGGCCTCGCTGAACAGCTCGCGCGCCTTCTCGGGCTGCTCGGCGGCGACCCCGGCGGTGGCGTCGTACCGCAGCCCGAAGTCGTAGATGTAGGCGATCGCGCCGTCACCGCGGACGATCTCGTACGGCCGCTCGTCGACGACCTCGACGCCGAGGTTGCTCAGGTAGGGCAGCACGGCGGTCAGCGACAGCGGTGCGAGCCGGTAGAGCTTGAACCGGCGCTCCCCCGCGGGTGCGCCGACGGGCTCGTAGAGGTTCATCCCCAGCGTGGCGTCGGCGGCGGCGCCGACCGGGGCGGCGGGGACGTCGTCCAGCGCCGGCAGCGCCTCGATCCGGCGCAGGTCCGCGACCCCGACCCGGGCCGGGAAGTCCTCCTTGTAGGCCTCGGGGAAGCCGCGGGCCCAGGTGCGCAGCAGTCGGGCCGCCTCCTCCTCGCCGGCCTCGAGCCGCAGCGCGTCCGCGAGGTCCTCGTCCCAGGACCGGGTGGCCTCGACGAGCCGGGCCTCGACCTCGGCGGCGTCGACCTGCGGCAGCGGGACACCGGGGTCGACCCGGATGACGAAGTGCAGGCGGGCGAGGACGGACTCGCTGACCCGGGTCGTGTAGTCGACGTGCGAGCCGCCGAACGCGTCCCGCAGGATCGCCTCCATCTTCAGCCGCACCGAGGTCGTGTAGCGGTCCCGGGGCAGGAAGACGAGGCAGGAGACGAAGCGGCCGTACTCGTCGTACCGCATGAAGAGCCGGGTCCGGCGGCGCTCCTGCAGGTGCATGACGGCGACGGCGATGTTCGTGAGGTCGTCGGCGCCGATCTCGAAGAGCTCGTCGCGCGGGTACGTCTCGAGGATCTGCAGCAGGTCCTTGCCCGAGTGGCTGTCGACCGAGAAGCCGGTGCGGCTGAGCACCCCGGCGACCTTGCGGCTCACGACGGGGATGCGCCGGACGCTGTCGGTGTACGCGGACGACGCGAAGAGGCCGAGGAACCGGCGCTCACCGACGACCGCGCCCGCCGCGTCGAAGGTCTTCACGCCGACGTAGTCGAGGTACGCGGGCCGGTGCACGGTCGCCCGGCTGTTCGCCTTCGTGAGGACGAGCAGCGTCTTCTCCCGGGCCTTGGCCCGGGCCTGCGGGGTGAGCCGGTCGAAGCTCGAGGACGCCGCGTGCTGGTCGTAGCGCAGGATGCCCAGACCGCTGCCGCTCTCGGCGACGAGCACGTCGTGGCCGTCCCGGACGTCGAGCCGGTACTCGCGGTACCCGAGGAAGGTGAAGTGGCCGTCGGCGAGCCAGCGCAGGAGCTGGGTCGCCTCCTCGACCTCGTCGGCCGGCAGCCCGGCGGGCGGCTCGGCGTCGAGCGCGTCGGCGGTGTCCCGGGCGCGCTGCTGCATCCGCGGCCAGTCCTCGACGGACACCCGCACGTCCTCGAGGACGCCGCGCAGCCCGCTCGTGATCTCGTCGATGTGGTCGGAGTCGGTGACCCGGTCCACCTCGACGTGGATCCAGGACTCCACGAGGCTGTCCCGCGGGTGGTCGGACGACGCCCAGCCGCCGGGCCCCTGGTCGAGCACCTCGAGCAGGGTGCCGGCGATGTCCCGGCGGACGACGACCTGCGGGTGCACGACGAGGTGGATCGCCCGGTCCTGCCGGGAGAGCTCCGCCTGGACCGAGTCGACGAGGAAGGGCATGTCGTCGGTGACGATCTCGACGACGGTGTGCCCGCACGACCAGGCGTGCTCGTCGACCGTCGGCGTGAAGACGCGGACGTTCGCGGTGCCCTGGGGCCGGGTGGCGGCGAGCTGCCGCTGCGACAGCGCCGCCCCGGCGAGGTCGACGGGGTCGCGCTCGGCGAGGTCCTCGATCGACACGTGGCGGTAGTAGCGCTCGAGGAGCTGGGAGAGGTTGGGCTCCCGGCACCCCTGTCGAAGGCCCGCCTCGGTGGCCCGCTCGAGGATCTGCGTCCGTTCAGCGTCCTGGGTGTGCGCCATCGCGCGCCTCACTTCGCACCTCTCGAACGGCGTGCGCCGTTGCACGCCGTGTGTCGACCATACCCACGCTGCGGGACGCCCCCGCGTGGGGATACCGCCCGGCGGGCGGTCGAGATCGGTCCCTCTCACCCTGTCGGCGGATCGGCCGCCGACCTGGAGTGCTGCGTGCGGCCCGTCGCCCGGCCGGCCCCGGCTGCGCCGGGTCGTCGGGGCAGGGACGGTGCACGTCGCTACGCTTCCCGCAGGACCGGCGCACGTGCGCCTGACGGAGGGACTGACCGTGCGACTCACCGCCGACATCCGCTACGACGCGGCCCCGGACGCGGTCTTCGCGATGCTCTGCGACGAGGACTTCCAGTCGAAGCGCTGCGTCGCGACCGGCGCGCTCGCGCACGACGTCACCATCGAGGAGTTCGACGACGGCGGGGTCGTCGTCACCGCGCACCGCACGATGCCCACCGACCAGGTCCCCGACTTCGTCCGGACGTTCGTCGGGCAGACGCTCGTCGTCTCGGAGATCCAGGACTGGCAGGCGGCGGACGACCGGGGCAACCGCGAGGGCACGCTCGTGCTCGAGATCAAGGGCGCCCCGGTCCGGATGACCGGGACGCTGAGCCTCGTCGCCGAGGGTCCCGGCACGGTCGAGGTCATCGACGGAGACCTCAAGGCGTCCGTCCCGCTCGTGGGCGGCAAGATCGAGAAGTCCGTCGAGCCCGCGATCCGGGCCGCCATCCGGGTCGAGGAGCGCGAGGGCCGCGCCTGGCTCGCACGCGGCTGACCGTCCGCCCGCACCGTTCGGGCGGGCGGACGACTGCCGCGCCGACGACGCTGTCGGCGTGCTGCGGCGGGTCACCTGGTGTCGACCGCCTCAGCCCTGGTGCGGGTAGTTGTGGTCGGTCGGCGGCACGAACGTCTCCTTGATGGAGCGCGTCGACGTCCACCGCTGGAGGTTCTGCAGCGCCCCCGCCTTGTCGTTCGTGCCGGATGCCCGGGCGCCGCCGAACGGCTGCTGCCCGACGACGGCACCGGTCGGCTTGTCGTTGACGTAGAAGTTGCCCGCGGCGTACCGGAGCACCTCCTGCGCGTCGACGATCGCCTGCCGGTCCTGGGCGATGACGGCGCCCGTCAGCGCGTACGGCGCGATCGACTCCATCTCGCGCAGCACCCGGTCGTACTGCCGGTCCGGGAAGACGTGGACGGCGAGGATCGGCCCGAAGTACTCGGTCGTGAACACCTCGTCGGTCGGGTCGCTGCCCTCGACGACGGTCGGCCGGACGAACCAGCCCTCGCTGTCGTCGTAGGTGCCGCCCGCGAGGACCTTCAGACCGTCGGTCGCATGCGCCCGGTCGATCGCTGCGGCGTGCTTGGCGAACGCACGGTCGTCGATGACGGCGCCCATGAAGTTCGACAGGTCGGTCACCGGGCCCTGGGTCAGCGCCTGCGTCGCCGAGACGAGGTCGTCCTTGAGCCGGCGCCACACCGACCGCGGGACGTAGGCCCGCGACGCCGCGGAGCACTTCTGGCCCTGGAACTCGAACGCACCGCGGATCATCGCCGTCCGCAGCACGTCCACGTCCGCGCTCGCGTGGGCGACGATGAAGTCCTTGCCGCCCGTCTCGCCGACGATCCGCGGGTAGCCGCGGTACACGTCGAGGTTCTCCCCGACCGTGCGCCACAGCGTCTTGAACGTCGGCGTCGAGCCGGTGAAGTGGATGCCCGCGAGGTCCGGGTCCCGCAGGACGACCTCGGAGACCGCGATCCCGTCACCGGTCACGAGGTTGATGACCCCGGGCGGCAGGCCGGCGGCCTCGAGCAGCCGCATGGTGAAATGCGCGGAGAACTGCTGCGTCGGTGACGGCTTCCAGACGACGACGTTGCCCATGAGCGCCGGTGCCGTCGGGAGGTTGGCGCCGATCGCGGTGAAGTTGAACGGCGTGACGGCGTAGACGAAGCCCTCGAGCGGGCGGTGGTCCGTCCGGTTCCAGATGCCCTTGGAGTTCGCGGGCGGCTGCTCCTCGATGAGGCGCCGGCCGAATGCGACGTTGAAGCGCCAGAAGTCGATGAGCTCGCACGCGGCGTCGATCTCGGCCTGGTAGACCGTCTTGCTCTGGCCCAGCATGGTCGCCGCGTTCAGCGTCTGCCGCCACGGGCCGGAGAGCAGCTCGGCGGCCTTGAGGAAGATCGCGGCGCGGTCCTCGTACGCCATCGCGCGCCACGCCGGCGCGGCCGCCTTCGCCGCGGCCACCGCGGCCGCGGCGTCGGCCTTCGTCGCGTGCCGCAGCGTGCCGAGGACCGCGCGCCGGGCGTGCGGCTGGACGACGTCGAACCGGCGCCCCGTGCCCATGACCTCGCGCCCGCCGATCGTCATGGGCAGGTCGATCCGGGCCGAGCCGAGGTCGGCCAGCGCCGCCTCGACGGCAGCACGCTCGGGGCTGCCCGGGGCGTAGTCCTTGACCGGTTCGTTGACCGGGGCGGGAACGGAGGTCACGGCGTCCATGGCAGGCCCTTCGAGACGGGAACTCGCGGTTGCTGGCAGCACGATCTCGCGCCTCGGGGCCGAGCGCACGGACGCAGGGCCAGCCGGGCACGGAAATTCATAGGACGAATCTTGGTATACAACTCTGCATACAGCAATCCCGCGATCATGTCGGTCCCGTCACACGCGAACGCCGGTGCCGCAGGGGTCGAGATCGTCGGACCCCGGGTGTTGGATGACCGGGTGGACGACGGGGCGGGCGGCAGGATGGACGACGACCCGGAGGGCGGTCGGGCGGCGCCGGCCGCCGTCCGCACGGTGCGCACCGCCGACGGTCCGGTCTCCGTGCACACCTTTCCCGGGGTGACGGTCCCGCGCGGGGTCCGACGGCCGGTCCTCGTGGCGTTCCACGGGTGGACGGACTCCGGGGAGTGCTTCGCCCCGCTCGCCGAGGCCCTCGGCCGGCGCTGGCCGGTGCTCGCTCCCGACGCGCCGGCGCACGGCGGCACCCGCTGGGCGCCGGCCCCCGAGTACGTGGTCGCCGACCACGCGCGGGGCGGGGTCGCCGTCGTCGACGCCGCGATCCGGCTCGCCGGCCGGCGCGGCCCGGTCGTGCTCCTCGGCCACTCGATGGGGGCGCTCACCGCCGCCCGGGTCGCAGCGGCCAGGCCCGGCGTCGTCCGTCACCTGCTGCTGGAGGACCCGGCCCGGACGACGATGCGCCGGGTGCGCTCGTCGGCCGCCCGGCTCGCGGCGCTCGAGCGCCTCCGGGGGATGTCCGACGACGCGCTGCGCGCAGAGATCGTCGCCGAGGCCCCGGACTGGCCCGACGACGAGTACGGCCCCTGGATGAGGTCCAAACGGCAGGTCGACCCCGCGCACGTCGCGGTCCCGGTGGACTGGGGTGAGCCGCTGGCAGCGCTGCTCGCCGACGTCCGGTGCCCGGTGACGCTCGTGCGCGGCGACCCCGCCCGCGGCGGGATCGTCTCCGCGACCGCCGCCCGGCGCTGCGCCTCGGTCTGCCCGGGGGGCTGCGACGTCGTCGCCCTCCCCACGGGCCACAACCCTCGCAGGGAGGCACGGACCCGCTTCGTCGCCACGCTCGCAGCCACCCTCGGTCGTCACGAGCGCTGACACGACGGTGGCTGCCGCCGACCGGCGGCAGCCACCGATCGACCGGTCAGGCGTCAGACACCGTCGGCGACACCGGCGAGGAGCCGGGCGAGCTCGACGGGCTTGCTGAACATCGGCCAGTGCCCCGAGTCGATGTCGACGAGGTCCAGACGCTCCACCTTGGCCAGCTCGGGTCCGTGCCCGTCGGCGATCCATGCGCGCGCCTCGGCAGGGCTGAACTCCGGGCAGACGACGGTGACGGGGACGCCGAACCTCCGTGCGTCGGTGAGGCGGACGACGCCCTGGGCGACGGGTGCGGGGACCGGGACCGCGGAGGCGGCGATCCTCTGCCGGGTCGGCGCATCGAGGTCGGCGGCGTCCGGCCCTTCGAACGGCTCCCACCCGGGGAAGGGCACGACGCCGTCACGCTCCGGGAAGGAGTCCGCGTACTTCGCGCCGTCCGACGCCGGGAAGCCACCGATGAGCGCGACGGCAGCCACCGCGTCGGGTCGGGCGTCGGCGGCCTGCCATGCGAGCGTGCACGCCGCGGAGTGCCCCACGACGACGGGGGGCCCGGCGGAGGCGTCGACCGCGGCGACGACAGCGGCCACCTGCTCGTCCAGGGTCGCCGTCGACGTGCCGTCGCCCTGGCCCGGCAGGGTCAGCGGCCGTGCGCGATGACCGAGACGGTCGAGCTCAGGAACGACGGCGTCCCACGCCGATCCGTCGAGCCAGAGACCGGCGACCAGCACGATGTCCATGGTTGTGCACTCCTCAGTCGGGTTCGGGCAGCTCCGGCGGGGCGCCCAGGGCCGACACCGTAGGGGCCATTGCGGACGATCGCCGTCCGGGTTGAGTCGTGACACTCGGTGGTCGTCCAGGAAGCGCGCCGCCGACCAGGGCGGGCCGATGAGTCCGCATGTGCTCGCGGATCTACCTGGCTCGAAGGCCTCGGCCGGACGGGCCGACGGCCATGAGCGGGAGGACGCTGCCGTGACGGTGAACCTCAGCACGCCGACGGTCGTGGAGCGGGAGGCACGCCGCTACATCGGCATCCACGCCGTCGTCACCATGGAGACCATCGACTCGGTGATCCAGGAGCTGGTCCGGGAGGTGCTCGACAGGCCGCAGATCGTCGCCGCGGGCAGCGGGGCCCCCCTCGTGCGGTACGACGTCATCGACATGGAGCGAGAGCTGGCGATCCAGGTGGGTGTCCCGGTGGCGGCCGAGCTACCGGGTGACGGGCGGGCTGTCGGCGGGGTCCTGCCGGCGGGCCGCTACCTGACCGCCACGCACACCGGCCCCTACGACAGGCTGGAAGAGGCCACGGGCGCGTTCCGGGACTGGGCGTCGCAACACGGGCACGTCTTCGACATGCACCTCGGGGACCGTGGTGAGGTGTGGGGCTGCCGGCTGGAGCACTACGTGACCGACCCGGTCGCGCAGCCGGACTCCAGCCGCTGGGAGACGGTCCTGGAGTTCCGTCTCCACGACTAATGGGTCCTTGCCGGGCGGTGTTCTGGAAGGCTCGGCTCCGGTAGCGGCC
>NZ_MWLL01000200.1 GCF_002198675.1 Kineosporia sp. R_H_3 | reverse complement strand
CGGGGGGTGGACCTGTACCCTCGTCGGCGGTGGCGTGTCCGAGCGGCCTAAGGAGCACGCCTCGAAAGCGTGTGAGGGTGCAAGCCCTCCGTGGGTTCAAATCCCACCGCCACCGCTCGAGATGTTGAAGGGCCCCCGGCATGCACTTCGCCGGGGGCCCTTCAACATCTCGAATGAGGCACTGGGGGATTTGGGAGGAGGGGCGACGAAGGAGCCCGACGGGTCCCACCGCCACCGCTCTGATCTGCGGAAACGCGGTCATACCCCCTGTGGGTATGGCCGCGTTCTCGTGTTCTGGTCTCAGTTTCGGTCGCACCTGTCGCGACCGGACGGCTATCGGTCGTCGTCCAAAGTCGTCCGCCGGGGTCCGTGCGCGTCCGATTGGTGCGGTCCGGTGGGCAGGTGCACGCTTTTCGATCGGTGCGTGGTGGCGTCCGTTGGCGTTCGTGGACGTGCGCAGTCGACTGGACGAGGTTCGGAGCCCGGACGCGGGTCGTCGTGCGGGTAGCGTCAACTGAGTGCGGGGTATCGGTCGGGTCCGGGACCGCTGGCGGCGTCTTGATCGTCGCGCCGCGACGGTCGTGTACGTCGTCGTTGCCGGCCTTCGGCCTCACGGCGTTCGGTCAGTACGAGGACAACCGGGCGCTCATGGACCATGGCGTGTGCACGTCAGGGCCAGGGTGGTGGATGCCGCCGACCCGCTGGAACGCACACATTGGCTCGCCTTGCGGTTCTCGCTGCCGAGCGGTCAGGTCGCGGTGGCGCCACGTGTGCAGGACCTCGGGTTCGACCGGCGTCCACAGGTTGGTGACAGCATCGACGTGGTCTACGACCCGGCCCAGCCCGAATGGGTCGTCGCCGCCGGCGGCAACGGTCCCGATCGGGTCGCGCCGTACCTGCTGGGCGTCTTCGCAGCGCTGTTCGCGGTCGGAGGGCTGGTCTCGCTTCGGCATCACAGAGGACCTGGTCCTCCACGATCAACCGGAGGGAGTGAGGTGTGACGGTCGACGAGCTGATGGGGCGGTACGAAGGTGCTGCGTCCGGTGTCGTCCTGACCTGGTGCGCCTGACCGGCCGCCTGTTCACAATGATGGTCATGCTGAGGGCTGTGCGGTGGGTGTTCGTGACCGGGCCTGTGCGCGCGTACAAGCGCGGCGAGGCGACCGGTCGGGTCCCGTGGCTGCACATGCTGGCCATCACCGGGCTGATGGTGGTCGGTGGGGTCCTCGGCGCTGGCGTCGGCCGACTCGTCGGCGCGGACAGGGACGGTGTCCAGTGGGGCATCGCTGTCGGCGGCGGCGTGGCAGTGGTGTGGTTCCTCTGGACCCTCGTCCTCGTGGCGGTCATGCGGCTGCGTGGCCGTCCGCTGGGGTCACTGCGGGAGTGATCGCCGGCAGTGACCGAGGTTCGGACCGGGGCGCGTCACTGGACGAGCGGTCCTTCGCGGCGGTGAGGGACGGGCGGCCGTCCGTGAGTCCGGGACGGTGGGAACGTCGTCGGCCATGATGGACGTCTGATCTGTGCACCGGCCGCCGCGGTAGGTGGCCACCCACGGCGAGAGGCGGTCCTCGATGATCGTTACGTTGGTCTGTGGCGCGATCGTGCTCGCCGTGTCGCTGGCGTGCATCCCGTTCGGGAAGTACGACCTGTCCCTGCTCGACCGGTTCCGCGGCATCCGGCGCCCCACCGAGCATGACAACAGGGGACTCGAATAGCACCCGATTACCCGCACACACCAGTACCTCTCACCAGAGGCACGACACAACCGGAGGAGAGCGTGGAGCCCCCGGCCTGGACGCTCATCCCCTTGGCGATGTCCGTGGTCGCGATCGGCCTGTACGCGCACAGGCCCTCGCCCGGCAGAGACCGCCTCGGGTACCTCGTGCTGTCCGGCGTGCTCCTGCTGGCCCTCGGCGCCTCAGCGACGCCCGCGCTCGAGTGGGCGGGTCTGGCCGTCCTCTTCCTGGCGGGGACCGCCGCCGCGGCGGCCCTGCTTCGCCGACGGCGGCAGTCGTGAACGACACGGCACCAGACGCGCCGGGGAGGGTCTAGCCGCCGAGGAGCACGTCAACGAGCAGCTGTGGGACGCGTGCCGACTCTGGGTGGTGAATTTCGATGAGCAACCCTGGCGAGTTTCACCGAGCGGCATCACCAGGGATCAAGTGGGCACGCACCAGCTGTGTGTGGACTGCCAGGTGCAGTCTCGGGCCCGGGTCAGTGTCGGGTGAGCGTGTGCTCGAGGAGTTCGGCCACAAGGTCGAGGTCGTCGGTGGTGACCTCGGCGCCTGCCTTGGTGATCCATTGCAGCGACCGCGCCTGATGGCGCCGTAGCCAGAAGTCCACGTGGACTGCCATGTCGCGGGCGATTGCTTCGTCGACAGCCGCAATTTGGGACAGCGCCACTGTTCGGGTCTTCGGATCCAGGGTGATGCGAACGATGTCGAGAAGGTCGGTGCCCTGCTTGTCTGCGGCCCGGTTCATCACGGCTTGGAGCTTCATGGCGATCAAGGGACCGGGTTCGGCGACGGGAGTCGTGACGGCCACATCGGCCGTTGCGGTCCCGATCACCTCGAGGGTCATCGGTGTCGCTGTGTCGTAGGCCCAGGCGTGGGCGCTGGCGTGGAGCCGGTCGCCGGGATCGTCGCTGGGGTGGTCGAGCTCGACCTGGCGCACCTGGAGAACGTCGACCTTGACCATGCCGAGCGGGGTCGGGAGCAGGACTGCCGCCGGCTCCTCGGCGGTCGCGCCCTCGACTGCGCGAAGCACTTCGAGGTGTGGGATCGGTCCGAGCATCCTGTCGACGACGTCGAGGTCGACTGTGGCGCGGTGTGGCGTGCTCAGGCGGGCCAGAACGGCAAGGCCTCCGACCACCACGGGCGGCTGCCCGAGGCTGTCTGCGACCTGGGCGATGGCCTGGACGACGGCGGCCAACTGGTCGCCGAGGAAGGTGGCGCGGTCACCAGACACGAACGCCCCCGTCCGGCGTCCACTCGTTGAGGATCTGCCGCCCGCGTCCCTCGTCCTGGGCGAGATCAAGGGCGACGAACAGGGGGTGGGCCAGTGGCCACCCAGACCCGGGCATGCGTCCCTTGGCCGGACCGGGGAGGCGGCGGTTCGCCGCGGCCGGTACTGGGGCGACGCGGATGGTCGCGCCGGCTGTCGTCGAGGACGGCGCAACGCCCAGCAGCGTGCGGGCGCGAGTAAAGGTCGCCTCGTCGGGAACGTAGAAGTCGAGGATCTGCGAGGCGGTTGTCGCGATCGGCGCCCCGTGGGCCAGTGCTGCTGTTGTTCCGGTCATCGCCCAACCCGTCGAGTGGGTCACGTCGTGCAGGCCGAGGCGGAGCGCAGCTGCGAGCGGTTCATCGGACGGATCCGGGACCTGGAGCAACGGCGTGCGGCGCGACGGCCAGCCGTCCGCCAAGGCCCAGAACAGATCCGGGCCGACCACGGAGCTCCTCATGTCAACGAGCCCCTCTGTGCGGAGTTGCCCCAGCACGTCGGAAACCGTGCTGGGGGCACGTCCGAGCCTCCGCGCAAGTGCTCTTACGGCAACTGGGCTTTGTGGCTCCAGCAGCAACGCCACGGCGATCTCAAGACCGGCCGGACCGGAGAAGGCCTTGGTCCGCGCCGATCGACCCTTTCGCGGCGAGACCTCTACGTCCAGTACCAGCCGATCGGTGCGCGCGGCGAGCCGGCCCCGCAGATCCAGGTACCCCGCGCGTCCCTCGAGCAGGTGGGCTCTTGCCTCAGCGGTGACGCGGTCGCCCACGACCAAGAGGAGGGTGCCGGGTGGTCGGCTTCCTCTCAAGAGCCGGCGGGCCTCGTCACCATCCACCAGTGCCCGCCGTTGGAGCCGCACCGGCATATGGATGCCGGCGGGGTCAAGGATCACGTCGACACCCGCGTCTGAGAGCGGCGGGACCGCCAGCCGCAGCCCCAGTTGGCTGAAGGCGTCGATCACGGAGCTTTCGGAGTCCACCAGGCGAGCATTGCAGGTGTTCGCTGTTCGGTCAATACCGAACGGCGAACACTGGACCAGTGATTTCGCCTGATGACCACGCGCTCCCAGGGTCCGCACTGTGGTCTCAGTTCTGGTCTCATTCGCCTACGGCTGCCGACGTTCGTCGGGTATCCGCCAGGACCTCGCGGTCTGCGGGATCGTGCTCGGCGGACGCGTATGGACGCGGAGGGGCAGTTCTCGAAAGCGTGTGAGGGTGCAAGCCCTCCGTGGGTTCAAATCCCACCGCCACCGCTCGTTGCACGCGAAGGGACCCCTGGGACGCACTTCCCCGGGGGTCCCTTCGCGTGCAACGAACAAGGACGCTGCGGGATTTGGGAGGAGCGGGCGAGGAACGAGCCCGCGACGGGTCCCACCGCCACCGCTCGTGTGATGTCTCAGGACATCGCGGACGCCTGAACCTGCGGACTGTGGGTTCAGGCGTCCCTTGTTCTGGGCGCTGGTCCGGGCGGTGGCCGCGGGCGGTCCGGCCGGGCTGGCAGGGGACCTGAGCAGCTCGACCCCGGCCGTGCCCGACGACGCCGCCGTGCCCGAGAACGAGCTCGGCGTGGCCCCGCGGGCTCACGCTGGAGGAGGTCGCCTGCCCGGACGACGCAGACCGCGCCGAGCGTTGCCGGCAGGGCCCGCGCCGTCCGTAGGCGGTGAGGCGGTGAGGCGGTCGTCGGTCGCGTCCCGCCGTCCCCGCCGGCGTCAGCGGCCCGTGACGACGGGGCCGCAGCCTTCCTTCAGCGACTTGGCGAGCGCCTGGGCGGGCGTCGCGGCGACGACGTCGACGTACTGCCAGTACGACAGATAGCCGCCGTTGCCGTCGTCGTAGCGGACCACCATGCCGTAGACGTCCGAGGTGCTGGGGCGGAACCAGGCGCAATTCTTGCCGGTGGGGATCTTCACCACGGCGTCGCTCCAGCCCTGCAACGGGTCACCGGCGACGCTCTGGAAGAGAGCGAGGTTTCCGCGGTTCTGCCGAGCCGTGAGCAGGTAGTCCTGGCCCGCCTCGAGGGTGACCTGGAAGATCGCGGCCACCTTGCCGTCGGGGCCTTGCGCGACCGACATGTCGGTGGGCCAGACGTCACCGCCACCGCTGACGGTCTCGTCCCCGTAGTCGTGCACCGGGAAGTCCGGGGTGCCGTCCTGGTTGGGGATCTTCTCGTCGAACGCGACGTCGTACCCGCCGGAGCCAGACCCGTACCGCGTCACCGTGGTGGTGTAGTTCGCCGGGTCTGCGTGGGCGCCGTCGACCAGCACCACGTCGGTGGCGTTGCGACCCAGCCGGCTGGCCTGCGTCACGCCGTTGCCGGACACCGAGATGTCGAAGTCGTTGTCCGCGTCGGGGTGCACCGCGATCAAGGACCAGGAGCCCGTGGTGGTCGTGAAACGGCTCGAGGTGGCGTCGGCGCTGCGGTGGTAGAGGGTGTGGTTCTTCTGGGCAAGGATCTTGCTGTACTTCGCGCCCGCCGGTGCCTGTGCCGGAGTGTCGGCGTGCGCGACGGTGGCCGTCGAGGCGGCGGCCAAAGCGAGGGTCGCCGCCATCACGATGCGGCGACGGCCGCGCTGCTGCCCGGAACGGAGGTGCACTGCCATGGATCGAGGTCCTTCCCCGAGTTCGTTCGACAGCCGCCCGCCCGCAGCCGATCGCGACGCCGCGATCGGGGAGAAGTATGTCGAGGTGCTGCAGCGCCCTCAACCCAAACGCGACAGCTGGGGACAAGTCGCCATGGGCGAGCTGCGGTTGCGTCTCGAATGAAGGGCGACGGTTCTCACTGCCACCGTTCTGTGATGTCCCACGACATCGAAGAGGTCAGGACCTCATGAGGGTTCGGGCCCGTTCGCTCTGGGGCCCTGGCCGGAGGTGCCAGGCCGTGGTGGTCCGACCGCACGGACCCACTCCGCCCGGGTCGGAGCAAGTTCTGGCGCCTGGCAACGTCGCCCGCCAGGATGGACGTCTGGTCCGTGTGCCGGCCGCTGCGGTCGGTGCTGGCTGCGGCGAGAGGTGGCACGGTGGTCGTTCTGTACGTCTGCGGCGTGATCCTCCTCGCCGTGGCCTTGGCGTGCATTCCGTTCGGCACGTACGACATGTCTCTGCTCGATCGGTTCCGCGGCATCCGCCGTCCCACCGAGCGGGACAACAAGGGCCTGGACTAGGCCCCCGCCCGGGGTCGGCTCCGGCGCGCCGCGGACGACGCAGCCGAGACCGTCGCCACTTCGAGCGACGCCCCGCAGGCTCGTCCGTACTGACGTGCGCCGACCTGGCGTTCATCTGCATCCGCCCTCACGTCCACGACATCGCTTACGGCCCGCCGGCCCCTGGAACCGGAGGGGCCGAGGTGCTGCAGCGCTGCGCGGTCCTCTGAGGCACCGCCCACGGCACCGCCCGCCTCGGCGCATTCGGACAGCTTCCCCACCCCGCTTCCGACGACCCGGACGACCTGGACCTGCGAACCCGCTCAATTCAGAGACGTCCGGCAGTCTCCCGGGTCAGTCCGCACAACGGAGGCGGTCCTGCCGCTGCGACGTGACACGGCAGAGGACTCACGACCCGCAGGAGGCTTGCATGCAGCGGTACCTGATCTCGTTCGACGACGGCGCGATGGACCACATCCCCGACGAGGACTTCCCGGCCGTCGGTGATGCCTCGCACGCCGTGGTGCAGCAGGCCAAGGACGCCGGGGTGTGGATCTTCGGGTGCGGGCTCCGGACGCAGCGGGCGAGCATCGTCGCGACGGACGGGACGGTCAGCGACGGCCCGTTCCCGGAGACCAAGGCGGTCGTCGGAGGGTTCTCGATCATCGAGGTGCCCTCGCGGGAGGACGCCCTGCAGTGGGCCGCCCGGATCGCCGAAGCCTGCCGGTGCGCGCAGGAGGTCCGGGAGATCATGTTCGACCCGCTCTCCTGACCCGGGTCGCGCGGACCCGATGAGTTCCGCCGTCCGCGCCGATCTACAGCCCGTACCCCGCCGAGCCACCGAAACCGGAGACCGCCATGACCCCTCCCGCGCACCCCGGCCGCATGCTGTTCGTCAACCTCCCCGTCGCGGACGTCGCGCGCAGCCGGGCGTTCTTCGGTGCGCTCGGGTTCAGCTTCAACCCGGCGTTCTCGGACGAGACCTCCGCCTGCATGCTCGTCGGCGAGCACGCCTTCGTCATGCTGCTCGTCCGCGAGAAGTTCGCCGATTTCGCGCACCTGCCCGTCGGCGACCCCACCACGCACACGCTGTCGCTGTTCACGTTCAGCGTCACGTCCCGCGACGACGTCGACGCGGTCGGCGCCGCGGCGCTCGCGGCGGGCGGCCGCGAGGCGGACGGCGCCGAGGACCACGGGTTCATGTACTCGCGCAGCTTCTTCGACCTCGACGGCCACGGCTGGCAGGTCATGTGGATGGACCCGGCGGCGGTCCTGGGCGACGAGGCGTCCGCGGCTGCGGCGGAAGAGGTCGCGGCGCCGGCCTGACCGTCGCAGACCGACCGGACGGCGGAACGGCTGCTCCCTCAGTCGTTCGGTGCTCTGGCATCGCAGCGGGGTCCGGATCGATGTCACGACCGCGTGCAGCGGGCGCCGCTACCGTCGTCCGGTGGAGATCACCGTCCGCCCGGCGACCCGCGACGACGTCGGCGTGCTGCACCGCCTCCGCGTGGAGGCCGAGAACTGGCTGGCGGCGCAGGGGATCGAGCAGTGGGGCCACGGTCACCTGACCCGGGACGACGTCCACGCCCAGGTGGTCGACGGCCAGTGGCACGTCGCGCAGACCGATGACGGCGAGGTCGCCGGGGGGCTGCGCCTGCTGTGGGCGGACGAGCCGGTCTGGCAGGCCGACCACGCCTTCGCCGCCTACGTCCACGGCCTCGTCGTCGGCAGGCGCTTCGCCGGGCTCGGCGTCGGCGAGCGCCTCCTCGCGTGGGTGCAGGAGCGGGCGAGGGACGCGCGGGCGCCGACGGTGCGCCTGGACTGCGTCGAGAGCAACGGGGCGCTGCGGTCCTACTACGCCCGGCTCGGGTTCCGTGAGGTCGGGCGGCGGGACTTCGACGGCCCGTGGCTCGCCGCGGTGCTGCTGGAGAAGCCGGTGCCGGCGGCGGACCTCCTCGACGACCTCCGGCTCGCGTTCGACGTCTCGGACCGCGCGGCGCGCCTGGCGTCGGCCCACTTCGAGGCCGGGGTCGCGGCGACGCCGAAGGCCGACGGGTCACCGGTCACGGAGGCCGACCGGGCCGTCGAACGGCTGCTCCGGGAGTCGCTGTCGCAGGCGCGGCCCGACGACGCGTTCCTCGGCGAGGAGCTCGGTCGCGTCGGGGAGTCGGAGCGGGTGTGGGTCCTCGACCCGATCGACGGCACCGGCGCCTTCGTGCGGGGCGACCCGAACTGGCGGGTCCACGTCGCGCTCCAGGTCCGGGGCGCGACCCAGGTCGCCGTCGTCACGTCGCCCGCGCTGCGCCGCTGCTGGTGGGCGACCCGGGGCGGGGGCGCCTTCGAGGCGGCGTGGCCGCGGGCGGACGGCGCGCCGCGCCGGCTCGAGGTCAGCACGACGGCGGCGCTCGCCGGCGCCGTCGTCGACGCCGTCGGTGACGCGGCGAGGGCACGGCTCCCCGCGGGCACGCGGCGACCGCCGGTGAGTCCGCTCCCGTTGGTGGGGCTCGTCCGCGGCGAGATCGACGCCGTGCTCGCCGAGGGGTACCACGTCTGGGACCACGCGCCCTGGATCCTTCTCGTCGAGGAGGCCGGCGGCCGTTTCGCCGACCGCACCGGGGGCCGGGCGGGCGACCGGGGCGGCGGGCTGTACTCGAACGCCGCGCTGCACGGCCCGCTGCGCGGTCTCCTGGGCTACCCGGCTCAAGGACGCCGCTGCGGCTGACGATCATCCGGACGACGGAGCGATCCACCGGAGGTCTCAATGCGTTGCGAGTGGCTCGAGGAGAACGGGCTGCGGTTCCTGTCCGTGGACTATCGCGGCGGGATGTCCAAGGACGAGATGCTGGCCCTGCTCGAGGAGCAGGTGTCCGAGGTCGAGGGGGTCGGTCAGGGCGCGCGGGTGCTCATCCTCGTCGACCCGAACGACCGCCCGCACCCGGACTTCCTCGACGCCGTGAAGCACGCGTACCGCGAGCGCATGGACCCGGCCGGCGCGAAGGTTGCGTTCGTCGGTGTCAGCGGCATCGGCCGCTCCGTGGTGCGCGGCCTGCAGCTCATGGCCGGTGGCCTGGGCGCCCTGGCGTTCCCGAGCCGGGACAAGGCGCTGGAGTACCTCGCGCGCTGAGCGCCGGACGCGGCCACGGACGAACGCACCTGTCCGGGCCCGCCGTCCAGGGTGTCTCCTGGAGGTACCGCGGCGACCTGTCCCGACCAAGAGGTCGCGGGCGTCGCGGACCCGGAGGCATGGGGACGATGGGCACCTTCCTGAAGAGACTGTTCCGCACCCGGCAGACGGTGACGTCCTGCCCCGAGTGCAGCGCCGGCCTCGGCGACGGCGTGAGCCGTTGCGACGCCTGCGGCTACGACCTGATCCGCCGCACCCGCGACTCGGCGCCCGGTCCGCGCCGCGTCGTCTAGCGGACCCGGCCTCGCGCGCGGGCGGCGTCCGGCTGGTGTAGTGCCTACTACAAGAATGTGATGTAGTACGGACTACACCTTCCGGGAGGCAACCATGACCGAGACCGACCGTCCCGCCCACGCGTGGCCCGCGCCGAAGGTGGCCCGCACGCACCTCGGCCCCGTCGAGTACCGCGACATCGGCGAGGGCCCGGTCGTCGTGTTCCTGCACCTCGTGCTCGCCGAGGCGTCGCACTGGGACCGGATGCCGCCGCTGCTCCCGGGGTTCCGCTGCATCCTGCCGACGCTGCCGATGGGGGCGCACCGGCTGCCCGCGGACCGCGACGCCGACCTGTCCGCCGCGGGTCTGGCCCGGGCGGTCGCCGACCTGATCGAGGACCTCGACCTGCGCGACGTGACCCTCGTCGGCAACGACAGCGGCGGGGCGATCAGCCAGGTCGTCGCCGCGAACCACCCGGAACGGCTGGCCCGGGTCGTGCTCACCAACTGCGACATGTACGACGCCTTCCCGCCCCGGATGTTCAGCTACTTCAAGCTGCTGCCGTACGTGCCCGGCGGGATGGCGCTGACCGCCCGTGCGCTCAAGGTCCGCATGTTCTGGCGGCTCCCGTTCGTGTTCGGCCGGCTCACGCACGAGGTGGACGGCGTGAAGATCCGTCGCTGGGCGGACGCGCTGCTCGCGGACCGGGCCGTCCGCCGGGACGCCGCCAAGGCGATCAAGGGCTTCGGCCCGCGGGTCACGAACGAGGCCGCCGCGGCGTTGCGGACGACGACGCTGCCCTTCCTCGTCGCGTGGGGGGCGGACGACCGGGTCTTCGTCCCCGCTCTGGCGCAACGCTTCTGCGCCGAGGTGCCGACCGCGGAGTTCGTCATGATCGAGGGATCCATGACCCTCGTCTGCTGGGACCGCCCGGAGCGCCTGGCGGAGCTCGTCACCGAGTTCGTGCACCGCTGAGCCGGGCGCCGGTCACGGGGCCGGCGCCCACCGCAGCCACATCGGGTCGCCCTCGAAACCGGCCCGCCGGTAGAGCCCGGCCGCAGCCTCGTTCGCGTGGACCGTCACGTGCTCGAGCCCTGCAGTCGCCGCATCTGAGAGCAGCGCCCGCACCACGGCCGAGGCCACGCCCCGGCCGCGCGCCTCGGGGACGACGTAGACCGCCTGGACGTCGCCGAAGAGCCGTGACCGCCCGGTCTGCCCCGGGACCCGTTCGGCGAGAGCGAGCCAGGCCACCGCGACGAGCGCACCGTCCTCCTCGGCGACGAACGGCACGTGCGTCTCCTGGTGCGTGAGGAACCAGTCCGCGAACCACGCGACGAACGCCTCGCCGTCCGGCGTGACCTCGGTGCTGCCGTGCTGCACCGCCCGCAGCCGCAGCAGGCCCAGCGCGACGGCGTCGTCCGCGTCGCCGCGGCGCACGATCACCGGCCCGACCTCACGAGCAGACCTTACGACTCAGACCTCGCTGATCCGCAGCGACCGCATGCGGGCGTAGAGCGTCGTGCGGCTCACCCCGAGCTCGGCCGCCGCGCGGACCTTGTTGCCGCCGTGCGCCTGCAGGGTGCGGACGATCGCGTCCCGCTCGGCCCGTTCGAGGGCCGACAGGCTGCGCCCGCTCGTCGCGCTGCGGTGGGACGACGGAAGGTCCGCGACGACGACGTCCCCGACGGTGCGGTGCCGGCCGACGTGCCGCATGACGGCCTGGAGCTCGTGGAGGCCGCCGGGCCACGGCTGCCCCGCGAGGGCCTCGATGACGGACGGCGTGAGCCGGGCGGTCGACCCGGGCGCGACGTCCTGCAGGGCGCGCGCGGCGATCTCCGCCATCTCGGTGCCGCGGTCGGCGAGCGGGCGCAGCTCGTGGCGGTCCAGGCAGAGCGCGGCGAGCGGCCGGGCGGCGGCGGGCAGCGCGTCGATGGGCCCGCTCGTGAGGACGAGCCGGGGCCGGGCGCCGGAGCTCGCGTGCTCGACGAGCAGTCGCAGGAGGTCCGCCGGGAGGACATCGACGTTCTCCACGACGACGACGGGCTCGGTCGTCGCGAGCAGGTCGCGCAGGGCCTGCGCGCGACGGACCGGTCCGAGGACGAGGGCGCGGACGGCGTCCAGGGCCGGTGCCGCCGGACCGGCGGCGGCGCGCGCGGTCGTCGTCCGGCCGCTGCCGGTCGGGCCGGCGACGAGCACGGGGGCGGTGCCGTCGTGGGTGCGGCGCCGGTCGGCCGGCGCGGTGCCGGGAGGACCGCCGCCGACCCGGTCCGCGGACGGCCGGAGCAGGACGACGGCGCCGTGGTCGGTGCCGGCGACGCGCTGCGCGTGCACCGAGACCTCCCGGCCCGACGTCAGCGGCAGGTGCGCGACGGCGTCCCGGGCGCCGGGCGCCGAGACGAGGTCGCGGACGACGACCCGCAGCGCCGCGTAGTCCTCGGGCGAGAGCAGGTCGAGCGCCGCGCGGCTCGCGACGACGACCTCGTCGTCGAGGGCGACCACCGCTGCGCCGCGCCGCGCCGTCGCGGTCTGGTAGGCGTGCAGCAGATTCCGTTCCGAGGCCCGGCCGGCGTCGAGGAGCCGCTCCTCGATGTCGCTCACGGCCCGCCGGAGCAGCGGCGCGAGGAGCGGGTCGGCGCGCTCGGCGACGCTCGTCACGTCGAGGACGCCCTCGATCCGCCGGGTCAGGGGGTGCCGGACGGGCAGGCCGTAGCAGCTGAACCGCTTGAGGTCCTCGGCGAAGTGCTCGCGGCCGTGGACGACGATCGCGCGGCCGGTCTCGGTCGCGGTGCCGGGCGCGTTCGTGCCGAGGACGTCTTCGGCGAGGACCGCCCCGGGGACGGCGCCGAGCAGGTCGAGCGCGCTCTCCGCGCCGCGGCTGTCGGTCCAGCGGTGGACGATCGCGCAGCTGCGGTCGGTGAGCATGACGACGTGGCCGGTGTCGGTGAGGTCCTCGTGGAGCCGGTCGAGGACGGGCGCGGCGGCCGCGAGGAACGCGCTGCCGTCGTCCACCTCCTGCGCCGTGAGGCGCTGCGGTGCCGTCGCCGGGTCGACGCCGGCCAGCCGGCAGCGGTGCCACGAGAGCTCGATCTCCGGACGGTGTCCGGTGGCCGGCCCCGTGTCCTGGCTCCAGGTGATCGTCACCGCCCGTCGGCCTCCTCGCCGTCGACCCCCGCGACGGGCGCGCCTGACCTGCGACGCGGCGCCGCCCAGTGCATTGGGTCACAGCGCGGCGGGTCCGTCAAGAGGATCAACGTTCGACAGTCGCCTCGCGGGACGTTCGACTCTTGGCGAGTGTTCAGGAACTGCACACCCGTGGCGCGGACGGCCCTGCGAGTGTGATCTGCGTCCCAGTGCCGTGACACCTCCCAGGAGCGCACATGAAGACCAAGGCCGCAGTCGTCTACGAGCCCGGCAAGCGCATCGAGGTCGAGGAGCTCGAGCTCCGCAAGCCCGCCGAGGGCGAGGTGCTCATCCGCTACACGTACGCGGGCCTGTGCCACTCGGACATCCACGTCGCCCACGGCGACCTCGAGGCCCGGATGCCGATGATCCTCGGCCACGAGGGCGCCGGGATCATCGAGGAGGTCGGGCCGGGCGTCACGCGCGTCAAGGCGGGCGACCACGTCGTCTGCTCGTTCATCCCCAACTGCGGCACCTGCCGGTACTGCGCGAGCGGCCAGCAGTCGATCTGCGACATGGGCGCGACGATCCTCGACGGGATCCTCCCCGGCGGCGGCTACCCGGCGACCGGTCCGCGCGGCGACTACGGCGGCATGTGCATGCTCGGCACGTTCAGCCAGTACGGCGTCATCCACCAGAACTCGGCCGTCAAGGTGGACGACGACCTGCCGCTCGACAAGGCCGTGCTCGTCGGCTGCGGTGTCCCGACCGGGTGGGGCGCGGCGGTCAACACCGCCGAGGTGCGCGCCGGCCAGACCGCCGTCGTCATCGGCATCGGCGGCATCGGGATCAACGCCGTCCAGGGCGCGCGCTACGCCGGCGCCAAGTACGTCATCGCGATCGACCCGCTGGAGAACAAGCGCGAGAAGGCGATGGAGCTCGGTGCGACGCACGCGTTCGCGACGGCCGAGGAGGCGATGACCGCGGTCACCGACCTCACCCGCGGCCAGATGGCGGACGCCGCGATCCTCACCCCGGGCCTCATGACCGACGAGATCGTCTCGCAGGGCTTCCACATCGTCGGCAAGGGCGGCAAGGTCGTCCTCACCGGGCTCAACAAGATCATGGAGCCGACGATCCAGCTGCCGGGCACGCTCATGACGCTGTTCCGCAAGCAGCTGCGCGGCAGCCTCTTCGGCGACTGCAACCCGACGACGGACATCCCGAAGATCCTCGGGCTCTACCAGTCCGGCGACCTCAAGCTCGACGAGATCATCACCCGTACCTACACGATCGACCAGGTCAACGAGGGCTACGACGACCTGCTCGAGGGCAAGAACGTCCGCGGCATCGTCGTCCACGAGCACGCGTGACAGGTCTCGGATCTACCGCGGGCCCGGAGGTTCGGTCCTCCGGGCCCGCGGTGGCACGTCCCGTCGTCGGCCGCGACCGGGAGGGGCAGATCCTCGAGGCCGCGCTGCGCAGCGGCGCCCACGTCGTCCTCGAGGGGCCGCCCGGCACCGGCAAGTCGACGCTGCTGCGTGACGTCGCCGCCCGGCGGGCCAGCCCGTTCGTCCTCGTCGAGGGCAACGCCGAGCTCACCCCCGCGCGGCTCGTCGGGCACTTCGACCCGGCGCTCGTCCTCGCCCGCGGCTACACCCCGGACGTGTTCGTCGACGGGCCGCTGCTCGAGGCGCTGCGGGCCGGCGGGCTGCTCTACGTCGAGGAGCTCAACCGGGTCCCGGAGGAGACGCTCAACGTCCTGCTCACGGTCATGAGCGAGGGCGAGATCGCGGTCCCGCGGCTCGGGCACGTCAAGGCGTCCGACGGGTTCCGGCTCGTCGCCGCGATGAACCCGTACGACGCGGTCGGGACGGCGCGGATCTCCGGGGCGCTCTACGACCGGACGTGCCGGATCACGATGGGGTACCAGGACCTCGAGTCCGAGTGCGAGATCGTCGCGCAGCAGCGCCCGGGCACGCCCGACGCGTGGCGACGGGCCGCCGTCGGCATGGTCCGGGCGACCCGGGAGCACCGCGACCTGCGGATGGGGTCGTCGGTGCGCGGCGCGCTCGACTTCGTCGGGCTGACCCGCGAGCTCGCGGCGCTGCGCGGGGTGCCGGACGACGACTGGCAGTCCGGGCTGGACGCCGCCCTCGTGGCGCTCTCGGGGCGGGTGCGGCTCGACGAGGGCTGCAACCGCGCGGTCGAGGACGTCGTCACCGAGCTGTACGTCGCGGCGTTCGGCCCGCGGCCCACGGGCCCGGACGACGACCCGTCGGGAGGCGGGGACGCGGGAAAACGCTGAGCCCGCCGCCCGGGGCGGGCCGCCCGCAGCAGGACCCGAACTCCGGCGCCAACCGCCGCGCCCAGCCGCGTGCAAGCACCCGCAGCCGCTCGGAGCTCGCCCGCAACCCGCACTTCGCCGAGCTCTCGCCCGAGGTCGGCGTCCTCGACGAGGACGCCCTGCGTGACGCGCTCGCCGCCGACCCGGACGACGTCCTCGCGCTGCTCGCCGCGATGATGACCGCGACCGACGAGGGCCTGCGGGCCGCGGTGCACCGGCTCGCGCCGAAGCTCGTGCTCGACCGCACCCGGACCGGCCGACCGCGCCGGCGCGGCGTCGGCCGTCCGCAGCCGGCCCGGGCCTCGCTCGGCGGCGACCTCGACGTCGACGCCTCGCTCGACGCCGTCGTCGCGGCCCGCGCCGAGGGCCGCCCGCCGGGGCTCGACGAGCTGACCGCCCGGGACTGGGCCCGGTCCGACCTCGCACTCTGCCTGCTCGTCGACCGCTCCGGCTCGATGAACGGCCCACGGCTCGCGGCCGCCGCGGTGACCGCCGCCGCGTGCGCGCTGCGGGCGCCGGCGGAGCACGCCGTCCTCGCCTTCGCCCGCGACCCGGTCGTCCTCAAGCCGCTCGCGTCGACGCAGCCCGCCGCACGGACCGTCGACCAGGTGCTGCGGCTGCAGGGGCACGGCGTGACCGGTCTCGGAACGGCGCTGCGGGCCGCCGCCCGCGAGCTCGAGGGCTCGCGCGCCCACCGGCGGGTCGTCGTCCTGCTCTCCGACTGCCGCCCGACGGACGACGAGGACCCGCTGCCCGCCGCCCGCGCGATCCCCGAGCTCGTCATCCTGGCGCCCGCCGAGGACGACGCGGAGGCGCGCGCGTTCGCGGCCCGCGCCGGGGCGAAGGTCGGCACGGTCGAGCACATCCTCGCGACGCCGCACGTGCTCGAGGACGTGCTCACGGGGTGAGGCTTTGCTCTGCCATCAAGAGCGAGCCACCGCATCGCTTGCTCTGCCATCAGGAGCGGCCAAGGGCCGGCCGCGCCACAGCTTCGGCGTTGCTCGGGGACACGCGGGCGCGGCACCGGTGTGTCGCGGAGCAACGCCGAAGCTGTCGCGCGACGCGACGCACCGAGCGCTGCACCGACGCATGCACGCGGCCCGCGGCGGGCCGTGCAGCGATGGGTGCATCGACGGGGGTGCTGGAGCACCCGAACCGCTGCACCCACGGCTGTACGACTCGGCCGGGCGGCCCGGTACACGCCGTCCGACCGGGCAGGTGCCCCGGCGGGCGGCGGATGGCAGGCTGACGCCGCAGGCGTGATCCACGAACCAGGGACAGGCGGACACAGGCAGGACGCGGGAGGCAGCGGATGACCGACACGTCGACCCGCGTGCCCCCGCGCCGCCCCGGCGGCCTGCCGGACGGCACCCGCGTGACGCTCGACCCACGCGTCCGCGTGCACGGGGCGGTCGTCCTCGGCGGGTCGCCGTGGGGCGTCGCCCGGCTCGCGCCCGCCGCGCTCGCGCTCGTCGCCCGGGCCCGGGTCGACGGCCCGGACGGCACCGTGCCGCTGACCCCGGCCGAGCGGTCCGCCGCCGACCTGCTCGTCGAGCGCGGGGTGCTGCACCCGGTCATGACCCCTCGGCCGTCACGGGTCGAGGTCGTCGTCCCGGCGTACGGCCGGCCCGACCTGCTCGACGCGTGCCTCGCCTCGCTCACCGCCTCCGCGCCCGGCGGCGACGTCCTCGTCGTCGACGACGCGTCCCCGACCGGCGAGGTCGCCGCGGTCGCCCGCGCGCACGGCGCCCGGCTCGTCCAGCACCCCGAGAACCGGGGACCGGCCGCGGCGCGCAACACCGGTCTCGCGGCGACGACCGGGGACGTCGTCGCGTTCGTCGACGCGGACGTCACCGTCCCGCGCGGCTGGCTCGACGGTCTCGTCCCGCTCTTCGACGACCCGAGGGTCGGCGCGGTCGCCCCTCGGGTGCTGCCCCGCTCGCGCAGCCGCACCCTGCTCGCCCGGCACGAGCTGGCCCGGTCGGCGCTCGACATGGGGGCCCGGCGCGAGCTCGTCCGGCACGGGTCGCCGCTGGGGTTCCTGCCGTCGGCGACGCTGCTCGTCCGGCGCTCGGCGCTGGCGGACGCCGGCCGCGGCCGGGGCGGGTCCGGGAGCGGCTTCGACGAGCAGATGCGGGTCGGGGAGGACGTCGACCTCGTCTGGCGGCTCCTCGCTGCGGGGTGGCACGTGCGGTACGAACCGGCCGTCGAGGTGCACCACGAGATGCGGGTCGTGCCCGGGCAGTGGGCCCGACGCCGGTTCGAGTACGGGACGTCGGCCGCGGCGCTCGACGACCGGCACCCCGGCCGGCTCGCCCCCGCCCGGGTCTCGGCCTGGAACCTCGCCGCGGCGGCCTGCGTGCTCGCGGGCCGGCCCCGCAGCGGCGCCGCCGTCGCCCTCGCGGCGACCGCCGCGCTCGCGCACCGGCTCAGGTCGGCGGACGTCGACCCGGTGCTTGCCGGCTACGTCGTCGGCAAGGGGCTGCTCGCGGACGGCGCAGCGCTCGGGCACGCCCTGCGGCGGGAGTGGTGGCCGGTCGGGACGCTCGTGCTGGCGGCCGCCCTGTCGCGCCGCGGCAGCACCCGCAGCGGCACCGGGCGTCGGACAGCGCGGACGGCGGCCGCCGCGATGCTCGTCCCCGTCGCCCTCGAGTGGGTCCGGACCCGCCCGGACGTCGACCCGGCCCGGTACGCCGCGCTGCGGCTCGTCGAGGACGCCGCCTACGGCAGCGGCGTGCTCGCGAGCGCCGGCCGGCAGGGCAGGCTCCGGGTGCTCGTGCCTGAGGTCCGGCTGCCGAACCTGCCGTGGGACCGGACCCGCGGCCGGCGGACCAGCGGTCAGCCGCCCTCCACGAGCCGGTCGTAGGCCTCGACCGCGCGCTCGACGAGCCCTGCGAGCAGGCGCTCGCCCTCGGCGGCGGTCGCGCCCGTCGGGTCGCCGAGGACGCCGTTCGGGCTGACCCCGCGCACCCCCTCGGCGCGCAGCCGCGGCAGCAGGTCGGCGACGGGAGCGGTGGGCCCCGGCTCGGCCCGCTCCAGGGCGACGAGGTGCGGGGCCAGGTGGAGCAGGAGCGAGGTCTCCGAGCGCCCGGCGTGCGCGTCCATGCCGGGCAGCCCGAGGTGAACCGCGGCGACCGCGCGGCCCTCGCCGAGGCCCAGCCGGACCGCCCCTGCGACCGCCTCGGCGTTGCCGCCGTGACCGTTGACGAGCAGCACCGCGGGCCAGGTCGACGTCACGTCCCGGAGCAGCTCGACGAGGAGCAGTCGCAGCGCTTGCGTCCCGATCGAGACCGTGCCCGCGAACCCGGCGTGCTCGCCGCTCGCGCCGAACGGCACCGCGGGGGCCAGCGCCGCGCCGGGCCGGACGGCGGCCAGCCGTTCGGCGACGGCCGAGGCGACGAGGGTGTCCGTCGCGAGCGGCAGGTGCGGGCCGTGCTGCTCGAGCGACCCGAGCGGGACGACGAGCGCACCGCGGGCGGCCGCCTCGACGTCCGGGGACAGCGCGTCGGTCAGCCGCACGTGACGCCCGCCGTCACCCGACGAACCCGCCGTCGACCTCGAGCGCCGTCCCGGTCACCGCGGACGCCGCCTCCGAGCACAGCCAGACGACCGCCGCGGCCGGCTCCGCGGGCTCGAGCAGCCGGCCGAGCCGCTGGCTCGGGGCGAACCGCTCGACGTCGTCCAGGCCGTACGCGGCGGCGGTGCGGGTGAGCATCGCCGTCCGGGTGCTGCCGGGCATGACGGCGTTCGCGGTGACCCCGAACGGGGCGAGGTCCGCGGCGAGCGACCGGACGTACCCGAGCGCGGCGTGCTTGGCGGCCACGTAGGACGCCAGCCGCGGTAGCCCCCGGGTGCCGGCCGACGACACGACCGCGACGAACCGGCCGCGCGCCGGGGCGGCGGCCAGCAGCACCGGGCAGGCGGCCCGGGCCAGGTTGGCGACACCGTGCAGGTTCACCGAGAGGTCGCGGTCGAGGTCCTCCGGGGTCAGGTCCCACGCCGGCCCCTCGGCCCCGAGGATCCCGGCGACCGCGACGGCCGCGACGAGCCGGTCCCCGGCGAGCCCGACGAGGTGCGCGACGTCGTCCGGCCGCCGGACGTCGCACGGTGCGTGGACGACGTCCGCCCCGGCCGCGCGGCAGGCGGCAGCGCTGGCGGCGAGGTCCTCCGCCGAGGCGAGCGGGTAGGTGAGCCCGGGGACGGCGTCCGGTGCCGGGACGTCCCCGAGCACGAGGTCCCAGCCGGCCCGGGCGAGCCCGACGGCCGTCGCGGCACCGATACCGCGGGCGGCCCCCGTGACGACGGCGACCGGGCGGGCGTGGTCGGTGGCGGTCATGGCACCACTGTGGCGCAGCGCGCGATGATGTGGCCCGGGTGCCGCCGTGGCGCCCGGCGGGTCGCCCCGCCGCAGAGGTGCGAGGAGGGAGCCACGTGGCCGCCGACGTCGTCTCCCCGCGCGCCGGGCGCCCGCCGAGCACGTCGGCCGGCCGGCTCGAGCAGATCGCCTTCGACCTGTTCACGCAGCACGGTTTCGACGAGACGACGCTCGAGGACGTGGCCGCGGCGGCGGGCATCAGCAAGCGCACGTTCTTCCGCTACCACCGCTCGAAGAACGACCTCGTCTGGGGCGACTTCGACGTCCACCTCGCGCAGTTCCGCGCCGAGCTCACGGCACGGGACGGCGAGCCGATGATGCAGGCGCTGCGCCAGGCCGTCGTCGCGTTCAACCGCGTCGAGGGCGAGGCCGTGGTGCAGCACCGGCGCCGGATGCAGCTCATCCTCACCGTCCCCGCGCTGCAGGCGCACTCGACGCTGCGGTACGCCGCGTGGCGCGAGGTCGTCGAGGAGTTCGCGGCGCGGCGCTCGGGGCACCCCGCGGGCAGCCTGCTCCCGCGGCTCGTCGGGCACCTCGCCCTCGCGACGAGCGTCGCGGCCTACGAGCAGTGGCTCACCGAGCCCGGTGCCGATCTCGAGCCGCTCATCGACGCCGCGTTCGCCGCGCTGGCAACGGGTTTCGACGCCGCGGCACCGGCTGCGGGAGGGCCGCCCCCGGCGGCCGGCACGTCCGTCTGGCACGGCCTGCGGCCCTGACCCGGACGAGCCGGCCACCCGTCAGACGCCGAGCCGCCGGACGAACCCGTCCGGCACGAGGACGTCGTCCGGCCCGAGGTCGGTGACCTTCTCCTTGCCGAGCGCCATGAGCGCGGAGTCGATGCCGTTGCGGAAGATGTCGAGGACGTTCTCGACGCCGGTCTGGCCGTTCGCGCCGAGGCCCCACAGGTAGGCGCGGCCGATCATGCAGGCCTTGGCCCCCAGGGCGAGGGCCTTGACGACGTCGCTGCCGCGGCGGACCCCGCCGTCGAGGAGGATCTCGACCTGGTCGCCGACGGCCTCGGCGACCGTCGGCAGGGCGCGGATCGAGGCGGGCGTGCCGTCGAGGTTGTTGCCGCCGTGGTTGGACACCGAGATCGCCGAGACCCCGGCGTCGACGGCACGGCGGGCGTCGTCGGCCCGGATGATGCCCTTGAGCATGAACGGGCCGTCCCACTGCTTGCGCAGCCAGGCGATGTCGTCCCAGGTCGGCGGCGGCGTGCCCATCCACTCGCCGTAGGCGCCGAAGAACGTCGGGGTCGGCCCGCCGGGCAGCGCCATGTTCGGGACCTCGAGGCCCGGCGGCTTCAACGTCCTGGCCCACTCGAGGAACCACCGCGGCCGGACGACGGCCTCGGGCATCCGGGTGACGATCGTCCTCAGGTCGATCCGGTCGGGGATCTTCGGGGAGCCCCAGTCCCGGGCGTGCGAGAACGACCAGTCGAGGGTGACGATGACGCCCTGCACACCGGCCGCCCGGGCACGGTCGAGGCGGGCCACCATGTCGTCCTTCGAGCCGCACCAGTAGACCTGGAAGAAGGTCTTCGGGTTGGCGGCGACGACCTCCTCGACGGGCTTGGACGCGAACGACGACAGACCCATCGCGACGCCGCGGGCGGCGGCCGCACGGGCGACGGCGACCTCGCCGTCCGGGTGGACGGCTTGCACCCCGGTCGGGGAGATGAGGACCGGCAGGGCGACGTCCTGGCCCATGACCCGCGTCGACAGGTCGCGGTTCGGCTTCGTCGCGGCGACGTGCGGCGCGAACCCGAGCTCGGTGAACGCCGCGAGGTTGTCGTCGAGGGTGGTGCCCTTCTCGGACCCCGCGACCAGGGCCATGTAGACGCTCTTCGGGAGCCGCTTCTTCGCGAGCGTCTGCGCGACGGCGACGGTCTCGAACCACTCGGTGCGTGCCATTGGAGTCTCCTGCTCAGCCGGTGAGGCGCGGTGAGAAGCCTGCGAGCGGGTCGTCCTCGCAGGCGCTCACGGCGCGGGTCGACGTCGGCGCCGTGCGACCGATCGTCACGGGAACGGGGCGGGCCGCGCGGGTCGTGCGGTGCGAGTGGTCCTGGTCGGGCTTCGGGACGGCGGCCAGGTCGGCCGCGTCGAGCGCCGCCAGGGCGGTCTCGCCGTAGCCCTTGACGCACTCCGGGTCGGGGCCGTCCAGGGGCAGGCCCGTGAAGAACTTCGCGGCCATGCAGCCGCCGCGGCAGGTGCCGTAGGCGGAGCAGGACGTGCAGGTGCCGCCCTTCTGCGGGATCCGCAGGTCGGCGAAGAGGTCGCTGGTGCGCCAGACCCCGGTGAAGCCACCGGCGTCGCGGACGTTGCCGGCCCTGAACGAGTCGTGGATCGCGAACGGGCAGGCGTAGACGTCGCCGACCGGGTCGATGAGGCACACGACCCGGCCCGCGCCGCAGAGGTTGAGGCCGGGGAGCGCGTCGCCGTAGGCGGCGAGGTGGAAGAACGAGTCCCCGGTGAGCACCGTGTCGACCGGGGCGCCGTCCGGCCCCGTCGTGTTCGCGACGAGCCAGTCGTAGAGCTCGCGCTGCTGGCCGGGCAGCGGGTGCAGGTCGTCCCAGGAGTCCGCGCCGCGCCCGGACGGGCGCAGCCGGGTGATCCGCAGGGTCGCCGAGTACCGGTCCGCGAGGGCCTTGAACGCGTCGAGCTGGCCGATGTTGTGCCGGGTCGCGACGACGGAGATCTTGAAGCCGGTCATCCCGGCCTCGGCGAGGTTCTCCATGGCGCGGACGGCGGTCGCGTAGGACCCGGGCCCGCGGACGTGGTCGTTGACGTCCGCCGTCGCGCCGTCGAGGGAGATCTGGACGTCGACGTAGTCGCTGGCGGCGAGCCGTGCCGCGACCTCGGGGGTGATCTTCACGCCGTTCGTGGAGAACTTCACCCCGACCTGGTGCGCGGTCGCGTAGTCGACGATCTCCCAGAAGTCCGGGCGGACCGTCGGCTCGCCGCCGCCGATGTTCACGTAGAACACCTGCATCCGCTGCAGCTCGTCGATGACGGCGAAGCACTCCGCGGTCGACAGCTCCCGCGGGTCACGCCGTCCGGAGCTCGACAGGCAGTGCACGCACGACAGGTTGCACGCGTAGGTGAGCTCCCACGTGAGGCAGATCGGCGACTGCAGGCCCTGCTCGAACAGGTCCACCAGCTTCGGGGCCGGCGTCGGTGCCGTCAGCGTGGCCGTCGGCGTGGCCGTGGCCCGGCCCGGGCGGTCCTCGGTGACCGTCGTCCCGCTCATGATGGGTCCCTCCGCACGATCATCCCGGTCTGCGCCAGGGTCTCCAGGGCGCCGGCCACGTCGGCCGGTACCGGGTCGGGCACGCCTGCGGCCACGCACGCCGCCCGCGCGGTCGCATGGTCGGGCAGCGACCGGACGGCGTCCGTGAGCAGGGGGTCCTTGAGGAACGACAGCCGACGGGTCCCGAAGTGGTAGAGCAACGCCCCGAACGGCTCCGGCCGCACCGCGACCTGCGCATGCAGCCGCCACGCCACGTCCAGGTCGAAACCCGTTGGCGCAGAGGGGGTCGCGGCCGACCCGGATCGAGGGTCGGACCGGGCGTCGGGAAGGGGGCCCGTCGGGCTGCCGGCCTCGGCGGGGAGCGTCACGACGCTCGCCGGGGCACGGGGTGCGGCGTCAGTAGACGCCGCACATCCCGTCGATCGAGACGTCCTCGACGAGGGTCTCGACGGTGGCCTCGTCGGCCGCGGGGGCGACGGCGTCGGTCTCGACGACGTCCTTCGTGGTGGGCTCGTTCACGGTTCCTCCTGGGTGCGCGACGGTGCATCACCTGCGGCCGGGACCAACGTCCTGCGGCGTGGGGTCGAGATTAACTGCACCCGGTGACGAAAAGGAAGGGTCGCTGCGTCGAACGGTCTGTCAGGGCAGGTCCGTACCTGTCCGGAAGGAGAGCCGGGTGCCCGGCGGCCGGTGCGGGGCCGGGACGGCGTCGTGCGGCGCCCGGCAACCGTGTCGACCCCGGCGCCCGCTGCTCGGTAGCGTCCGCCCGTGCCCGAGATCCACGCCGCCGGAGGCGGTCGCGCGCGGGGCGACGCTGCGCGCGTCTACTACGCGCTGGAGACCTTCTCGTCCCTGTTCTGGACGCTCGGGTTCACCCTCAACCTGCTCTACCAGGTCGAGGTCGTCGGGCTGTCGCCGTTCGAGATGGTCCTCGTCGGGACGGCGATGGAGCTCACGTGCTTCCTCGGGGAGATCCCGACCGGGATCGTCGCCGACCTGTACTCCCGACGGCTCTCGGTGATCATCGGGTTCGCGGTCATGGGGGCCGGGCTCGTGCTCCAGGGGGCCGTGCCCGAGCTGTGGGCGGTGCTCCTCGCCCAGGTCGTGTGGGGCATCGGGTACACGTTCACGTCCGGCGCGACGGAGGCCTGGGTCACCGACGAGGTCGGCGAGGACGCCGTCCGTCCGCTGTTCACCCGGGCCACCCAGATCGGCCTGGCGATGACGTTCCTCGGCACCCTGCTCGCCGGTGCCGTCGCGCTCGTGGGGCTCGCCGTCCCGCTGCTCGTCGCGGGTGCCGGCTACGTGCTGCTGGCGCTGGTGCTCGCCGTCGTCATGCCGGAGCGCAACTTCAGCCCGGCGCCGCGCGAGGAGCGCGAGACGTTCGCCGCGATGCGCCGCACGCTGCGCGACGGGCTGCACCAGGCCCGCTCGCGCCGCGTCGTCCGCACCTTCCTCGTCGTGAGCCTCGTGCTCGGGCTCGCGAGCGAGGCGGTGGACCGGTTGTGGGTTCCGCGCGTCGTGGCCGGCTTCGACCTGCCGGACGTGCCGGGGCTCGGCCAGGGCAGCGGCGCGGTCGGCGCGTTCACCCTCTTCGCCCTCGTGAGCGCGGCCCTCTCGCTCGTCGTGAGCCTCGTCGTCAACCGGTACGCCGAGCGGGTCGTCGCCGACCCGCACCCGAACGTGCTGCTCGCCGGCCTGGTCGGCGTGCAGGCCGCGGGCGTGGTCGGGCTGGCCCTGCTCGGCAGCCTGTGGCCGGTCATGGTCGCGAAGTGGCTCCGGGATGCCGCCCGCTCCCTCGCGGGCCCCATCGAGGCGGCCTGGCTCAACCGCAACGTCGACTCGGCGTCGCGCGCGACGGTGCTGTCGGTGAACAGCCAGATGGACGCCGTCGGCCAGGTCGCCGGCGGCCCGCCGCTCGGGGCGCTCGCGTCCCGGACGTCGATCCCGGTCGCGCTGCTCGTGTCGGCGGCGCTGCTGCTGCCGGCCGGCGGGCTGCTCGCGCGGTTGCGGCCGGAGGGGACGGCGGAGCGCCCGGCCGGGACCTGACCCCGGGCCGGCTCAGCCCGCAGGCAGCTCCATGTGCACGCTGACGAGCTCCACGGCGCCGTCCGCGCCGAGGCGGGCGACGACGGCGACCATCGGGACCAGCCGGCCGACGGTGACGAGCACCCGGTACTCCGGGCGGCCGGGCAGGATCTGCGGCAGCGCGTCGAAGCCCGCGGCGAAGCGGTCGACGATCTTGAGCAGCTCGAAGGTGTCGAACTCCCCGCGGGTCGGGCGGCCGTCACCGGCCGGCTCGGCGGGCAGCAGCCGGTCGAGCTGGTCGAAGAAGGCCGGGGTGGCGCGGACCTGGCGGCGGCCGGTCGTCACCCCGCGGGACGGGCGTCGGACGCCGCGATCTGGTCGAGGAGGCCGCTGCGGACGCGGGCGAGGAAGTCCGGTGAGATCGGTTCGAGGCTCGTCAGCACGGCGGCGTCGAAGACCGCCTGGTCCTGCGCCGGCGACAACCCCGCGAGCTCCGCCCCCGACCAGACCTTCTGCGCAGCGTCCATGGCGCTCCCTCCCTCGATCACAGGAGAAACCCTAGAGGTCCCCCCTGACAAGACCGACGACCGTTGGTGTGATCTGTGCCGGCGCGCGGTGCGCCGTCAGCAGCGGTCGAGGACGACGACGTCGGCGTCCGCGGCCAGCGCCCAGGGGACGACGAACCCGGTGGCGAGGTCGCGCCCGTTGACGACGGTCGCGTCGGACGGCACGGGGTCGCGGCGGCGGCCGAAGAGCCCGCCGCGCGCCGGTGCCGACGGGGGCGGCGCGTCGGCCGGGAGCGGCGTGGTGCCCCGGTTCGTGAGCCGGTAGCGGGCCGCCGGGTCGAGGCCGGGCACCCGGACGACGAGGTCGGCGCGGCCCGCGGCGGGCCGGCCGTAGGCGAGGACGACGACCCTCGCCGCGTCGGGCGCGACGAACGTCAGGGCGTAGCGGGCGTCGTCCGGGTGGCCGTGCGCCGTGACGGCGCCCTCGTGCACGCACTGCCGGATCTCCTTGTACAACGCGACGAGAGCCGTTGCGCGGGAACGGGTCGCGCCGTCCCAGGCGAGCAGGTCGACGCCGATCCCGAGCGCGCCGGCCATCGCGACGACGAACCGGAACTCCAGCGAGCAGCCCTCGCCGTGGTCGTCCCAGCCGGTGACCCACGAGCTCATCGCGGCGGCCGGGTACGCGGTGAGGAACCCGTGCTGGACGGCGAGCCGGGCGCGCGGGGCGGTGTGGTCGCTCGCCCAGGTGACGTCGGTGAGCGCGAGGGTGGCGTCGTCGAGGCGGCCGGCGCCGCTCGCGCAGGACTCGACGGTGACGTGCGGGAACTCCGAGCGGATCATCCGGAGCAGGTCGTAGTAGGCCCGCGTGTGCTGCACCGACCACTCCCGGCCGTGCGGGTCGCCGGGCCGGCCGCCGTCCGTCACGGGGCGGTTCATGTCCCACTTGAGGAACGTGATCCGCTTCTCCCGCAACAGGTCCCGCAGCACGCCGGCGACGTGGGCCGCGACCTCGCGGCGTCCGAGGTCGAGCACGTACTGGTGGCGGACGCCGACGAGCGGCCGGTCCCCGGCCCGGTACACCCAGTCCGGGTGCGCCCGGTAGAGGTCGCTGTCCGGGCTGACGCACTCGGGCTCGACCCACAGCCCGAAGCGCATCCGGGGGTGCACGGCGTCGATGAGCGGGCCCAGACCGTGCGGGAACTTGACCGGGTCCGGCCGCCAGTCACCGATGCCGGCGTGGTCGTTCGTGCGCCCGGCGAACCAGCCGTCGTCGACGACGAAGCACTCGGCGCCGAGGTCCGCCGCGACGGCCGCGAGCCGTGCCTGGTGCTCGACACGGACGTCCCAGGCCGTCGCGTACCAGGAGTTGTAGACGACCGGGCGGTGCTCGGGGCCCGTCGTGCGCAGCACCTCCAGACGCTGGAAGGCGTGCCAGCGCCGGGTCACCCCGGCGACGCCGTCCGGGCTCCACGTGCCGAGCATGTCCGGTGCCACGAACCGCTGCCCCGGCTCCAGGGTCACGACGGTCGACTCGTCGTCGACGCCGCCGCCGACCCGCACCCGCCCCCGCGTCGGGACGGCGTCCACCGACATCCGCCACGACCCGCTCCAGGCGAGCTTGACCCCGAACGCCTCGTCGGCGCCCGGGTCGGCGCCGAAACGCTGCACGACGACGCAGGGCGCGTAGAGGTGGCCGGTCAGCCCGTTGCGGCTGCCGATGCTCAGCTCGCCGGCGGGCAGCGCGGCCCGCGTGCGGGTGAGCTCGTCGGCCCACGCCCCGGTGAGCAGGTCGACGTCCGCACCCGGACCGACGGGGACGTCCCACGCGCCGCTGAACACCCGGCTCAGCCGCACGGTCCGGGCCGCGGAGGCGTTCTCGACGACGACGTGCTTGCGGACGACGTCGTGCCGCTCGTCGGTCGTGACGACGAGGTCGACCGCGAGCGTGCCGGTGGTGTCCGTGAGCCGGGCGGTGAGCGTGTGCCGGCCGGGCGCCGTCCCGGGCCGTTCGACGCGCACCCCGCCAAGGCGCAGCAGCACCCCGACGAGCCCGTCCCCGAGGTCCGCGACGAGCTCGGCGCGCTGCACGTGCCGGGTGCCGAGCGCCGTCCACTCGCTCGGCTCGACGTCGGTCGGCGTCAGCACGTTCGTCTGCTCGACGGCGACGTGCCCCCACGCCGTGCCCGGTGCGCCCCAGTGCACGAGGTCGAGCCCGGTCCCCGACGCGGACGGCGCGACGACGTACTCGGCGGTGGCCGTCGGCAGACGCCAGGGGCCGGTGGTGGCGAGGTCGTGCGCGTGCGTGGTCACGCAGCCATCCTCCTGGGTCGCACGGCCGGCCCGGCTGACGGTTGAGTGGTCCAGCTGTCAGCAAGCCCGGAGATGTTCCGACTTAGCATGCGTAGCTCGGAACATCTCCGTCGGAGCTCCGAGATGTCACCGACTGCTCGGTCGGTACGCCCGATGCGACCGCAGCCGTCCCCGAGGAGGCCCCGTGACCCGCTGGACCCCGGACGCCGTCCGCGCCGCCGCGGCCGAGTGGGTCTGGGTGCCGCCCGGCGCTCCCGAGGTCGACACGGACGAGTACCACCTCGTCGGCTACCCGGAGAGCTTCGAGCACCCGACGCAGGTCGCGCGGTGCCGTTCGGCGCGGCCCGCGGACGGCCTCGTCGGCGAGGTCGCCGGGATCGCCCGGGGCTGGGGCCGCACGACGCTCGGGTGGTGGGTCGGTGACGGGACGACGCCCGCGGGGCTCGGTGAGGCGCTCGCACGGCGGGGCGCCGAGGTCGTCGAGACCGTCGACGTCCTCGCGTTCGACCTCGCCGGCGGGCTGCCGGACGCCGTGCGACGACCGGCCCCGGCGGGGGTCGACGTCCGGCTCGTCGACGACGCCGCCGCGCTGCGGGCGGCGAACGACGTGTCCGTCCAGGTGTGGGACGCCCTCGTCCCCGAGGACGACGACGCGTGGCTCGCGGCCGAGCTGGCCGACCTCGGCCGGCCGATCCGGGAACGCGGCGGGTTCTCGGTGCTCGCGACCGTCGACGGCGTCCCCGCCGCGACCGGCGGCTGCACCCTCGCGGACGACGTCGCGCGGCTCTGGGGCGCGGCGACCGTCCCCGCGCTGCGCGGTCGCGGGGTCTACACCGCGGTCCTGCTGCACCGGATGGCCGTGGCCCTCGAGCACGGCGCGACGCTGGCACTCGTCAAGGGCCGGGTCGGGACGTCGGCACCGATCCTGCGCGGTGTCGGCTTCACCGCCTACGGGCAGGAGCACCTGTACCGCCAGCCGCTCGGCCCGCTCGGTCCGGGCGCCCCCGCCACCGTTTGACACCTCGCCCGGCACCCGGGAGCGTCGACGCATGATCCCCGCAGACGCGACGGGCCGGTCGGCCCCGGCCGCCGTCCCCGCGCCGGACGAGAGGTGGAACCGGGTGCTCGCCGTCGCCGCGGTGCTCGTGGTCGTCGCGTACGCCGTGCTCGCGACGCGCTGGGTCAGTGCCGACCCGGGCTGGTACGACGCCCTGACGAAGCCGTCCTGGCAGCCGCCGGACTGGGTGTTCGGGGTCGCGTGGCCGTACAACTTCCTCGCGCTGGGCGCCGCCGGGGTCGCGCTCGGGCTGCGGACGCCGCGCGGCACCGCGGGTCTGTGGCTGGCGGTCCTCGTCGCGAACGCGGCCTTCGCCCTCGGCTGGGCGTACCTGTTCTACGTGCCGCACGCCCTCACCGCGGCGGCCGTCTCGCTCACGGTGGCCGCCGTCCTCGCCTGGGTGCTCGCGCTCCTCGCCTGGCGGGCGCTGCCGTGGACCGGGGTGGCGCTCCTGCCCTACGCGCTGTGGCTCACGGTCGCGACGAGCCTGGCGTTCGGGTTCGCCTCGCAGCGCACCGGCTGAGGCCCGCCCGCGGAGGGGCCTGGGACGGGCGGCCCCGACCGTCGGTTCCCGGCGCGGCGCAGGATCAGGGAGATCCCCGACCCGGTGCTGCCACGAACCAGGGTGCGGGCAGGGACTTCGCCACTGGCCCCGATCCCGGAACGGGGGTGGAATGTCCGTATGGCAGACGTGAAATCGGCATGGAACGACGCGGGGGACCAGCTGCAGAACCTCGGCGCCTCACTCAAGCAGCACTACGCGCAGCAGCGCGGCGAGGACGCGAGCCAGACCAAGGAGCAGGTCGGCGACGCGTTCAAGAAGGTCGGAGAGGCCCTCCAGGGCGCGTTCGACGCGCTCGGCGCGGCGGCCAAGGACCCGGCGGTCAAGGCGGACGTCAAGCAGACCGGCAAGTCGGTCGCCGACGCGCTCACCGTGACCTTCACCGAGCTCTCCGAGGACGTCCGCAAGGCGTTCGAGAAGCGCAAGGGCGACGCGGGCGAGGCGGCCGGGACGCCGACCCGTGAGCCCGGCGAGTCCGGGACCCCGTGGGGGACGGCCCCCGCCGGCGGCGCACCGGCCGCCGGGACCGACGAGACCCCGGCCCCGAGCGCGCAGTGGACCGCCCCGGCCACCTCGGACTCGACGGCCGCCCCGGCGGGCGCGCAGGAGCACGGCGTCGACGGCGGCACCGCCCCGCAGACGCCGACCGAGAACGACCCGGACGTGCAGGGCCGGCAGGACCCGGCCTCGAACATCTGACCGTTCCAGGACGACCGGTCCCGGCCGTGGCCACGTAGGCCCACGGCCGGGATCGTTCCCATCGGACGAGCACCCGGCCGACGCCTCATGACCCGGCCCGCTCCGGACGACAACCAGGGAGCCGGCACGAACCGCTGCCGGCAGCGCCGCACCGCGGCGCCTGTCGTCGCGAAGGAGCCCCGGCGTGTCCGGTCGTCTTCGTACGATCCGGGGCCGGATCGTGCTGCTCGTCGTCCTCGTCACCGTCGTCGGACTCGGATCGGTCGTGGGCTACGCGACGTGGGCCGGCCGGGCGACGTCCCTCGAGGACGGCCGGCGGTACGGCGTCGAGGTGGCCGAGGGCGTCGCGAGCGACGTCGAGCGCGCCATGAACGAGCCCGTCCAGTCCGCGCGCGATCTCGCAGCCGGTCTCGGCGCGCAGGCCGCTGCCGGGCGCGCGGACCGGGACGCGTCCGACCGCACCCTGCTCGCCGTCCTCGGCGGGCACAGCGGCTTCCTCGGCACCTGGACGGTCTGGGAGAAGGACGCGTTCGACGGGGCGGACGCCGCGCACCGCACCGACCCGCGCAGCGACGCCACCGGCCGCTACATCCCGTACGCCGTGATCGGCAAGGACGGCAAGGCGTCCGTCACGCCGCTCGTCGACTACGAGAAGGAAGGCGTCGGCGACTACTACCTGCTGCCGAAGAAGTCCGGCAAGGAGGTCGTCCTCGACCCGTACACCTACGCGATCGACGGGGTCGACGTGCTCATGACGTCGGTCTGCGTGCCGGTCGTCGTCGGCGGGAAGGTCGTCGGCGTCGCCGGGGTCGACACCGCGCTCTCGTCGGTGCAGGAACGGCTCTCCGGCGTCCGGCCGCTCGGCACGGGCCGCGTCGAGCTCGTCACCGCCTCCGGCACGGCCATCGCCGGCCCCGCCGGCACCGTCGTCGGCAAGCCCGCCGAGAAGTCCCTCGTCGCGGGCGCCGCACGGGTCGCGTCGTCCGGCCGGACGAGCGTGACGACCGGGACCACGGCGATCGTCGACGGCCCCGCCCTCGTCGTCGACGTGCCGGTGCGGGTCGGCGAGAGCTCGACGTGGACGCTGCGGGTGGCCCTGCCGCTCGCGACGCTCGACGCCCGCGCCGCGCACACCCGCGACGTGGTGCTCGGCGTCGGCGCCGTCGCCCTCCTGCTCGCCGTCCTCGTGGGCCTGTTCGTCGCGGGCACCGTCGTCCGGCCGCTCGACCGGCTCAACGCCCAGCTCGCGGACATCGCGGAGGGCCGCGCGGACCTCACCCGGCGCGCCGACGAGCAGGCCGGCGGCGAGGTCGGCGCGCTCGCCGTCTCGTTCAACCGGTTCGTCGGCCGGATCGCCGACCTCGTGCGCGAGATGCGGGACGGCGCGCACGCCGTCGCCGGTGCCGCCGGGCACCTGTCCGACTCCGCGAACGCCCTCAGCGAGACCGCCGAGCGCACGAGCCGCGAGGCCGGCGAGGCGGAGGAGTCCGTCGGCCGGGCCCGGGACGGCGTCGGCGCCTCGGCGCAGGCCATCGGCGAGATGCGGGCCTCCATCGAGGAGATCGCGCGGAACGCGTCCGAGGCGTCCGGCGTCGCGGGCGAGGCCGTCGGGATGGGCCGGCAGGCGGACGACGCGATCGAGCGGCTCGCGACGTCGTCGGCCGAGATCGAGGACGTCGTCCGGCTCATCACGTCGATCGCCGAGCAGACGAACCTGCTGGCGCTCAACGCGACGATCGAGGCGGCCCGGGCGGGTGCGGCGGGCAAGGGCTTCGCGGTCGTCGCCGACGAGGTCAAGCAGCTCGCGCAGCAGACCGCCGAGGCCACCGACGACATCGTCGCCAAGGTCGCGACGATCCGCACCGACACCGGCCAGGCGGCCGCCGTCATGCGGGCCGTCGCCGAGGTCATCGAGCGGATCGACGGCTACCAGACGACGATCGCCGCGGCGGTCGAGGAGCAGACGGCGACGACGGTGCAGATGGCGGACAACATGGCCGCCGTCGGCGCCGCGACGGACGGCATCACGACGAGCGTCACCCAGGTGACGTCGGCCGCGCACTCGTCGGTCTCGGCGATCACCCAGACCCGGGCCGCGGCCGAGGAGCTCGCCGAGGTCGGGCAGCGGCTCAGCCGGCTCGTCGACGAGTTCGTCTGCTGACGCGCCGCCGCACGGCGGTGGTCCGGCCCGGCACCTACCGTGGGCGCCGTGCCGGAACCCCTTGACGACGCCGTCCAGCCCGTCGCCCTGCCGTCCGAACCCGTGCCCTTCGCGGTCGTCGGGTACGGCTGGCGGGCGCAGTTCTTCCTCCGGCTCGCCGCGCTGCTGCCGGAGCGGCTGGCCGTCTGCGGGGGCGTCGTCCGCCGGCCCGAGGTCGCGGCGCGGGCCGCCGCCACATGGGGCGTGCCGACGTACCCGACCCTCGACGACCTGCTCGCCGCGCGGCGGCCCGGGTTCGTCGTCACGAGCGTCCCGTGGGACGCCAACCCCGGCCTCGTGCGGGACCTCGTCGGGCGCCGCGTCCCGGTGCTCACCGAGACCCCGCCCGCCCCCGACCTCGCCGGGCTGGCCGCGCTCTGGGCGGACGTCGGGGCGAGCGGGCTGGTCCAGGTCGCCGAGCAGTACCACCTCATGCCCGGGCACGCGGCCCGGCGGGCGGCGGTCGCCGCGGGCACCGTCGGGACGCCGTCGCAGGTACAGGTCTGCTCGACCCACGGCTACCACGCGGTCTCGCTCGTGCGGACGCTGCTCGGCATCGGCCGGCTGCCGGCGACGGTCACCGGGACGACGCTGCACGGGCCGCTCGTCGACCCGGTCGGCCGCGACGGCTGGACCGACGACCCGACGCCGAGGCGGGCCGCGAACGTCGTCGCGACGCTGGACTTCGGCGACGTCTCCGGCGTCTACGACTTCAGCGACAACCAGTGGCACAACCCCCTGCGCGGCCGCCGGGTCGTCGTCCGCGGCAGCCACGGCGAGATCGACACGGACGACGTGACCCGGCTCGCCGGCCCGCGCACCGTCGTCCGGTCGCGGCTCGAGCGGCGCCAGGTCGGCTACGACCTCGACCTCGACGGGTACGACACCGACCACGTCTCGCTCGACGGCCGGGTGCTGTGGCGCAACCCGTTCGCCGGGCTGCGCCTCGCCGACGAGGAGATCGCCATCGCGTCGATGCTCGTCGCGACCGCGGCGTGGACCCGCGAGGAGGGCCCGGAGCCCTACCCGCTGCGCGACGGCTGCCACGACCACGCGCTCTCGCTGGCGATCGACGAGGCGGTCGCGGGCGGCCGGCCGGTGCGGGTCGAGGACGTTCCGTGGGCGTGACGGTTCAGCCCGGCGGCGCGGCTGCCGACAGGCTCGTATGGGAGCAGGACGTCTCGAGGCGCTGAGCAGGCTCGGTGAGTCGCTGCTGCCGCGGATCAGCCCGCGGCGCGGGGCGATGGTCGACGGCGGCTGGACGACGGTGCTCACCCCGCGCGGGCTGCTCCGGGCCGCGCCCGGCGTCACCCGGCAGGCGATCCGCAGCGGTGCCGACCTCGTCGTCGTGACCCTCGACGTCGTCGACGTGACCGCCGCGGGCTCGACCGAGGGCGCGGCCGGCGTGCACCTGCAGGCCCGCCGCTCCGTCGAGGACCCGTCGGCGCTCGTCGGCGACCTGCTCGAGGTCTCGGTCCGCACGACGGACCGGGTCGCCCGGACGTCGCCGCACCGGTTCGCGGTGCTCCTCGCCGCCGGTTCGGCGTTCGCCGCCGACACCGCCGAGCGGCTGCACCGCGGCGCCCGCCGCACCGTGCGGCCCTACGGGCTCGGGGTGCGCGTCGGCGTCGCCCGGCGGGCCGCCGTGGACTGCGCCGGCCCGGCCGAGGCGTGGCTGGGCGGCATGATCGACGAGGCCGCGACCGGCGCGGACCTCGGCGGGGGCCGGTAGTCCGCACCGCACCGCACCGGGCCGGCGTCGGCGTCAGGTCGCGGACGGCGCCGGGGTCTTCGAGGCGTTCTTCGACGGGCCCTTCGACGGGCTCGTCGTGCCGGCCGGGGCGGTGCTCCCGGACGGGGTGGAGGACTGCTCGCCGCCGGTCGGGGCGCACCCGGCCGGGACGGACGCGAGCGTGGGCGTGAGGGCCTTGGCGGCCGCCGCGGCGGACCGGACCTTCGTGAACTTCTTGCCGAGGACGAGGTCGACCGACTCGCTGACCCGCTCGTCCGGGACCAACGTGACCTTGCCGTCGATGTACGCGGCCACGGTCTTGGCGGCCTCGAGCCCGGCCGGCCCGTGCCGGATCACCGCGACGCCGGGGACCTTCGCCTCCTGCGGGTCGTTGCCGACCTCACCGATCTGGAACCCGCGCTTCTTGAGCGTGCCCGCCACCGTGCGGGCCAGGCCCGTGCGGCTGCTCGCGTTGTAGACCTTGACCGTGACGTTCTTCGCGGGCGGCGCGGTCTGCGTCGGGGTCGGGCAGACCGGGGCGGAGACGTTCGCGGCGCCGAACGGCCACGACCAGGCGCCCTGGAAGAACGTGAACGACGCCAGGCCCATCGCGAGGACGCCGAGGAAGATCCCGAGGAAGGTCAGCGTCCGGCGGCGCTCCCGGCGGCGATGCGCGCGGATCATGTCCGCCGTCGGCCGCAACGTGATCGCCGTCGTCTCCGGGTCGGCGGGGTAGCCGTACCCGTACCCGGTGTCGCCCGGGGCGCCGCCGTCGGCGTCCGGGCCGGGGGTGACGTCGTCGTAGCCGACCTCGCCGACGGGCGCGTCGGGCTGCGGGGCCGCGGGGGGCGGGGCCGCAGC
>NZ_MWLL01000020.1 GCF_002198675.1 Kineosporia sp. R_H_3 | reverse complement strand
GCCCCGAACCGGTTGTGGCTGGTCGACTTCACCTACGTGCCCACGTGGGCGGGGATGGCGTTCACCGCGTTCGTCTCCGACGCCTACTCGAGGCGGATCGTGGGCTGGCGGACTGCCACCTCGATGCCGACCAGCCTGCCGCTGGACGCGTTGGAGACGGCGCTGTGGACCCGCCAACGAGAGGGCCTCACCGATCCGCACGGGCGTCTGGCGGGGCTGGTGCATCACTCCGATGCCGGGTCCCAGTACACGTCCATCCGCTACAGCGACCGGCTTCATGACGCCGGCGCGGTCGCCTCCATCGGGACCGTGGGCGACTCCTACGACAACGCCCAGGCCGAGTCCTTGATCGGGCTCTACAAGCTCGAATGCGTCCGCCGGGACGGGCCCTGGCGAGGCGTCGACGACCTCGAGCTCGCCACCCTGTCGTGGGTGCACTGGTTCAACCAGCACCGTCTCCACGGGGCACTCAGCTACGTTCCCCCGATCGAGTACGAGCAGGCGTACTACCGTCAGAACCTCCGCGAGAACGACCCGTCAATGAACCCCCAGCCGCACCCGCGACCGGGAGAACTCACCCGTCACTGAACCGGGGACGGTTCAGGCCCGCGCGGCCGGTGTGTTCACCGTCGCCCACGAGGCGTTCTGGACCCGGGCCCGCGCAGCCCACGGTGACGCCGAAGCCACCCGTGCCCTGATCGAGGTCCTGCTCCTGCACCGCCACCTGCCTGCCACCGCAATCACCGCCGGGATCCGCGCCGCCCTGGCCGCCGGGTCCACCAGCCCCGAACTGGTCACTGTCGAAGCACGCCGCGCCACCACCGCACGACCCATCGGGCGATCAACCCGGCACCGCGCCGACGCGGTCGTGCTCGCTCTGCCCACCACCGCGCCCGACCCCACCACGGCCACTGCCGAAGACGCGGCCGAGGACATCGACGCCGTTGTTCGGCGAAGGCTTGCCGGCCTGCCCGGGGAACGACCGTTGCCATCAGTCGCCCACTACGACCAGCTCCTGAGCGACGGGCTGACCGGTGGACTGAACGGTGGGCTGACTGAAGGCACGCCCGACCCGGACCCAGTCGTGGGCTGAGCCGGTGCCTGCAGCACGTCCTCACCCTCGTCGTCGTCCTGACCAACCCGTTCACTGACCAGAGAGCAGGCCCCGATGCCGGTCACCCCGAAGGCCAACGCGGCACCCGCTGCGACCTCCGCCCCCGAACGCCCAGCCCGCAGAGCCGGGCTGAGCGAGCAGGCTGCCACGGCAGGGATCGAGGCGGCCTGCCGGACCCTGCACCTGCCGACCATCCGCGACCGGGCCAGCGACGCCATCACCGCCGCCGAACGCGGCCGGCACACCTACGCCGCCCTGCTCGCCGAACTCCTGCTCGCCGAGTGCGACGCCCGCGACGAACGGCGCCGAGCCCGCCGCGTCCACGAAGCCGGCTTCCCCCGCCCCAAGCGCCTGGAAGACTTCGACACCGACGCCAACCCCCACATCCACCCCGCCACCCTGGCCGCTCTGGCCACCGGGGACTGGGTCCGCAACGGCACCCCGGTCTGCCTGCTCGGCGACTCCGGAACCGGCAAGAGCCACCTGCTCATCGGCCTGGGGACCGCCGCCGCCGAAGCCGGCCACCGAGTCCGCTACGTCCTCGCCAGCCGACTGGTCAACGAACTCGCCGAAGCCGAGAACGACCGCGAACTCACACGCGTCATCGCCCGCTACGGCCGCGTCGACCTGCTCTGCCTGGACGAGCTCGGCTACCTCCAACTCGACCGACGCGGCGCCGAACTACTCTTCCAGGTCCTGACCGAACGCGAAGAACGCAGCGCCATCGCCATCGCCACCAACGAACCGTTCTCCGGCTGGACCAAGACCTTCACCGACCCCCGACTCTGCGCTGCCATCGTCGACCGACTCACCTTCAACGGCCAGATCATCGAGACCGGCACCACGTCCTACCGCCTGGCCCACACGCGCGCCCACCGACCCGAACCCGGGGCCAAATGAAGCCGTCACGGTGGGGCCAGTTCACGTTGACAAACTCATCCCTGGGTGGTTGGTGGCCATCGCTTGGCCGCCTGACCAGGAGGCTTGCCTCTTCCTCGGTTTCCCAACACCGGCGTCGGTTAACCGAGGGCAGCGCTGGACAACTCACAATCGCTTTGACCGCAGTGACCGTTCTGTCACTATGCGTTTGTGATCATCCCTTGGGGTGCACACGGACCGTGAGCCCCCTTGTCGGGCCTACGTCTGCGTCGAGCAAGCTGCTAGTCGACAGGAGCAGTGGGGGGCATGGCCAGGCCGCAGAAGGAGCTCGAGGGCGAAGGTCCCGTCGTGGAGTTCGCCCGAGAGCTCAGGAAGCTGCACCAAGAGGCTGGAGCACCGAAGAGCAAGCAGATGGAGCTGAAGTCCGCGGCTCACGCGGACGTCTCCCGGGTCGGAGCCTCGTCGTTCATGGACGCAATGCGCGGTGAGAGGTTTCCGACGTGGCGGACAGTGGAGTCGTTCGTCGTCGTGTGTGGAGGCGACCTCAAGCAGTGGGGCGATCGCTGGCAGGAGGTGAAGCACGAGGTCGAGGCTGGTCGCGTTCCACAGCCACGGCCAGAGCCGCTCCCGACAACCGAGGTCGAGTTGCCGAGTCGGGGCCGTCGCCTCGCTGTCCCCCTTGCCGTCGCCGGCATGGCGGTGCTGGCCACTGCTGCAACAGTCGGGTGGACCCTTCGCGACGAACCACGGCAGCCCATCACCAAGGCAGTCATCGAAGTCCAGAACAAGAGCGCCATCGGCAGTCAACTGGTCGAGGACTCGTCTCCGGCGTTCCTCCAGTCGGAGCCGGTCACTGGATGTCGCAAGCGAGGGTGCGTGGTCCCGGGGTCCAACGTCCTGTACAGCGGCGACACGTTGGTTGCCCGCTGCTGGGCCAAGGGCGCCGAGTTCACCAATGCTGATCTTGGCTCGGAAGGGATCCAGAACAACCCGGGCAAGGCGACCTCGGACCTCTGGTACTGGGCGTCGATGCCTGGCGGCATCTCGGGCTTCATCACCGAGGTGTACATCGCACCGCAGCACCGCGGCGGCATGGGCCTGCCCAGGTGTGCCGCAAGTCCGGTAGTGGCCCCGACCCCCACGGTGACGTCGACCGCCGCCACTTCCTGAGACGGGGTTGGAACTCGGCCACGCCTCGACGCCGCTCCGATGTAGCGAATCGGTAGGATCGGAGTAGGATTACTACGTGACAGAGAAGCACGTCAAGATGTCGATCACGGTTCCGCAGGCCGTCGCGGACCGGATCACCGCGGCGGTCGAGTCTGGCGCCTACCCGACGGCAAGCGCGGTGATCGCCGATGCGGTGGGGACCCGGTTGACGCCGAGGGAGACCCGGGTCGCGATCGACCGGCTGCGTGAGGGGCGTCCGATCGACGAGGACGCGATGGCGTACTGGCGTGAGCGGCTCGCCCCGGAGAGCGCGCAGGCTGCCGCGTCGTGATCGGCGGGCGGGTCCTGGACTCCACCGCAGTTCGGGCGATCGCCTCCGGTGAGAGCGAGTACGCCGCGGCGCTGCTGGCGGTCGCGACGGAGATGGGGATCACTCTGGCGGTGCCGGCGACGGCGCTCGAGGAGGCCTGGCGGTGGTCGACGCCGTCCGAGCGTCCGTGGCTCGAACTGCTCGCGCAGGCCTCCCCGGTGGTGGTCATCGACCTGGACGCGGCCGCGGCCCGGAAGACGGGGCTGCTGGCATCGGACGCCGGCCAGCCGCAGAGCGAGCCCGCGACGGCGCAGTCGGTCGCGGTCGCATTGCAGCGGGACTGGCCGGTGGTGACCCGCTACCCGGACGCGGTCCTGCTGCTGAGCAGCAAGGTGCGCACCGAGACCATCCCCTGACCGCTCCCCGGGAACGGTCACGCACGTGGCTACACGGCTGCCCTGTCGAGCACCAGACTCGCTGGGCCCTGTCCGCGTCGCATCGGTGACGCCTGAGAGATGTCACTGGGTGGTGATGACGCAGGTCAGCGGCATGCGGCGGCGATCGCGGGCCGCAGCCTTGCCGGCTGGGCATGCGGTGCGCTGACGGCTCGGTGACGGCCCGGTGACGGCCCGGTGAGCGTGCTCGTGTGACGGGTCGGGGTACTCCTCCTCGGCAGCGTCGGTGACGTTCTGACGTCCCCGACGAGGAGTGCCGAGATGTTCCGTGACGACAACGTGGCTGGTAGCTGGACTGCTCTGGTGGACCGCCTGGACCGAGCCGGGACCCTCCCGCGCTGGGCAGAAGCCGAGCCAGCGCTGGCCGGCGTGGGCGGGGTCGAAGACCTGGCCCGGCTGACCAGCGTGGGCAGCGACCCGGACCGCTGCGACGACGTGCTCGGCGCTCTGGTCCGCCGCGCCGCCGCCGCCGGCGGGGACGACGCCGACGCCGTCCTGGTCCTGCTCCACCTGCTCGCCCCCGGGGTCAACACCATGGTGAGCCGCCTCCGTGACCTGGATAGCGCAGGCGACCTGGTCACCGTGGTGGTGGGGCAGCTGGCGGTGGAGATCCGGCAGTTCCCGTGGCAGCGCAGGCGCCGCGCGTACGCGTTGAGCCTGCTGCTCGACACCCGCCGCGCGGTGCTGCGCGAGCTCGGGGTCCGCCGCGGTACCGCGGCGCGTGAGGTGCTCGTCGACGGCGACCTGTACTGGTGGGAGTCGACCCTGGACGTGGTGCCCGGCCCGGAGGAGCCCGGGCCGCTGGAGGAGCTCGCCGACTTCCTCATTTGGGCGACCCGCCGCCGGCTCGTGGACCCGGACGACGTCCGCCTCGCCTGGCAGCTCGAGCAGCTCCACGGGTACGGCCAGGCCGCCGGCGTCCGGGTGGCGAAGGCCTGGGGGGTCCACGAGCGCACGGCCCGCCGCCGCCAGGCCCGGACACTGTCCGCGTTGAAGGCCGCCGCCGCTGAGTACGCGGCGGCCTGACGTGACCGGGCCGGCCAACCGCTGGTCACGCGACAAGGGGGCCAGGTCGGATTGCACGCGGATGCCGAAATCCCGGCCGGCGGGTGCCCTGTGGGCGGTGAAGGCACCCCACAAGTCCCCGGAGAAGCCCATGGTCGAGTGCACCCGGCGTCAGGCACGACCGTCGGCAGGACCGTCGGCGGGTCCTGGTGGGCGAGTGGGCTGCCGGGGCCGGGCGGAGCTGGCCGCCGCCGTCCCGGCGCAGCCCCGGACCCAGGCGCACGCCGGTGCAGCGCCTGGCTACGGGGCGACGTGGTCGCCCGCCTCGAGGCGGCAGGCGGGCGACCACGCGACCGCCGAGCGGAGTATCTGCGGACGGTCGATGCATGCCGCCACAGCACCGCGGCAAGGGTGCTCGCGGTGAGGACCTCGACGGCGGGTCCCGGCGCCCGCGCGGTGTCACTGGCGGGCGCCGACGTCGACCCGTCGACCGGGTCCCTGCTGTCGATCGCCCAGCTCCAGGCAGCCCTTCGCGCCCGGGCCGTACCCCTGGCGCCAGTCCTCGAGGACGAACGGTCGCCCGCCATGGTGCCCGCCGGGATGTCCGCGCCACTGCCGGCACCGCAGCGGGTGGGGGAGCGGGCTGCTGTCACGGTGGCAGGCGGGCCGCATCCGGGGCCGCTTCCGGAGTGGCTCGACGAGGTGCCGAGCCCGTTGCTGGTCGTTGGTGCCCATCCGGGTGCCGGGTCCTCCACTGTGGCGGTCGCCATCGCCGAGGCCGCTGTCCGGCTCCCGGCTGCCAGTACGGCTGGTGCGGCCGGGCCGGCGGGGGCGGTGCACCTGCTGGACTGCTCGCCGGCTGCTCGGTCCGGCCTGGCCGGGATCACCGATGCCGAGCTCGGTGTCGGCGGCGGCGGCCGGTGGCGCCACGGCCGGCGTGGCCGCCTCACCGTGTCTCGCCCGGTCGACGACCTACCGGCGCACCCACCGGATACCGATGCAGCGCTCTTCGGGGCGGCCGGGGTGACCGTCCTCGATCTCGGCTGCCGCCTGGACGAGCTCGCACGGGTACCGGCGGGGCCGGTGGTCGTGGTGTTCCGGGCGACGCTGCCGAGCCTGCAGCGCCTCGAGGTCACCCTGACCAGGCTGACCGCCCTCGGCGTGACCACGCTCGGCCCTCGACCAGTCGTGGTGGCTGCTGTCGGGCCGGCCCGGTGGCCGCGCCAGGTCCGGGCCTGCGCCGGGCCGCTGCTCCTGCAAGCCCACCGCGCCGGCCTGGTCGTCGCGGTCCCGCTGGACCGCCGCCTGGCCGTCACCGGACTCGGCTCCAGCCCGCTGCCCCGCAAGGTCACCGCGGCCGGCACCCGCCTGTGGCAGCTCGCCGCCGCACGGCAGGCCCGCGTCCTCGAGCAGCCGCTGCCCGTCCAGCCATCGCCCGTCCAGCCACTGCCGGTCCGGCGCCCGCCGGTCCCCCAGTCACCGGCAGCGCAGGAACCGCTCTTCCCGTTCTTCGACTCCCAGGAGCAGCAGTGACCAGCCCTCACCTCATAGCGACCCAGATGGCCACCCACGTGGCCGTCCGGGCGGCAGGGGCGTGCCCGACGGCGCCCTCGGCGCAGGTGCAGTCCTACGCCGACGACATCCTCGGCTGGGTCAAGTGGGGAGTGCTGGCCATCCTGGCGGTGAGCTTCTTCGCATCCGTCGGCATGATCATCTGGGGTCGGGTCACCCACCACCCCAAGGGCGCCCGCCTCGGCTTCGACGGCCTGATGATCTGCCTGCTCGGCGCCGTTCTGTACGTCGCGGGGTACACCGTCATCACCGGCATCACGGGCTGCTGACCCGATGACCAACCGGACGAGCCAGCAGGACGGCGCCGCGGTGGCGGCGGGCCCCGCCCACGGAACGGACCTGCCGCGAGGCTCCACGGGCAGCACGGGCAGCACGGGCAGCACGGGCGGTGGGGGCGGGGCGCTGCTCGGGGTCGCGGTCGTCGGCGTGCTACTGATCCTGGTCGGGGTCGGGCTCACCCTCGCCCCGCCCCGCAGTGCTGTCGGGTCGTCGCCGCCCGCCGTGCCGTCGACCCCGGCCGGCCCGACCGGTCCCGTCGACCCGGCCGCTTCGCCCCCGTCCGTGACGACGCCGGCCTCGACCGCCGGCCGCCGGGTGCCGCAGCAGCGGCAGGAGGAGGACGTGGTCGCTTCGCGGCCGATGCCGTCGCTGCCGCTGTCCTCGGCCACCCCGGGGCCGGTGAGTACCCGTGACCCCGGCCCGGTGATCGTCGTCCCTGAATGCCCCGACACCGGCCCGGCCGGCGTCCAGACCGGCTGCCCGCACACCCGGGCGGGCGCGCTGGCGCAGCTGATCGCGATCGACCGGGCCGCGCTGCAGTCCGGGACGATGGCCGGCGCCCGCGAGGTCATCGCCGCCTGGGCACTGCCCGGCGGCCCGACCACGACGTCCTGGTCGGGCGTCCACGCGATGGCCTCCCTGCTCAGCCCGGACCGCCGTGTCCAGGGCCTCACCGGCGCATCCGCCGGCACATCGGACGGCGCAGCGTCAGGGGCGGCGGCTGGGATGTCGGCGGTCCCGGTCGTCCTGACGCCGGTGATGGGCCTATTCAAGGGTCACGTCGGGGACGACTTCGTAGTGCCCTGTGTCGGCTACGAGCTGGCGATCACCATCACCCGGACTGCCCGGGTCGGGGTCTCGGACTGCCAGCGGATGGCCTGGGACGGCGACCGGTGGATGATCGGCGGCGGCCCGGAACCGGTCCAGGCACCGAATGTGTGGCCCGACAGCGACGCAGCCATCGACGCCGGCTTCACCGACCTGGCCTGGCAGCCATGAGCCGCGCACTGATGAGCACCGTCGCACGGGCGTTCGGTCCGGCGTTCGGTCCGTCGTTCAGCCCGACGTCGAACCCGGTGACCGACCCGTTCGGGTGGGCTCTGGGCACGGCGGTCAACGGTGTCGCGGACACGCTGATCACGATCCTGTCGGGTGTCTGGCAGGCCGGGTTGTGGCTGCTCGAGCTCGCGTTCCGGCTTGTCGACGCGTTCACCACCCCGGACCTGTCCGCGAACGGGCCGATGGGGTACGTCCTGCCGATCACGTTGTGGCTGGGCGGGTTCGTCGCCGTGGTGATGTTCTTCGTCCAGCTCGGGCTCGCGCTGGTCCGCCGGGACGGGCAGAGCATCGGGCGGGTGTTCCTCGGCCTGGCCCAGTTCGCGATCGTGTGGGCGTCGTTCGTCGTCGTCGGCGCCGGGATCGTCGCCGCTGCGTCCGGGCTGACCCACGGGATCCTGTCGGCCACCCTGGACGTCGACGTCCTGGCCTCGTGGGAGGGCTACCGCAGCTGGCCCCGCGAAGGCGTCGACGTCGCCAGCGCGTTCGTGCTGGCCATCACCTCCCTGCTGCTGCTCATCCCGGCCGCCTTCACCGACGTCCTGGTCGCCCTGGTCCGGGAGGCAGCCCTGATCGTCCTGACCGCCGTCGCGCCGATCGCCGCTGCGGGGCTGCTCAGCGATGTCAGCCGGGCCTGGTTCTGGAAGTCGCTGCGCTGGTTCCTGTCCGCGGCGTTCATCGCCCCCGGCTCCGCACTGGTCCTGGGGATCGGGGTCCGGGTCTCCAACGGCGTCATCGCCGGCGCCGGCGCCGCCACGACCACCGCCGCCGGCACCACCGAAGCGACCACGTCCACGGCGGCCGCAGTCGGCACCGGCGTCGTCGGCGCAGCGCTGGTCGCGGTCGCCGCGATCGCCCCGCTAACCCTGTTCCGGCTGATGTCGTTCGTCGAACCCAGCACCGTTTCCGGGGCCGCCATGCGGCAGGCCTGGGCCGACTTCAGCAACCCCGGCCGCGCCGAAGCCAGCAGCGGCGGTGGGTCGGGCGGTGCGGCCGCGGCGAGCGACGGTGCCGGCCGGGCTCAGGGCGAGGCAGCGGCGTCGTCCGCGACCGAGTCCCGGGTCAGCAGCGCCCTGGGCATGTTCGGCCGCGGCATGCAGCTGACCACCTCGATCGCGAACCGGGCCGTCGACCTGAGCACCGACATCCTCGGCTCCGCCGGCGTCGGGCACCCCGGCTACTCGATGACCCCCGCCGACGAACGAGCCCTCCGCAGCTCCAGCGGTAGCGGTGGTGGAGGCGGTGAAGCAGACGGCACCGTCGACCCGGCGACGCCGTCTGGTCCCGCGTCCGGGACGCAGCCCGGGTCTCCCGGGGCCGGCGGGCCTGGCCCGTCCGGCCCGTCAGGGGCAGGAGGAGCGCCGTCCGGATCGGCTCCTCCAGGTGGTGGGGCTGCAGGTGGCGGCGCTGCAGGTGGCGGCGCTGGAGGCGCTGCGGGGGCCGGCGCGGGTGCTGGTGCTGCGGGGTCGGTGCCGGTGGTGGTCCCGTGAGCGGTGGGGAGCCGATCCGGTACGGCGGGTGGGGTCCGGACCGGCAGACCTGGCTGCTCGGCCTGACCGGTGCCGGATGGACGGCGGTGGTCGTGGCCGGGCTGCCGCTGCTCGGGGCGGTCGGCGCGCACCAGTGGACGCCCGCCGCCGGGTGGCTGGCGGTGTGGCTGTTCACCGTCGCCGGGGTCGCGGTCCCGGTCCGGGGACGCCCGGGACTGACCTGGCTTCGTGACGTGACGTTGAGAGGAGTGGGTGCAGCGATGGGGTGGACCAGGTGGCAGTCCCGGGCCGCGACCGGCCACCCGGGCGACCACGGGCGGGCGGACCTGCCCGGGGTGCTGTCCGGGATCACCACCCACGACGGGCCACCGTTCGGGGCGTTGCAGACCCGTCACGCCCTGGTCCACGACGCCGCCGCCGGGACCTGGGCGGTGGTCGCGAGGGTCTGGCACCCCGGGATCGGCCTGACCGAGACCGGTCACCGGGCCCGGATGGCCGCCGGCCTCGCCGAGCTCCTCGAGGGCGCCGCCATCGCCGAGCTCGTCAGTGTTCTCGCGCTGCAGGTCCGCACCCTGCCCGACGACGGCGCCGAACGCGCCGTCTGGCAACGCAACCACCTGCGCGCCGACGCCCCCGCGCTGTCCCGGCAGGTCAGCGACCAGCTCTCCGCGGCCGTAGTCGCCGCGGCCGTGCGGCACGAGACGTTCGTGACCGTCGTCGTTCCCGAGCAGCGGATCGCCCGGGCCTCCCGGCAGGCCGGCGGTGGCATCGACGGCCGGGCCCGGGTCCTGCACTCGGTGATGGCCGAGGTCGAGGCCCGCCTCGTCGGCCAGATCGGCGCCACCGGCGTTTCCTGGCTGGACTCCCCGTCCCTGGCAGCCGCGATCCGCACCGGCTTCGCGCCCGGCGAACGCGCCGCCCTCGTCAACGCCGCCCTCGGCGCCGGCCCACGCCTACCGATGACCGCCGCCGGCCCGTCGTCCGCCCCGCCCCCCGCGGCACGGCACTACGTTCACGACGCCTGGTCCAGCGTGACCTGCACCGTGCTCCTGCCGGACAAGGGCGCCGTGATGGGTGCCCTCGCTCCCGTCCTCGCGCCGGGGCAGGCGGGGGAGCGGCGCTCCATGACCGTGTTCCTCGAGCCCATCCCCGCCGGCCGGGCTGACCGGATCGTCGGCCGCGAGGCAATCTCCGCCGGCACTGCCGCCGAGATGCGCACCCGGCTGGGCTTCGCGACCCGCGCCGCACACCGCCGGGACGCCGCCCGGGTCGGCGACCACGACGCCCGCCTCGCCTCCGGCAAGGCCCTCGTGCGCACCGCGATCGCCGCCGCCACCACCGTCCCCTCGACCTGGTCGATCGCCGAAGCCGGCCGCGGCCTGGAAGCGACGATCCGCGCCGCTGGGTTCACCCCGCTGCGTCTGGATCTCGCTCAGGACTCCGGGTTCGCCGCCGCCTGCATACCCCTCGGGATCGGGCTGCCGCGCCGTCGAGGTGCCCTGTGAGGCGGCAGCCACATCAGTTGATCGGGACCTCTGGCAGACCCAGTTTCGCGCGGAGCAGTTGGGCGCTGCTGTTGTCGCTTGAGGGGAACTCGACAGCGTTAACGTCATCCCAGGTCTTCGCCTTCGACATCTGCCGGTACGACGACAGTATTCCGGCCGAGGATGCCGCGACCTCGTCGGCCAACGGCTGGACGTCGGCGGGCCAGGGCGTCGACTGCAGGTTGCGAACGAATGCTGCGTTCGCATCGGCCACCTTGCCGCTGAGGGCCCGCACCTTGGTTAGCGACGGGTTCGCCTTGCGTGCTTCCTTCTGCCAGAGCGCCAGTGCGTCGTTGACCGGCTTGACGATCTTCGTGTACCGGGCTGCTGCCTGCGCCTTGGTCAAGAGAGTTGGCGTCGGGCTCGCGCTTGCTGACGGCGTGGTCATCGTGGGCGTGGCAGCAGCCGTGACGGTCACTGCCGGAGGGGTGGCCCCGCCTGCCGAGCAACCTGCCAGTACCGCCGCCGTTGCCACGGCTACCGGCAACCGTGCCCACCCCATCGAAATCGCCCCGCCCCTTGCGCCAAGACATCCCTGCTGGTCGACAGGAAACGTAGCCCACACGGCACGGAAGGTCACCGAGGAACCGCCTAGGCGCGTCCGGAAGCGGGTGGCGAACCCAGCGGGACGAGAACCGGTTGCGGACGCACGACGCCTTACATACGTCTAGGAGAGCCATTGAGAGGCAACGACTTCGAAGGACTTCCATTGCGGATTCGGCCACAAGCCGCCCGCAGGATGGGCAACCTTCCGAGGCGGGCGCCATCCGGACGCGGGGTGTCCGCGCTACTCGCCGACTTCGGCCACCACGCGACCAGCAGGGAGCCGACCGTGCCGGCAGTCGTCGACCCTCACAACGATGCCCGAGTCGCCGGGCGCCGCGGTGCACGCCAAACGGCAGCAGGGTGGACGGCGGTACCCGCGCCGCTGGCCGCGTTCCGGATGACCTCCGAGCAGGTCGGCGGGGTGTGGCCGCTGATCCCCGCCGAAGGACTGCCGCCGACGGGTGCGCTGGTCGGGATCGACTGGTTGTCCGGAGGAGCGTTCTACTGCGACCCGATCGGCTGGACCCTGCACAACACTGCCGGCGTCACCAACCCCAACATGATGATCTTCGGGGCACCCGGGCGCGGGAAGTCCAGTGCCGTGAAGACGATCGCATTGCGGCTGATGGCGTACGGCTACCGCACCCTGATCCTGGGCGACGTCAAGGACGAGTACGAAGGCCTGTGCCGGGCCCTCGGGGTGACCCCCCACGCCGTCGGCCCCGGCCTGCCGGCCCGGATCAACCCCCTCGACTTCGGGCCGCTCGGCCGGGACTGGACCCAGCTGGGTCGTGAGGAGGCGGCGCGGCGGGCGGCGATCGTGTTCGCCCGCTGGCTGCAGCTGCTCCGCGGGCTGGTCGGGTCGCAGAAGGTGCCGTTCGGGCCGACCGCCGAGTCCGCCGTCGGGCAGGTCCTGCGCGACCTCACCGGATACACCGCCGGCGCGACGGCCCTGACCGAGATCACCATCCCGCAGGTCTGGCGGGCGCTGTGCGACCCGACCCCGCAGCTCGTCACGGGGTGCCGGTACCGGTCCCGGCAGCACTTCCTCGACGACACCCGCGGCGTCCGGGACGCCCTCGGCGCCCTGGTCCACGGCCACCTCGGGGGCCTGTTCGACGCACCGACCACCGTCAAGGTCGACTGGCGGGCACCGATCCAGTCGCTGTCTCTGTCCCGGCTCGAGCCGCTCGGCGACGAGGCCGTCGGAATCGCCCTGATGGCCCTGAACTCCTGGGGTCGGGCGATGACCGACGTCCCGCACCTGTCCGGCCACCAGCTGTCCGGGCAGGTCGACCTGCGGGTCGTGGTCCGCGACGAGGCCTGGAAGCAGATGCGCCTGGGCGAGCAGGCCGTCGCCTCGCTGGACGCCGACCTGCGGCTGTCCCGACGCGACGGCGCCATCCAGATCGTCGTCGCCCACAAGCCCTCGGACATGCTCACCGTCGGCGACGCCGGCTCGGCCGCGGTCGCGATCGCCAAGGAGCTGCTCCACCTGTGCTCCACCAAGGTCCTCCTCGGCCAGGACGAAGCCATCGGCGACGAGCTGTCCGGGCTGCTCGGCCTGACCCCGATGGCCGCCGGGATTGTCACCGGCTGGGCCACCGGCGGCCGAGGCCGCGCCCTGTGGGTGGTCGGCAGCCGCCAGTTCCAGGTCAGCGGCATCCTCACCGCCACCGAAGCAGCCCTCACCGACACCAACAACGCCATCACCCCAACCACGAACTCCCCGACCCTCGCGACCTCCGCCGCGACGTCCGCCGCGGCGCCCGTCCCATTGCCCACCGACCCGGCGTCACGCTGACGTGCGCACCGGAACCAAGGTCGCCCTGGCCGCCGGCGCGGCCGTCGTCCTGCTGGTCGCGCCGCTGCTGCTCGTCGTCACCGTGATCGCCGCGACCGTCGCCGCAGCGGCAGCCCCGCAGCGGTGCCTGCCCGACGGCCCCGGCCAGGGCGGCGCCCCGGGGCGGCTGCTCGACGGGCTCTCGACGAACCCCCGCGTGCGGGCACAGCAATGGGCGAACGCCGCCGCGATCGTCACCCAAGGGACCGCGGACGGCGTCCCCGTGCGGGGCCTGGTGATCGCGGTCATGACCGCCCGCCAGGAGTCCAGCCTGATCAACGTCGCCTACGGCGACACCGCAGGACCGGACTCCCGCGGCCTCTTCCAGCAACGCGACCCCTGGGGCCCGCTCGCCATCCGGATGAACCCCCGCGGCGCCGTGCACCTGTTCTTCACCGGCGGCCACGCGGCCGGCACACCCGGGCTCCTCGACCTGCCCGGCTGGCCGTCGATGCCGCTGTGGCAGGCCGCGAACCGGGTCCAGCGCAGCGCCTTCCCGACCGCGTACGCACGCTGGCAGACCCTCGCCACCACGATGGTCGCCACGCTCGTCGACAGGACGGTGCCTCCTGCGTCGTCGTCCTCGGCGCCGTCCTCCACCGGCCCACCCGCCATGCAGGAAGGGCCGGACACCGACCCGGCCGGGCTGGTCTGCACGACAGAACCGGCGCCCGGGGAGGCTGGGGGAGCGGTCGGCGCCGGCGGGTGGGCCGCCCCGGTGGCCGCGGGCCGGTACACCCTGTCCAGCCCGTTCGGGATGCGCACCCTGGAGGGCGTGCGCCGCCTACACGCCGGCCAAGACCTCGCCGTGCCGGTCGGCACCCCGGTCTACGCAGCGGCCGCCGGCACCGTCGTCTTCGCCGGCAGCGCCTCCGGCTACGGCTACCTCGTCACCATCCAGCACCCCGACGGCGTCAGCACCCGGTACGCGCACCTGTCAGTGATCCGTGTACGACCAGGACCTGTCGCCGCCGGGGCCGTCATCGGGCTCAGCGGCGGCGCCCGCGGTGCTCCCGGTGCCGGGCACAGCACCGGCCCTCACCTACATTTCGAGGTCCGACGAGGCAGCACACCCATCGACCCGGTGTCGTGGATGCAGAGACACGGCGCACCGCTGTGAGACCGTCGCTGGACCTCGTGACCTCCGGGCGAGAGCTACTTGTCGTCGTCCGACAGCGCGATCTTTCCGCCGGGCCACGAACCCCAATTGGCAGGCCGGAAGAGCGTGGAGTAGAAGGCGGTGTCGTCCGGGTCGAGCCCGGCCCTCTTCACCTCACGCCTCACCGCACGCTCGACCGCAGCAGCGATGGCCGCGGCTTCATCCTTGGTGCAGCGGGGGAGTTCGATGGCGATCCGCTTGCCCTGGCGTCGTCGTTGGGTCGTCGTCATGGTCCTAGCCTCGGGCACATCGATCACCTTCAGGAGCCACATGTCGCATCTCGACGCGGGCCGCATCTCAACTGGGAGGTGTGTATCGCGTGTCTGTGATGATCAGGTCCAGCCCGTTGTCCGGATGGTAGGTCCAGCTGGCTTCGAATCCGTCCCACGTCGCGTTCTGCCGGCCCTGCATCGCTGTCGTGCTGTCCATCTGCGCTACTACGGCGTCGGTCACGCGGAGTTCCGACGCGACGCACCCGATCTGGTCAGTGGTCAGGCCAACGCCGGGCAGGTCGTCTTCCCCGTGACCATCCAGCGTCAGCGAGGCGCCGCGGTCCCCGACGGTGACCCCGTCGGAAGCGGCAGAGACATACGCAGGCTCGGGCAGCTCGGAGCATGCGAGCAGAGCGTTCTCCAACCGGGGTTCGATGGCCGGCACCTGCTTTGCCGTCGAACTGCTTCCGCCGTCCGCGGGTGTAGCTGCAGCTCCGCAGCCAGTGAGGGCGAAGAGGACCGCGATGACGGCGACCCGCCGGTTGTTCTGGAAACCCCTGTACATAGTTCGCCCCAATGCTTGCTTCATGGCACCGTTCAATCCCCGTGACAAATGCGACCGTACGGGGCGACAAGGGGTGCTACGCCGCCTACGCGGTCCGATCGGCTGTTTACCTGAGGTGAGCCCGTGGGCGACCGCCTCCTGGAGGCGGCGATCTGCAGATTCATCGACGTGGATGCCGACAGAGAGCCACTGCCTTCGCCGCCGACGGCCGCCTGGTGATGCTTGACGCGACGGTCGCGTTGCAGGTGAGCCCTGGCTACGGAGGGGCCTGCTACTCGGCCGTCATGCATGCCGCTGGGAGGGGAAGGCGAGCCCGCTCGAGGTGATGGCGCCGTCGGCGGTGTGGGTGCTCTCGACGACGGCCGACCAGCAGGCGTCGCCGACTGCCGAGTAGATCTCGGCCGCGTGGCCGGCGAGGTAGTGGATTGCCCCGAGGGAGCCGATGGCGTGGACGCCGGCGACGACGAGCAGCGTGCCGTCGCCGTAGGGGAGCCGGCCGACGTAGGCGACGTCGGACTGCTTGGACGGCGTCCGGTCCATCCCGGACTCGAAGATCCGGCCGCCGGCTCGTTCGGCGATGATCCAGCGGTCGGTGCTGTCCGGCTCGAAGGACAGGACTGGGTCGGCGTCGATCGCCTCGGCGGTCACGCGGGATGACTTCGGGCCGCAGATCGCGACGACGTCGCCGGACGGCGTCCAGTCGCCGCCGATCGGGATCCGGTACTGGCTTGTCTGGAACCCGAATGACGTGAGGAGGTCCGTCATCTTCTCGCCGGCCCGGTCGTCCTCGGCGGAGACGACGGCCAGAGACTGTCCGGGCATCTCCTGCAGTGGAAGCGCGACGGCGACGGGGCCGACGCCGAAGAGCGCGCGCTCGGCCGGCGGTGCGGACTGCCGGATCTGCGTGATGCGCCCCTTCGTGAGGCCGATCTCGGCGGCGACGGCGCTCATCGTGATGGCTCGCTCGCTGGCCGCGCGCTCGATGGCGACCCTGCGCAGCCGGGCCAGCTCGACGGATCGCTGTTGGTAGGTGCCGATGAGCTCGGTGGCCAGGCGCGCCTGGACGAGCGGGTCGTGCTCGGCGCGGACTGCCGCGAACTCGTCGGTGGCCATGCGTCGAGTTTGGCCCCTTCACCCCCGGTGGGTCCCTGCCGTGGGAGCGCGACCGTTCGGTCGCGACGGAGATGGCGCCGCCCGGCGCTGCCTGATTCCCACGTGGCCAGGCACCTGATCGGTGGAGAGCGGATCAGGAAGGGGCTCGGCCATGTCCGACTACGCAGCACGGCGACGCGACCCGCAGCCGCTGACGCGCGGCTGGGAGGTCCCGCTGCTGGTGCTGATCGTCGGCGCATCCGGCTTCGGCGCGGCAGCACTGGTTGGCCAGGGGATCGCGGCCGTCCTCGCTGGCGGCGGCTGGGTCTGGCCGTCCGGGGAGGGCGCGGCCGGCCGGGGAGTGGCCGGTCTGCTCACCGGGGATCCGGGCATGGGCCTGACCGCGGGCCAGACGGCCAGCCTCCCCGCAGCATGGGTCGTCTACGCCGGCGTCGCCGTCGCCGAAGCGGTGATGGTGGCGCTGACCGCGGGCATGGTGCTGTTCGCGCGTCGGTGGTGGTTGCCGAACGACCCGCGTCGTGGGCTGGCGTCCCGGGCGCAGGCGGCCGAGGTGCTCGGCGCCGGTCGGTTGCGCAGGGAACGCACCGTCATGCGCCCTGACCTGTTCCCCCCGCGCGGCACCCGCCCGCCATTGTCGGCTCGACTGCCTCCAGCATCGGGAGCGCTGCGTCGGGATCCGACACAGCTGGGGTGGCGGCTGGGCCGCTCCCGCGCACCGCACGGTGTGGACCTGTGGGTGCGGTACGACCGCACGACCGGGGTGTTCGGTGCGCAGGGGTCGGGCAAGACTCTCGACATCCTCGCGCCGGCGCTGCTCGCGCATCCGGGGGCGGCGATCGTCACGTTGACGAAGGCGGAGGACCTGCTGCTGACGGTGGGCCGGCGGCGTGGGGTGGGGCCGGTGGCGGTGCTGGACCCGTTCGGGTCCGCGCCGGGGCTGCCGGAGCTGGTCTGGGACCCGGTCGCGGGGTGTGTGGACCCGAAGGTCGCCGAGCGGCGGGCGAAGGCCTTCTCCGCCGGCACGGTGACGGGGTCGGTGAGTGGTGGCCGCGCGGATGCCGCGGCCCGGTTCTACGCGGCGGAGACCGCGAAGGTGCTGCAGGGGTTTCTGCACGCCGCGGCCCTGACCGGCCGCACCTTGGACGACGTCCTGGCCTGGGTCGCGGACCCGGCGGCCGCGGAGCAGCCGATGGAGATCCTGCGGGTGCACCCGCACGCGGCACGGTTCTGGGACGGGCTGCTCGCCGGGGCGCTGACCGGGTCGGCGGACACGGTGGGGAACACGGTGACGACGGTGCAGCAGGCGATGGGTCTGTTCTTCCAGCCCGAGATCCGGGCCCGCTGCGTCCCCGGCCCGGGGCGCCCGGCGACCGACCTGCGGGCCCTGGTCGCCGCCGGGGGGACGGCGTACCTGCTGGGCCGTGAGGACCCGTACGCGTCGGCGTCGCCGCTGCTGACCGCGGTCGCCGAGGACGTCCTGGACACCGCGTTGCGGGCAGCGACCACGTCGGTGCACGGCCGGTTGACGCCGCCATTCCTGGCCTGCCTGGACGAGCTGCCCTCGACGGCGCCGCTGCCGACGTTGCGGGTCCGGATGGCCAACGAACGGGCGCTGGGGTTGTCGTTCCTGTACGCGACGCAGACCTGGCGCCAGCTCGTCGTCGCGTACGGGGAGGACGAGGCCCGCAGCCTGTTCGGGCTGACGAACAACGTCGTCGTGTTCGGTGGCGGCAAGGACGTCCACTTCGCCCGCGAGGTCTCCGACCTCGTCGGCGCCACCCGGGTCTCCCGGCAGACCGTCAGCGACGGCCCCGGCGGGGTCGGGACCTCCCGGGCCGGGGAGGACGCCGTCATCCTGCGCCCCGAGCAGATCCGGATGCTCCCCGAACGCCAGGCCCTGGTCATCGCCGAGAACGCCCCACCGGTCATCGCCGGCCTCCGCCGCTGCGTCGATGGTGCCGCGGGGAAGGTGCTGCTCGCCGAGCAGGCCGCCGCCCGCGCCGAGGTCGCCGCCGCCCGCTCGGCCGAGCAGGACCTGGGGGAGCGGACCAGCGCCGCCGTCGACTACTCCCGCCGCCACCGCCTGTCCTCCTCGAGCAGCTACCGACGCGACGACCACCAAGGCAGCCGATCCGATGACTGGATGACCGACGGCTCCGAGCTGGGCGGCAGTGCCGTGATCGACGAGCGGCCGGTGCGGGTGCCGGGGAGGGCGTGGTGATCCTGCTGCCGTTCCCGCGGCCGCCGGTCGCGGTCGCCGAGGCGCTCAACGACCTGGCGATCGTGCGCAGCGGGGACGACGACGCGATCGCCGAGCTCGGTGGCCCGGCCGCCGTCCACGGCCTGCCCCGCCCCTGGGACCCGACGACGTGCTCGATCGAGCTGCGCGAGCACCTGTGGGAGTGGCTCGACGAGGTCGCCGGCTGGGTCAACCACGAGTACGCCTGGCGGTCCACCTCGCTGATCCCGCCGTGCTGGCCCCGCCACCCACACCTCGCCCGCGAGCTCCCGGTCCTGGCGTGCCTGCGCGCGGCGGCGGGGGAGTCCCTGTCCCCGGACCTGATCGAGGACTGGCACCGGTACGCCCTGCCGCACTTCCTCGACCGAATGCTGTCCCGCCTCGGTGACGCCGGCTGCCGCAACGGCCACACCGACTGGCCCGCCGCCGGCCGCTACGACCACTACACCGACGACCCCGCGGTCACCGCCCGCCTCGAGGCCTTCTACGCCGACACCCACCCACCAGCCCGGCTACGCATCACCGGCACCCACCCCTGACCACCCGACCCCTGCGAGACACGGGCGCCGACTCGTCCACAGGCGGCGTTCTGGTCCCGCTGTCCACAGATCAGCGTCTGCCCCGCGCACCGCGGTGTCCGGGCGGGCCACGCTGCCACCGCAACGTCGGCCAGCACGAGCAGCACACAGCGTCCAACGGCGGTCGCCCGTGCCGGGCCGGGCCCCCACCTCTACTCACCCAGGAGAAGCCTTCGATGAGAACGACGATCCGGATCTGGCCCGAGACCCCCAGCCGGCGGCAGGCCCGCGCGGTGCTGGTCCACCTCGCGGTCACCCTTCCCAATGACACCTTCGAGGACCTCGACCGCAAGCTGCCCGTCCACGACGCCCTCTGCGCCCTGGACGAGACGCTGCCCGTCGGCTGGATGCTCGCCCCCGTCGACCCACAGCCGGGTGACGTCGCCGACGCCTACCGGCTGCTCGCCGCCGCTGTGCACGAGCGGTACGCCGACGACACCAACACTGGACCGGGCGAGGGGCCGGACGTCGGGCCGGGGGAGCCGGGGG
>NZ_MWLL01000002.1 GCF_002198675.1 Kineosporia sp. R_H_3 | reverse complement strand
GGGGTGCAGGCGGGTCGGCAGGCGGCACCGGCGGGGCGGGGTCGGCGTCGTGCGTGGCGAGCACGGCACGCAGCGGCAGGGACGTGAGCCACGCGGGGGCGCGGTGGTCGCTGCGGGTGGCGGACGTTGCGTCCAGGGCGGGAGCCATTGCGGCCTCCATGTCTCGGTGACGGTGAGCGCCCACTCGGTGCCGCGTTGCGCGGCCCTGGGCGGGTTGTGTCCGGCTGCCTCAGAGGAGGTAGCCGAAGTTGGTGAGCACCCGGACGGCGTCGTCGGGGCTGGTCGAGCTCGCGAGGATGTCCTCGACGGAGGGCCGGCCGGTGCGGGTGAACCGGTAGGCGCTGGTGCGGTCGCCGCTGGTGGTGGTCTGGGTGAAGGTGCGGCCCCTGGCCAGCAGCGGCCCGTACTGGGCTTCGAAGCGGGCGAGCTCAGTGCGGGAGACGGTGAAGTTCCGGTAGGTCAGGCCCGGCTCAGCACCGGCGGTGCGGGCCATGTCGCGGGCGAGGATCCGGGCGCCGGGGCGGGTGGTGCCGGTCGCGGTGTAGCGGCGGCCGTCTGCCGCGGTCGTCATGCCGTCGCGGGCGTTGACGACCTGCGACGGGTCGGCGCCGAGGTCGATGGCCTGCCGCTCAGCGCGGGACAGGCCGTTGACGTTCCCGGCGCGCACCGCGGCGAGGGTGTCGGTGACGAGCTCGTCGCCGATGTCGTTTTCCGCGGGGACGTTCACGCAGTCGCAGTGCGGGTGCCTGTCGAATCCGGCGGAATACCGGTACCACCGCCCGGCGAGGATCGCGCAGCGGGCGCAGGACGGCGCCCGGAGTGCACGGACGTACCCGGTGACCCGGCGGGCGACCCCAGCCGCGGCGGTCGAGGTCCGGCCTGCGTCGGCGATCTCGGTGCGGGCGTACATCGCGAGCAGGGACCGGCCGAGGTCGAGGGTGGTCGCGGTAGGTGCACCACGGTCGAGCGCGTAGGCGGCGCGCTGGGCGGGGATCCGCAGCAGCGGCGCCAGCTCGGTGCCAGCGGCACCGGTGCCGGCGAACGACTCGGGGATGACGCGGGCCGCCGGGGCGCGGACCACGCCCTGGGAGGCGAGGACCTCGGCGACGTAGGCGTCGGCCATGGACGCGGCAACGAGCTGTGCGGCGGAGAACGCACCGACTGCCTGGGCGAGGAGCGGCGTCCAGGTGCCGACCGGGTCGGCCGGGTCGATCTGCCGCCAGAGCCGGGCGAGCAGGAGCGCTGCCTGCTCGCCAAGCGCGGCGAGGTCGGCGCGGTAGCGGGTCGCGACGTCGAGCGTGGCCTGCGTGGTGGCCATCAGTCGCTCGGGCCGTCACCCTCACCGGGCGCAGGGTCGGCCGGCTCGAGGTCACCGTCGTCGCTCATCTCACCCGGCGAGGTGGCCGGGACAGGCTTGGGCGGCGGAGTGAGACCGAACGCGAGGGCGCTGGTGCGCTCGTCCTCCTCCTGCATCCGGTCGATCTGGGTGGCGGAGTAGCCGAGGTCCTCGCGGGTCTGGCGGAGCGGGACGATGCCGGCCTGGTTCTTCTTCACCGCGGCGTCGGCGACCTGGGCGATGGTGGGGGTCGAGGCGTCCCGCCAGATCGTCTCCATCCGCGATGCCTCGGCCGGGACGGAGTTGTCGCGCCACAGCAGGGCGAGACGCATGACCCGCTCCCAGGACCCGCCGAACGAGCGTTGCTTGCGTTCCGCGCGCTTGACCAGCCGGACCTCGCCCGAGCGGATCGCGTCGGCGGACGCCGGGTTGTCCGTGGCGAAGTTCAGGTAGTGCGCAGGCAGGCCCGAGACCTGCCCTGTGATCTGGGCGAGGAGCTTGAGCGTCTCGTGGAAGTTGCTGAGGTTGGACTCGGGGAACTGCCCGACCTCCGCGCCCTCCTGCTTGGTCCGCTCGGAGGCCCAGATGTTGCCGGCGATCTGCCGGAACGGGCTGATCTTGTTTCCGGCCTCGTCCTCGAAGTCCTCGCGGGAGAAGCCAAGGGCCCAGCGACGGGGCATGGCGTGGAACTCGGCGGCCACCATCATGTCGGTGGCGACCTTGCACGCTGCGTCGGAGATGGGGATGACCGGAGCGAGGTCGCTGGTGCCTTCGCCGACTGCGGCCAAGGCGCCGGCCTGCATCACCTTGGCGCCGTTCATCGCGCGCAACCGTGGGCGGTTGACGATCGGCTCGACCGGGACGACGCCCCGGCCGTGCTCGTCCGGGTCGTCGGAGCCCTGCTCCCAGCCGCTGCCGGCACCAACCCACCAGGACGTCTCGTTCGGCAGGTACAGGGTGGCCCGCTGCTGCCCCTCGTCGTCCGTCCAGAACTTCGCCGCCGCGGCGACCTTGCGGGTCCGGGGGTCCCGTTCGTGGATGACCTGCAGCGGCGACTCGACGGTGATGATGGGCCGCCGGGCGTCCTCGCCGTTCGTACCCACGATGGCGTAGGACCGCTTCATCACGAGCGCGTCAAGGTGCGCCTGCTGAGACCACTCGTCGAGGTCGTTGGCCTGCCAGATGTCCCAGAGTTCGTCGTTCGCCGAGGTGCTGTTCGCGAGGCGGAAGCCCTCGATGTCGAGGCGCTCCTCGACGGAGTCGACGACGAGCATGGGCCACGCGATGACGACCTGGCGGAGCCTGTCGGACAGCTGTGTCACGAGTTCCGACGCCAAGTAGCTGAGCGGCTGGGTGCCCTCGTAGTGGGCGTTGTACCGCTCGAGGGCCGGGACCTCGTTCTTGTGCTGCTCCTTGAGGCGGATCAGCCACCAGAGCGGGGACCCGGGGTCTGCGTTGGGAGCGGGCACCTCTGGTCACCGCCCTTCCGGCGTCTCGGTGCCCCGCTCTTCACAGGACGACCATCTTCTTGGATCTGCTGCGGGCCTTGGCCATCCGGTCGAAGTCGCCGGCGGCGTGCGCGTCCTGGGCCGCCTCGTGCGCGAGGACGTCGGCCATGGCGGCGTCGATCTTCTGCTGGGGCGAGGGCTTGGCGAGGATGTAGCGGTCGCCGGAGCGCGCGGCCTTTCGCGCATTTCCGACATGTCTGGTGGTGATCGGGCACTCGTCGTGCGTGGACCGGCCGGTCTTGAGGTCCGTCAGGGTGCGCTCGAGGGCCGAGTGCATCTGGACGATGCGGTTGGTGGCCCACTCGATGACGACCTTCTCGCCGTGCTCGTTCGCCCAGTCGGCGATCTCCGAGCGCCAGTCCCTGGGGTCGCAGTACATCCGCAGCACCACGTACCGGCGGAACACCTCGGCGACCGCAGCGTGGACCTCCGCACGCGGGATCTGGCCGTCCCACTCAGCGGGGTCCCAGATCGTCGGGCGGGCGTCCGGCCCGTAGGTCGGGGTGAAGCGGTGCCCGTCCGCGGTCTCCAGGCGCAGCGCAGTCCAGTCGTCGACGTCCGAGCCGTCGAACCCGGCGCAGACGAGGAGCCCGTCCGGGACGGTGCGGGCCTTGGCGCCGCCGTTCGTCCAGAGCTCGGGCGGGCACCAGGTGCCGGCCCCGGAGACGATCCGGTTGCCGAAGAACCGTTCGGCCTGTGCGGGGTCGCGCTCGAGCAGGTCGGCCGCCTCGGCCTCGATGCTGTCGTCGTCGACGTGGCCGCCGGCCGAGCGGAGCGTTTCCCCGTAGACCGCCTGGTGGATCTTCCGGCGGTCGCGCTTGTTCTTGTACGAGAGCGTGCGGGGCGCCTGGGCGAACTGCCGGTAGACGTCCTTCGCGCTGGACTCGAACTGCTGCTGCGCGACCGAGTGCTGGGACGGGTCCCACGCGTTGGTCGTCAGGCTCGCGCGGCCACCCATGCCCGCGAGGCCGCGGTACTGGGTGTCGGCGACGCCCTGCATCTTGTTCGTCTTGGTCCAGAGGCCGACCTCGTCCTGGGGGACGAAGGTGACTCGCTGGCCGAGGCGGGACTGCGCGGATGACGTGACGGCGTCGATGCGGCCGCCGCCGGGGAGGCGGATGAACTCCTCGCCGGTGCGGGGCACGACGTCGTCGAGCGGGCCGAGCTCGATCATCGGGCGCAGCGCGCCGTAGACGTTGTCGACCTGCTCCTGGGACAGCGCCGTGATCTGGATGAGCGGCGTCGGCCAGGGCATGCCCATGGGCTCACCGGGCTCGTAGACGTACTCCCAGCCGCACCCGCAGCCGTAGTCGCGGCAGGCGTACCCGTCGTCGGGGCCAGCCCAGCCGGCGAACAGCGCCGGGCCGACGCCTTCGAGGCAGACGTGCGCCGCGGACTTCGGGCCCTTCCCGATCTTCTGCGGGCCGACGAGCAGCCCACGCCGGTGGACGAACGCCGGCCCGAGCAGCGGGGAGTCGGGGATCCAGCGCGCGTCGCCGCGGACGAGGTAGAAGTTCAGGAGGTACGTGAGCTGGAAGTCGTAGAGCCGGAACGGCGCGCCCCGGCGGAAGCCGTCGGGGACGACGCAGTGGGCCTCGACCCAGGCGGGGGCTACGTAGAGCGGCTGGGGGTCACGCGACGCCGCCACCTGCGGCCAGCTTCCGGGCGCGGTCCCTGACCGAGTCGGTGGCCGGGGCCGCGACGGGCCGGACGGGGGCGGTGGCCGCGCGGCGGGCACCTATCTCGTCGGTCACGATCCGCCACCGGTTCCGCGCCATCGCGGCCGGGTTCACGCCGAGGCGGTCCGACCACTGCCGGGCCTCCTTGGCCTGGTCGAGGTCGCCGAGCTCGCCGAGCACCTGGTGCCGGACGTACATCGCGACGGCGCGGTGCTGGTGGTCCCGCTCCCAGATGACGGCCTGCGGGTACTTCCAGAGCTCGCGCCACAGCGACCGTTCCCGGCCGTCCTGCTCCTTCACCTGGAAGTCGAGGACCTCGATGTCGCGCTGGGCACGCTCGAGCTTCTTCTCCAGGGCCGCGGTGTCGTCGCCGAGGAGCAGCTTCTCCTCGATGACCCGCAGCAGCAGTTCGGCGCGAGCGGCAGCGACGTTGCGCTCCGCGCGCAGCCCGATGTCGGGGAGCAGCGGCCACGTCGGCGCGGCGGCCTGGGCACCGTTCGCCCGCCGGCGGCCCTCGGCGGGCAGCGTCGTCCAGCCGGCCGCGTCCGAGGGACGCTCACGGCGCAGCGCGTTCGGGTCCGGCGGCGGGCCGGAGTTGACCCGCGCCCCTCCCCTAGGCATCGACGACCTCGAGCGTGAGCACGACGGGGTCGTCGCTGTCCGGGCGGCGGGTGGTGACCTGGACGTAGCCGGCGCCGAAGTCGAGGGCCAGGACGTCGACGGCGTCGGCGTTCAGCAGCGAGCACGCGTCGCGGAAGCCCTGGAGCTCGGGCGACGTCGCGACGTCGAGACCGGCGGCCGGCTTCACGGTGAGGCGAGCGCCGAGCACCTGGCCGAGCGCGGCGAGCGCGCTGGTGACCCGGTAGCCCGGGATCGTCGCCTGCTCGGCCGCGTCAGCCACGGCGGGGAACCCGCTCGACAGGAGCGATGATCGTGACCGTTGCCACGGTGTCGCCGGCCAGCACGTGGCGGCCGTCGACGTCGCGGGCGAAGAGCACGACACGGACCTGGCCCGGCGTGAAGTGCACCTCGGCGAGGTCGTTCGGGTCGCTCTCGATGCCGAGCAGCGCGAGGGCGCCGGTCAGCTGGTCGATGTTGACGGGTTCGACGGCGCGGTGGTCCACGACGGTGGGTGCCTTGGTGATCAGCATGGCGGTCTCCTCGACCGCGTTGCGCGGTTTCGGGGTTGGCGCGGTCTCGCGTTGCGCGAGCGCGGGGTCGAGCGGCGGCCGGCCGGCGTTGCGCCGATCGGTCGCTGGGTCGTGCGTGAGAATCCTTTGAACCTGACTGACCCCCGAGAGCCCTTCCCGGCGGTCTTTCGGGAGGGCGTCCGAGGGGGTCTCCCCCCACCCCTTTGTCCGTTTTGAACCGCGCCCTGTTGGGTGGGTTCGACGGTCAGCGGGAGTTAGTGATGGCGGCGCCGATGGCGCCACCAGCGGAGCGGTTGCAGCGGGCGTGCTCGAGGCGGTCGGCGCGGGCGCCGGGGTTCGTCACGCGGTCGAGGGTGTGCCCATGCTCAAGGTCCTGCTCGGGGGTCATGGGTTCGCCGCACCTGGCACACGACCAGGGCGGGCGGCCGGCGGCCAGGTCGCGGCGTAGGTCGGCGAGGAGCCGCTCCTTGGCGCTGCGGTGTCTGGCGTCGTAGCCGCGCTGGTGCGCGGTCCCCCGCTTCCGCTCGGCCTCCTGGGCGCAACCGGTGCAGCGGCCAGGGCCGTAGACCATCTGGGGGCAGCCGGGTGTCGGGCAGGCGCGCCAGGCGTTGCGTGCCATGGGCTCACCTCCGACGTGCGGAAGCCCCCGACCACAGGGAGGTCGAGGGCTTCCTGGTTCGCTCTACCGCGCGGGGGGCTAGGTGGAGTGATCCGATGGTGGAACCGTAGCAGGATTCCGCAGGTCAGCGCGGAGGACTGCGGAAGTCGGCGTGTTCCTTGCCGAACTTCATGATGCCTCCTGGCCGATGGCTCGGTTCGCGCGGGCCGCTGCTCGTCGGGCCCGCTCGACGTCGAGGAGTTGTTCCTCGCGGACGTATCGCTGGCGATCGATGGGGTTTCGGATGGCCGTGAGGTCACCGACCGCGACCCAGCGCCGGATCGTGTCGACCTTGCGGCCGACGCGGGCAGCGGCCTGCGGGATGGTCAGCCAGATCACGCGGCACCTCCGACGGCCTGGGTGCTGTCCTCGTCGGCGACCTCGATGCCGGCGGATGGGTCGGCCTCGATGAGGTGTTCGGCGACCGCCCACTGGTAGAAGCCGCGGATGGCGTCGAGGCGGGTACGGGCAGCGTGCGCGACGGCGAAGGTGGCGACCCACTCGGCGACGAGCGCGGCGTCCGCGATGAGCGGCGCGACCGCGGGGATCTCGGCGTCCTCGGCGCGCTTGGCGATCCAGGAGCGGAGCGTCTGGAGGGCGCGGCGCGCGACATAGACGTCGGCGGCCCGGCGCCGGGTGACCTCGAGGCGGTAGAGGTAGGCGGCCTCGGGGTCCTCGAAGACCAGGTTGGCGACGACGACGCGGGTGTAGAGCCCGTAGTGGGCCTCGGGGATCGGCTCGCCGCAGTCGCGTGCGGTGCAGCGGATGGAGACGGCGCCGGTGTAGAAGCGCGGGGCGAAGCGGGACAGGCTGAGCCGGTCGCACGCGGGGCACGGGGTGGACAGCCGGACGGGCCGCTCCTCGAGGGACCAGCGGTTGCTCTTCGTCGCGACCTCGCTGGTGAGCTCGGCGACGAAGTCGGCGGCCCAGGGCTGGGTGGCGACCCAGGCCATGTGCGGGCGGAGCCAGTCGACGAGGGCGGTGGTCGCCGTCCACACCTCGGGGTCGGCCGCCGGCGGCTGGGTCCAGCCGTCACGGACACACCGCGGGGTGTGCGGGCCGATCTGCCCGGGCCGCAGGCACAGGCACTGGCGGACCCGCGACGGGTCGGAGCGGTCCATGTGGCCCGTCCCCGGGATGGGCGGAACCATCGCAAGGCCGAAGCCGCGGGGCGGGTCGTAGGCGACCGCGCAGCCCTTGCAGCGGCCTCCGGGGCAGGTGGAGCGGTGGACGGCCGGGAGGAACCGCTTGGAGGCCGGGAGGACCATCGTGCCGCGCCAGGTCGGGCCGGTGAGGTCCCGGCCGTCCATGACCTCGGTGCACCAGGCGACGAGCATGGAGTGCAGGGCATCGGCGTCGTCGACGGCCGCGAGAGACAGCGGCGCCGGCGGGGTGCGGGTGCCGCGGACGTGGACGCCGTCCGGGCTGGCCGAACCGGGCACGACGTGGGAGCGGATGTGCTCGACGAGGTCGGGCAGACGGACGAGGGAGTCGTGGGCGTTCCCGCGGCAGCGGGCGCACACCAGGTCGTCGCCCTCAGTCTGGCGGGGCCGGCGGTCGGTGTCGTCGCTATCGGGCGACGGGGGGACGGTGCATCCGGACTGGCAGTCCACGTTCGGGGTGGTCCTCTCCCTGGGGGTGGTGCCCGTCCCCCGACGGGCGTCTCGGTCGTGCGCGGTGGTGCGGGTCGCGGCGAGCGCCGCGGTGTTCAGGTGGTCGGCGCTTGAGTCTCGCCGCGGGCTGATGCCTCGAGCGCCTTCCACGCGGCATGCAGGGCGCGGAGCCTGGCGATCGTTGAGGCGTCCCAGCGGTAGAGGGATGCGACCTCCGTCATGGCGTCGCCGGCGTCGGGACCGTCGGTCTCGTCGTCCCAGCCGCAGACGATTCCGTAGATCCACGCTCCGTCCCGGCCGTCGTTGCTCCAGTCGCGGGAGGAGAACGCGACGGCGTCGTGGAGCGCCCCGAGTGGGTCGAGGTTCGGGGGGCCGGCGAGGGCCGTGATCGGGTCGGTGATGACGTTGCGCGCAGGCGGCGCTGCGGCTGCCTCTCGCGAGCAGACGTTGCACATTCCCGGGCCGCCGCAGCGGGCGACGTTGACGGGTCGGCCGGTCTGGGGGACGTTCGGGATCCGGTGGCCGTGGCTGGTCCAGCCGGTGAGGCCGGGGTCAGCCACGTGCCACCGTCCAGGGGCCCTTGGTCGTGGTGATGGTCCCGTCGGGTGCGGTGACGGTGCGGACGGTGCGGCTGACCTTGGGCCAGCCGTTGAGGTACTCGTCCTCGGGCTCGCGGGACTCCCGGAAGATCTCCTGGGTGTTCGGGGACTGGCAGCCCCACTCCACGTGCTCCTCGATGACCCCGTAGAAGTGCACCCACCCGATGGCGGGTAGGGCGTCCAGGACGGCGGTGACGGCAGCCCGCATGGTCGCCTTGTTCGCCTCGGGGACCTCAGCCCACGGCTTCCTGGACCGCTCCTGCGTCTCCCAGCCCGCGGTGACGGCCGCTGCTTCGTAGGCGTCGTGCATGACCTCGCACAGAGTCTCGACGGTGCTGGCGGTGCCGGTCGTGGGCATCAGGCGGTCTTCCTCTCGGTGTAGGCGTCCCAGCACTTCGTGCGGGTGCGGGGGTCGCCGTGGACGGGCTGGCCGGTGCGTTCGATGTGTTCGGCGGTGACGTTCTCCCCGCATACGACGCACGGTGCGGGGAGCGTGGGCAGGGCGGCGTCGACGGCGGTGACGTAGTCGATGAGGCGGGTCAGGGGGACGCCGCGGCCGCCGAGGCGCTCCGCCGCGGCGAGCGCCTGCCGGATCGGTGTGGGCGCTGCGGTGATGGCGGGGGCGTAGCGGGCTGGGTGGGGC
>NZ_MWLL01000199.1 GCF_002198675.1 Kineosporia sp. R_H_3 | reverse complement strand
GTCACGGGTCGGGCACGGGTCAGGGGTCGGGCAAGGGTCAGGGGTTGGGCACGAGCACGTCGCGCACGAGCGCCTCGAGGTCGTTGTTCGCCGCGAGGAACTGGCGCAGCGTCCTGCGGGTCGCGCCGAAGGCGTCGAACTCCTCGACGGTCATGCCGTCCGGCTCGTACGCGGCCCGGAACTCCGGCAGCGCGGCGAGCAGCGCCGCGACGACGCCGGCGTCGACCGGGGTGTCGATCCGCGGCGCCGGCTCGATCCCGGAGGCGTTGAGCCGGACCTGCCAGCCGTACGGCGGGGAGATGACGACGTCCCCGCCGACGAGCTCCGACCAGTGCATGTGGTTGCGGAAGGCCGCCGAGAGCAGCCGGGTGCGGTAGCCGCGCTCGCCGTAGATCCGGTACGCCCGCTTGAACGCCGCGACACCGGCCCACTCGTAGTAGCCGGGGTCGAGGACGACGCCGCGGACGTCCGCCGCGGCCTTCATCCAGTCGTCGAGGCGGCCGACCATGATCGTGCACACCGGACCCATCGACGCCGTGTCGAGGCCCTCGGCGTCGCGGCGGCGCAGCCCGGCCTCGACCGCCTCGGCGACGGCGAGCGCCTGCGGCACGGTGAACGAGACCGTCGCGTTGACGGAGACCCCGCGGTAGGTGACCTCCTCGATCGCGGCGACCCCGGCCGCCGTGGCGGGGATCTTGACGATGACGTTCGGCGCGAGCCCGTGGAAGTGCACGGCCTGCTCGACGAGCGCGGCGGTGTCGCGGTGGAACCGCGGGTCGGTCTGGATCGACAGCCGGCCGTTGCGGCCCGCGTGCTCCGCGAACGCGGGCTCGAGCAGCCGGGCGGCCTCGACGGAGAGCTCCTCGACGACGGCCCAGCCGATCTCGTCCTCGGTCGCGGTCGGGCGCTGCGCGGCCAGCTCGGCGATCCGCGCCGTCCAGCGCGGGAGGTCGGCCTTGATGGCCGCGAGCGCGATGACCGGGTTGCACGTCGCACCGACGGCGCCCCAGCCGAGCGCGGCGGAGAGCTCCTTCGGGTCCGCGGAGTCGTTCCAGAGGCAGGTCGGCGTCTCGCGCGCCATCCGCAGGAGCGGGGACGCCGCGGTGTCGGCGGCGCCGGGGGTGCCGGCGGTGCTCTGGGACAGGGTCTGCGTCATCGTCGCTCCTCGGGAGGCACCGCCCGCGTTCCGGCCGGTTGTTGGAATGTTAGGACATAGTGCGGGTTCCGCCAAGGGACCACCGGCGCTCCGCCTCACCGCGCACCCGCGCGGGAAGGACGCGAGGTGCGCCGTCCGCAGGACCACCGGTCGCGGGCTCTGGCAGACTCACGCGCGTGCTCCGCACATGATCGTGAACACCGTCCGTCGGCCGGCGGACCCGGGGGAACAGGACGACTGATGCGCCGGACCACCACGCGCGTGCGCTGGACGATCGGGGCCGCCGCGTCGGCGGTCGCCGCCCTGACCTTCGGCGCGCTCGGCACCGTCGGCGCGCAGGCCGTACCGCCCGCACCGCCCGCACCGCCCGCACCGCAGCCACCGACCACCGTGGCAGCCACGGCAGCCCCCGGCGCGACCACGGCGTCCGGCGGGACCGCCCGCGGCTCCCGCGCCCTGCGCGAGCGCGGCCGGCTCGGCCGACCGGCGCCGACCGACTCGGTCGTCGTCGTCCGCTTCAGGGCCGGCGTCAGCCCGGCCGCTGCGGCCGGCGCGCCGGCCTACGCCTCGGCGCTGCGCGCCCACCGGGCGACCCGGGCGGCCGCCGCACCCGCTCTCGGTGCGATGACCTACGACGTGCCGACCGCGCAGACCGCCGCGTTCGTGGCCTCGATGAAGGCGCGACCGGACGTCGCCGAGGTCCGCACCGCGGTGCCGACCTCGCTGCTCTTCACGCCGAACGACCCGCAGTACGCGACCCAGCAGGCCGCGTACCTGACGAAGATCGCCGCCCCGGGCGGCTGGGACTACACCGGCGGCAAGTCCGCGGTACGGATCGCGGTGGTCGACACCGGCGTCGACGTCGGCCACCCCGACCTCTCGACGAAGATCGCCGGCACCTACAACGCCGTCGACGGCTCGGCGGACGTCACCGACACGACCGGGCACGGCACGTTCGTCGCCGGCGCCGCGGCCGCCGCGACGAACAACAAGGTCGGGATCGCCGGGGTCGGCGGGAACACCCAGATCCTCGCCGTGAAGGTCGAGGACTCCGCGGGCCGGATCCTCGACTCCTACATCGTCAACGGGATCGACTGGGCGGTCGCGCACGGCGCCGACGTCATCAACCTCAGCCTCGGCCGCGAGGGCGTCTCGGTGCCGTCGGAGGCCGCCGCCGTCAAACGGGCCCAGGACGCCGGCGTCCTCGTCGTGGCGGCGGCCGGCAACTCGGGCCAGGAGGGCAACCCCGTCTTCTACCCGGCCGCCTACCCGGGCGTCGTCTCGGTCGGCGCGACGGACGCCAAGGGCCACCGCGCGTGGTTCTCCGAGCACGGCAACTGGGTGACGATGGCCGCCCCCGGCATCGCGATCCGGGGCACGACGCCGCGCGCCGGGAGCGACCTGTTCGCCGCGAGCTACTCGGACGGCGAGGGGACGTCGTTCGCGTCCCCGCTCGTCGCGGGTGCGGCGGCCCTGCTCTGGGCCCGCTCCCCCGGCGCGACGTACGCGCAGGTCCGGCAGGCCCTCGTCGCGGGCGCCCACGGGTACGCCGGCCTCGGCCTGGGCAAGGGTCAGCTCGACGTCGCCCGGTCGCTGTCCCTCGTCGTCCCCTCGACGAAGCCCACGGTGACCGCCCCGGCGGCCGGGGCGACCGTCCGCGGCGCGACGGCGTTCACCGCGAAGAACGGCATCGTCAAGGCCAAGGTCGGCTGGTACGTCGACGGCACCCGGGTGGCCCTCGTCGCCTCCGGCGCGACGTACACGTGGACGCCGAACGGCTGGGCCAACGGCAGCCACACCGTCGAGGCCCGGGACTGCACGGCGGCCGGGGTGTGCGCCGCGACCGGGACGACGCGCACCGTGACGCTGAGCCAGGCCCGGCCGACGCTGACCCGGCCCGTGGCCGGTGCGGTCTCGGGTGCCGTCACGGCGGCGGCCACCGCACCGGCAGGTGGCGGGGTCGCGATCCTCGTCGACGGCACGAAGGTCGCGTTCGACGGCACCGCACCGTTCGCGCCGGTCTTCTCGATGAGCCCGTTCTCGGACGGCAGCCACACCGTCGAGGCCGTCGTCTGCAACGCCTCCGGCAGCCGCTGCGCCGGCCCGCGCTCGACCGCCGTCACCGTCACGTCGACGTCCCTGCACCCGACGACCGGCACCGTGACGAACCCCGTCCTCAGCCCGAACGGCGACGGCCGCAAGGACACCACGGTCGTGCGCTACACGCTCGACCGGGCCTCGACGGTGAAGTACGCCGTCGTCGACCGGACCGGTGCGACCGTCCGCTCGGTCGTCGTCGCCGCGACGCAGGCCGCGGGGAGCCACGCCTTCACGTGGAACGGGCGCAGGACCGACGGCACCCTCGCGGCCGGCGGCACCTACCAGGTCCGGGTCAGCACCGCCGACCCGTCGCAGCCGACCCTGCGCGGCATGACGACGGCCTCGGTGCGGGTCGACCGGACCGCACCGAAGCTCACCGGCGTCACGGCGGGCGGGGCCACGTTCTACCCCGTCGTCGACGCGTACAAGGACACCTTCACGCCCCGGGTCACCGTGAGCGAGAAGGCGACCGTGAGCCTCACCGTGCGCAACGCGGCCGGGACGGCGGTCCGCACGATCTCCGCCGGCCAGCGGACCGGCACGGTGAGCATCGCGTGGGACGGCAGGAGCACCTCCGGGGCGCTCGTCCCCGCCGGGAAGTACACGTGGCGCTTCACGGTGACCGACCTCGGCGGCAACCGGAAGGCCAGCGCGGTCGCCGCGGTGACCGTCTCCCGGCTCGAGGTCGTCGCCGCGACGATGACGAAGTCGCTCACCGGGTCAAAGGCCTACGACTGGGGCGGCACGGCCACGTGCGCCACGGTCGTCAGCGCGACGTCCACGTACGCCCCGACGGGTCGCTGGCTCAAGAACAACTGCGCGACGTCGGCGTCCGAGAACGCCCTCGCCTGGTTCTCGTTCAGCGTGCCCGCGGCGATCCGGTACAAGACCATCAAGATCACCACGACGGGCCGGTCGCACTCCGCGCCCGCCACCCTCGGCGCCGGGGTCTTCAGCACCCAGACGAACGAGTACGACGTCACCCCGCTGAAGAGCGTGTCCGGGACGGCGACCCAGACCGTCTCTCTCGGGACGATCAGCGGCCCGGGGCACGCGCCGGGCAGGAAGGTCGACGTGGTCGTCTACGTACCCAACGTGACCGCACCCCCGACAGACTGGGACATCCAGAGCGTCAAGGTCACCGTCGCGTACGACCACCTGGGCTGACCGGCGTCCGACCGGGTCAAGACCGCACCAAGAGTGATCACGACCCGGATCTCTTGTGGCAGACTGCGCCCGCTCGGATCGAGCACAGGACGTCCGGCGTGCGCCGCGCGGGACACGGGGAACGGACTCGCCGCATGCGCTGGACACCTCTGACCACCCGCGCCCTCGCCGGGGTGGGTGCGACCTCGCTGCTCGTGGCCGGTGCGGCCGTCGGCGCGCAGGCCGGGCTCCGTCCCGCCGCGACGTCGGGTGCTGCCGCCGCCGCGTCGGCCGCGGCCGTGGCCGCCCNCCCCGCCGCGGCCCCGGTGGCCGCCGGGCCGGCTGCTGCCGCTGACGGCAGCGCCGCCGCGGGAACGGCCCGCAAGCACACGCCGACCGCCGCGCTCGCCGGGCTCGGGCGGCTGCGCACGGGCGGCCCGGCCGGCCGCACGATCGTCACCGTGAAGTTCCGCAAGGGTGTCAAGGCGTCCTCCGCGGTCGGGGCGTCGGCGCTGTCGTCCACGGCGCGCGGTCACGGCGCGACGAAGCGGTCCGTCGCGACCGGCGCCGGTGCTGCCACGTACACCGTGCCGAACGCCGACGTCGACGCCTTCCTCGCCGCCATGGCCGCCCGGCCCGAGGTCGCCGCCGCGACCCGCGCGCACCTGTTCGCCCCGCTGGTCACGCCGACGGACACCGACTACGCGACGCAGCAGAAGACCTACCTCACCTCGATCGCGGCCCCGACCGGCTGGGACTACGGCCGCGGCAACGCGTCCGTGAAGATCGCCGTCGTCGACACCGGCGTCGACGTCGGGCACCCGGACCTCGTGGGCAAGGTCGTCGACCAGTACGACACCGTGACGGACACGACGGACGTCACCGACGGCGTCGGCCACGGCACCTTCGTCGCCGGCGTCGCCGCCGCGGCGACGAACAACGCCAAGGGGATCGCGGGCGTCGGCTTCAACAGCAGCATCGTCGCGGTGAAGGTCGCCGACGGCGACGGCTTCATGTCGGACATCGACGTCGCCGAGGGCATCCGCAAGGCGGCCGACCTCGGCGCCAAGGTCATCAACATCTCGCTCGGGTCCGACACCTCGGACACCGCGACCTCGTCCGCCGTCGCCTACGCGCAGGGCAAGGGCGCCCTCGTCGTCGCCTCCGCCGGCAACTCCGGCCAGGAGGGCAACCCGAAGATGTACCCCGCCGCGTACGCGGGCGTCCTCTCCGTCGGCGCGACGGACGCCAAGGGCCACCGGGCCTGGTTCAGCGAGCACGGCACGTGGGTCTCGATGGCCGCGCCCGGCATCAACATCCGCGGCACGACGCCGCGCGCGCTCGACCCGGCCCTGACGATCTGGTCGAAGCCCAACTACGACAACGGCAACGGGACGTCGTTCTCGGCGCCGATGGTCGCCGGTGCGGCGGCGCTGCTCGCGGCCCGCGCCCCGGGTGCGACGGCGGCGCAGATCAAGGCCGCGCTCGTCTCCACGGCGCACGGCTACACACCGAGCTACGGCCTCGGCAAGGGCCAGCTCGACGTGGCGAAGGCGATGGCGGCGATCGTGCCCACCAGTTCACCGACTGTTGTCGGCCTCGACGGGACAACGCTGGTCGACGGCACGACGAACCTCCAAGGCACCGTGGGGACACCGAAGGCCCTCCTCCACTGGTTCGTCGACGGCACGCTGGTGGGCACTGGGAGCCCCGTCGTCTGGGACTACGCCGGTCTCCCCAACGGCAGCCACACTGTCGTCGCAAAGGACTGCACCGCAGCGGGAGTGTGCCCGTCGTCCGGTCGGACGAGCACCGTGACGATCGACATCCCGGCTGTGGCAGCCGTCGTCACCCCGGCATCCGGAACTGCCTCCGGATCGTTCACGGTCGGCGCAGACTTCGGCGCACTGCCCGCGAGCGGCGCGGCATTCGTCGACGGGGTCCGGGTCGGAAGGATCGGCAGTTCGAACTTCAGGACCTGGTTCGAGGTCAACGCTTCACAGCTCAGTGATGGCAGCCACACCGTTCAAGTTGGCCTGTGCGACCCTCTCGGGGTCCGCTGCGACGGCGTCAAGTCAGCCCCGGTGACGGTCGTGACCGCGTCACTGCACCCGACGCACGGCACGGTCGTGAACCCACAGATCAGCCCGAACGGGGACGGCGTCAAGGACACCCTCACACTGCCGTACACCCTCGACAGGACGCAGACCGTCGTGTTCAAGGCCGTCAACTCGGGCGGGACCACGGTCCGGACCGTCTCGCTGGGCTCGAAGCCGGCAGGCTCCTACACCTTCGTCTACGACGGCAGGAACGACGCCGGCACGTTCTCCGCCACCAGCTCGTACACCCTGCGGCTGGAGACCACCGACGGCGCCGGGCTCAAGGGACTCGTGACCGTGCCGGCCCGCATCGACAAGGTCGTCCCGACCGTCCTCGTCACCTCGGCGAAGAAGCGGACCTTCTACCCCGTGGCAGACACGTACAAGGACACCTGGGTCGCGACCTACGACGTCAACGACAACGCGACGGGAACGGCGAAGACGACTCTCACCGTGAAGAGCTCCACCGGCACGAAGGTCCGGACGCTCACTGCCAGCAACAGCCTCGTCAGCGGCGCCGTGACCGAGGGCAGGCTGACCTGGGACGGCAAGAACACTGCGGGGGCCCTCGTCGCGGCGGGCACGTACAGCGTCTCCCTCGTCGTGACCGATACGTCCGGACAGAAGTCCGTCGCCGCGACAGACACCGTCACCGTCTCCCGGAAGAAGCTCACGACCTTCACGAAGGTCGTCTCGAAGTCGGGCTTCTCGGCCTACGCGATCGGCAACGGCGCCGCGTGCGTCACGTCGACGCGCACGGGCAGCACCTACGCCTCCGGCCTGTGGCTGAAGAACAACTGCCCGAGGACGAACCCGCAGATCGCGGCCGCCTGGTACCACCTCACGGTCCCGGGTGCGGTGTCGTACACCTCGTTCAAGGTGACGACGTCCGGCCGGTCGCACTCGCAGCCCGCCGAGGTGATCGCCGGGATCTACGGCACGCAGATCGACGAGTACGACCTGACCTACCCGTCGAAGAAGGTCACCGTCGCGACGACGCAGACCCTCACGCTCGGCACGATCACCGGCCCCGGGCACGCGCCGGGCAAGGTCGTCGACCTCGTCGTCTTCGTGCCGAACGACGCGTACGGCCCGCTCACCGACTGGGACGTCCAGACGGCCAAGGTGACGGTCACGTACAGGGCGCTCGCGTAGCAGCACCGCACCACCGCACCACTGCTCCCCCGACGGCCCGCCGTCCGGTCACCCCGACCGGACGGCGGGCCGTCGCCGTGCGAGACGCCCGTCACGGCGGAGGTCACGAAAGGGCCACGGGCTCAAGCCTCCCGGCCGCCGGTCCGACAACTCTGCGTAGACGGATCCGGCCGCGAGGGGACAGGGATGCACACGCAAGACTCCGGGGACGAGCGACCCGAGGGGCTGCTGCCCGAGGGCGCCCCCGAGGGCGCGGGTGCACCGTCGCACGAGGCGGCGCTGCTGCCCGGCGTCGCCCCCGTGCCGCTGCCCGACCCCGCCATCGACCGCCGGCACGTCCTGTCGCTCGCGGGCCTCGGCCTGCTCGGCGGCGTCCTCGCCGCGTGCGGCGGGGGTGACGAGGTCGTCGTGCCCGAGCGGGTGGACTCCAAGGAGGTCACCCACAAGGAGGGCAAGGAACGGCTGGCCAGCGGCAACGAGCGCTACGTGCACGGCACGCCCGCCCACCCGGACCAGACCCTGACCCGGCGCAAGAAGCTCGGCGAGGGGCAGAAGCCGTTCTGCGCCGTCCTGTCGTGCGCCGACTCCCGGGTGCCCCCGGAGCTCGTCTTCGACCAGGGCCTCGGCGACCTCTTCGTCGTCCGCAGCGCCGGCCAGGTCGTCGACGACGCCGTGCTCGGCTCGCTCCAGTTCGGCGTCGAAGAGATCGGCATCCCGCTGCTCGTCGTGCTCGGGCACACGAAGTGCGGTGCGGTCGGCGCGACCGTCGAGCACCTCGAGAAGAAGAAGGGCCCGACGGGCACCTCGATCGACGCGCTCGTCGCTGCGATCACGCCCGCGGTCCGCGAGGCGGAGGAGGCCGGGATCGAGTCCGGCGACCTCGCCGCGGCCGTCGTCGAGTTCAACGTCGACCGGGTCGTCAAGCAGCTCGAGAAGTCCAAGATCCTCATGGCCGCGGAGAAGAAGCGCGAGCTGAAGATCCTCGGGGCCGTCTACGACGTCGAGACCGGCGAGGTCGACTTCCTCTGACCCACCCGGCCGGGCGCGTCGAGCTCAGCCGAGCGTGTCGTCGTCCCCGCCGGGAGCCCGGGCCGGGATCTCGCCGACGACGTCGACGCTGTCCGCGACGGGCCTGCGCCGCCGGGTCGCACGGCGGGTGAGCCGGGCGGCGGCGTCGGCCGCCACGGCGCGCGAGCGCCGACCGGCCGCACCGGGGCGCCGGCCCAGCCGCAGCACCGCCTGCGGGTGCAGCCCGTCGCCGAGCATCGCCGCGAGCGCCGTCCGCCGCGCCGGGTCCTCGCAGACGCTGTTCGCGAAGCCCGTGGTGAGCCCGTGCTCGGCGGCGACGAGGAGCACCCGCTGCAGGGCCTGCCCCGCGGCCAGCCAGCTCGCACGGTCCTCCCCCGGGGTCGCGAGGACGGCGAGCATCGGCGCCGCCCGGACGAGCGCGGCGTCCTGCGCGCCGACGTACCCGCCGAGGTCGAGGTAGCGGACCGCCAGCCGGGTCGGGACGACGGTCGCGACGGACGCGGGGACGCCGTCCCGGCGCCACCGCGGGCGCACCCAGCGGGCCTGCTCGGCCCGCCAGCGCCCGTCGAGGCCGCGCTCGGCGTCCGCGCCGGCGACGAGCCGCGCGACGGCGTCCCGGGCCCCGGCCGGGATCTCGACGAGGCGGGCCCCCTCGGCGTGGGCCTCGGCGGCCAGCCGGTCGCGCAGCGGCCCGGGCACCGGCTCGGCGCGCATCGGGCCGTGCCAGGTGCGGCGCACCGGGACGGCCGCGTCGAGGACGGCGAACTCGGCGTCGACGGGGAGGTCGGCGAGGCGGACCCGCGCGAGCACGTCGGGGCGCGCCGGGTCCGGCAGCGGTTCGACGTCCACCCCGAGACGCCCGTGCGCCGCGGCGACCCGGAACGTCAGCAGGGCGGCGCCGCAGGCCATGACCGCCTCGCGGCCGCCGGGGTCGCTCACGTGCAGCACACGGCCGTCGTCGCACGTGAGCTCGAGCTCGGCGCCGCCGTCACGGACGGTCCAGCGCCACGGTTGGACGTTGCGCGGGGAGGGCGCCAGGTTCGCGCGTTCGACGAGCGCGAGCAGGTCCGGCAGGCCGAGCTGGACGGTCGATGTCATGGAACTCGCCTCCGCTCCCATTGTCCCGCAACGGATCATGAAGCGGGCGGGACCTGGTGCTCATGACGGCCGCACCGGGACAGCGGAGGGCCGCCGGTCGCACTCGGCGTCCGGCGGCCCTGGCGTGCGTCCGCGGTGGGCGGGTGATCAGTCGGCGTCGAGACCGTGGCAGACGGTCCCGTCGCAGCCCTCGCCGGTGCAGTGGCACACCGAGCAGAGCTGCTCCTCGCAGGTCTTCGTCGTCGCTGTCATGGCTCTATCACCCTCGGAGATCTCGTGTCCGCGGTCGGTCCCGCGGTCGTCGCCCGGTGCGTCCCCGGGCGTCCCGCGTCTGCGGGTGGCCCCCGCGCCGATGCAGGCGACCACAAGAAGCATCGGTCAGCGGGCAGCCGGTCACCCGGGACCCAGGGCCCGTCGTGGGCGGTCTCACAGCGCGGCCGGGCGACCTACGTCCCCGGCGCGGGAGCCCTCGGGGCGCAGGCTTTGGAGCATGGACACCCGCGCGCCGCACCCCCGCCGGAGGGTGCCGCCCGTCGAGCCGGTGCTCTTCGCCGTCACCTCCGCAGCGGTCGCCGCCGGCTTCCTCGCCCGCCCGCTGTGGGTCGCCGGCGCAGCGGTCGGCCTCGTCGCCGCCACGGCGTGGGTCGCCGGGTCGTTGCGCCGCCGCGAGCCCGGGGTCGACGTCATCGCGGTCCTCGCGCTCGTCGGGTCGCTCGCCGTCGACGAGCCGCTGGCCGGCGCCGTCATCGCGTGGATGCTCGCCTCCGGCCGGCTGCTCGAGCAGCGCGCCCAGGCCCGGGCCCGTCGCGAGCTGAGCCTGCTCGTGGCCCGCGCGCCCCGGACGGCGCGCCGACGCACCGGCGGCGACCCCGCCGGGGGCGACCCCGACCGCGGCGTCACCTTCGTCGAGGTACCGGTCGGGGAGGTCGTCCGGGGTGACGTCCTGCTCGTCGGGCCGGGCGAGGTCGTCCCGGTCGACGGGCACACCGTGTCCGTGGCGACGCTCGACGAGTCCGCGCTCACCGGCGAGTCGCTCCAGGTCGACCACGTGGCGGGCGACGAGGTCCGCAGCGGCGCCGTGAACGCCGCCTCGCCGTTCGAGCTCGTCGCGTCGACCGCGGCCGCCGACTCGACGTACGCGCGGATCGTCCGCCTCGTCGAGCAGGCGCAGGCGTCGAGCGCACCGTTCGTCCGCGCCGCGGACCGGGTGGCGGTCGCGTTCGTCCCCCTGACGCTCGCGCTCGCCGGCGCGGCCTGGGCCCTGTCGGGCGACCCCGTGCGCGCCGTCGCGGTGCTCGTCGTCGCAACCCCCTGCCCGCTGCTGCTCGCCGCCCCGATCGCCGTCATCTCCGGGCTCTCGCAGGCGGCCCGGCGCGGGGTCGTCGTCAAGGGCGGCGGTGCGCTGGAGCGGCTCGCCGCCGGACGGGTCCTCCTGCTCGACAAGACCGGGACGCTGACGCGCGGCCGCCCGACCGTGCGCGACGTCGTCCTCGCGGACCCGCCGACGCCCGACGCACCGGACGCCGCGACGCTCCTGCGGCTGGCAGCGAGCCTGGACCAGGTGTCGCCGCACGTGCTCGCCGACGCCGTCGTGAGCGCCGGACGCGGCCGGGGGCTGGCCCTCGCGCTCCCGTCCGACGTCGCGGAACGGCACGGCAGCGGGATCGAGGGCGACGTCGACGGGCTGCGGGTCCGGGTCGGGAAGGCGTCGTGGGTCGTCGGTGCGCCGGGATCGCCGGACGAGCCGGCCTGGGCCCGCAGGGTGCGGCGCAGGTCCGCGCTAGACGGCACGACCGCCGTCCTCGTCGGGGTCGCCGGCGTGCCCGCCGGCGCGCTCCTGCTCGAGGACCCGATGCGGCCCGACGCCCCGCGGACCATCCGGGCGCTGCGCCGCGCGGGGTTCGAACGGGTGGTCCTCGTCACCGGCGACCGGGAGGACGTCGCGCAGTCCGTCGGGCGGGTCGTCGGCGTCGACGCCGTCCACGCCGAGACCGACCCGCAGGGCAAGCTCGACGTCGTCCGCGAGGAGGGCCGGCACGGCCTCACCGTCATGGTCGGCGACGGCGTCAACGACGCACCGGCGCTCGCCGCCGCCGGGGTCGGGGTCGCGCTCGCCGCCCGCGGGGCCACCGCGAGCAGCGAGACCGCGGACGTCGTCCTCACCGTCGACCGGGTCGACCGCCTCGCCGAGGCCGTCGGGATCGCCCGCCGCGCGCGCCGGATCGCGTTCCAGGCGGTCGGCGTCGGGATGGGCCTGTCGCTCGTCGCCATGGGCCTCGCCGCCGCCGGGCTGCTCGCACCGACCGCGGGGGCGCTGCTCCAGGAGGTCGTCGACGTCCTGGCGATCGGCGTCGCGCTGCGTGCCGTGCTGCCCGCCCGACGTCGCGGCGCGGCCCGGCTCACGGCTGCGGACGTCGAGCTCATGACCGGCTTCCACGCCGAGCACGACGCCGTCCGCGGGATCGTCGAGGAGGTCCGCACGGTCGCCGACCGGGTCGCGCCGGGCGGCGCCGACCGGCTCGACGAGGTCCAGGCGCTGCTGCGCCGGCTCGAGACCGAGCTGCTGCCGCACGAGCTCGGCGAGGAGGAGCGGCTCTACCCGGTCGTCGCCCGGGTCCTCGGGGGCGACGACCCGATCGGCGCGATGAGCCGGACCCACGCCGAGATCTCGCACCAGGTGTGGCGGCTGCGCCGGATGCTCGAACCGGGCGAGGCGCCCGACCCGGTCGAGGTGCAGCGGCTGCTCTACGGGCTCTACGCGGTGCTGAGGCTCCACGACGTCCAGGAGGAGGAAGGGATGTTCAGCCTCATCCCTGTGCAATGACATATTAACCACATGACGAAAGCCGCTGTCTACCTCCGCCAGTCCCTCGACCGCTCCGGCGAGTCGGCCGCCGTCGACCGGCAGCGGAACGCCTGCCTCGCACTGTGCGCCGCGCGCGAGTGGGAGGTCGTCCGCGAGTACGTCGACAACGGCACGTCCGCAACGAAGGACCGCGGCGACGACACCGCGTTCGCGCAGCTGCTCGCCGACGCCTCGGCCGGCCTGTTCGACGTCGTCGTCGCGTTCGCCGTCGACCGGCTCGCCCGGCGCCTGTCCGACGTCGAGCGGCTCATCGCCACCGGCGCGAAGGCCGCCACGGTGCAGGGGGGCCTCGATCTGACGACGCCCGAAGGTGAGGCCCAGGCGGCGATCCTCACGGCGTTTGCGCGGATGGAGGTCCGCCAGAAGGGCCTGCGGCAGCGTGAGATGCACGTCCAGCGCGTCGCCGCCGGCCGCCCCTGGCTCGGCTCGCGCGCGCTCGGCTGGTCCGCGGACGGGATGACCCTCATCGACGACGAGGCGGAGCTGATCCGCGAGGCCGCGGGCACCATCCTCGCCGGCGGCTCGCTTGCGTCCGTGGCCCGGGCGTGGAACGCCGCCCAGCTCACCACGTCACGCGGACGCCCCTGGGCGAACCATTCGGTGCGGACGCTCCTGCTCAACCCGCGCTTGGCGGCGAAGGCGGCGCGGACGCTCGGGCACGACCGCTGGGAGATCCTGGGCGAGGGCGCCTGGCCCGCCGTCCTATCCGAGGACGTCTGGCTCGCCGTGGTGTCGATCCTGCGCGACCCCGCTCGCCGGACGACCCCGACGACCGCGCGGGTGTCGCTGCTGTCAGGCATCGCATCGTGCGGGGTCTGCGGCGGCCCGTTGCGGACAGGGGCCAACAAGGGCGCCAGGACGCTGCGCTGCGCGGGGCCGGTGCAGCACCTGTCCCGGCGTGCCGAGCTGATCGAGAAGTATGTGAGCGACGTCGTGATCGAGCGACTCGGCCGCCCGGACGCCGTCGCGCTGCTCGCGGAGGACAATCAGGCCGCCCTCGAGGCCGCCAACGACGAGCTCGCGGTGAAGCGGGAGCGCCTCGGCGAGCTGGCCGACCTGCTCGAGGACGGCACACTGACCCCCGCGGAGGTCCGCGCGACCGCGTCGCGACTGCGCGCGGACGTCGCGCGGCTCGAGGCGCAGGTCGCAGAGGCCGCCCGGGGCGACGTGCTCGCGCCGCTGATCGCAGCGGACGACGCCGCGGCCGTATGGGGAGCCCTCGAGCTCGGCGCGCGCCGGGCGGTCGTCGCGGCGCTTGTCGAGGTGCGGGTGATGTCCGCGACACGCGGGCGGGCGAAGTTTTCTCCGACCTCGGTCGACGTCACCTTCCGCGACTAGAGGCGGGCTGGCGCAACCCCTCTAATTCAACCCTGCTGAGCACGGAACCAACCTGAGGTACGTATTCAGGTACTCAATTCATGCATCAATTCAATACAGCATTGCACAACTCAATCCGTTGCGACACAACGGTTTCACGGCAGCGCGCCTTGCAGCCGCATAGCGCTTGGCCTAATCTGAGAAACAGATGGCCCCGGTCGCACCGGGTTAGCTTGATAGGGACCCCGAGTTCGCAACCGGGGCGTCGTAGGTAAGTCCGGCAGCTCCGGCGCGGCGTGAACCAGGACTAACGCGTACCCCGTCGCGTCGGGGCGAATGCGAGACGGTCTCAGCGGACCGCGGTCGCACCACTGACCACGTCTCCGCAGGAGAACTCCCATGTCCCTTAGTACGAGCGAACGAGGCCGCCTCGGCGGGCTCGCGGCGGCAGCCAACATGACCCCCGAGCAGCGAGCGTGCCGGGCCCGTCGGGGTCACCTCGCCTCGGCGGTGCGCGCCGTGACCTCCCGCTGGCAGGACCTCTCCCCCGACCAGCGGCGTGAGATCGCCGCCATCGTCGCCGAGGAGGGGCAGGCATGACGCCCGACGAGCGAGCCGAGCACATCCGACGCCTCGTCGACACCGCCCCGCCGATCGCCCCCGACGTCGCAGCCCGCCTCGCAGTGCTGCTGCGGCCGGCCAGAAGGGCGGCACGGTCATGAGCCACCAAAATGCCGCCGTCCCCGGGCCGGGCGACCAGGGGACGGGCGGATCGAACACACAGCAGGCTGACGAGGCCATCACCAGTCTACGACGCGGCTCCCGCAACCGACGCTTCCTCAACAGCTTCGTGTCGACCTACCGGGACGGCAAGAAGATCCTCGTCGTCAGCCCCGGCATCGCCTGGCGCGGGACGGAGAACGCCCCGTCGGCCGAGCTGGCCCGAGGTATCGAGGCCCGTCGCCGCGCGAACATCGGCGGCCAGTGCCCCGAGTGCGGCGCGAGGTACGCGCTGCCCAACCGCGCCGCCCGGCGGGCAGCGGACGACGCCGGGTGTGCCCTGCGCGTCGAGCTACGCCACGACGACGGCTGCGCGGCGTCCAGCCCGGTCCTGCTGCCCCGCATGGCCGCCTGGATCGACGGCGGTGCAGAGTGAGCCGCGGATATCGCCGGCAGACTGTCTCGCGGACGGCCACGGCCTCGTGCACGGTCTGCCCGAAGACCTGGACCGGGACGGCGGCCCTGCCTGCGGGGACGGCGCATGCCGTCAGCAGCGGCCACGTCACGACCGGCTCATGGGTGGCGCAGTACCGGTACGTCCCTGACCGGGTGGTCCTCGAGACCACCGAACCGTGCCCGGTCTGCGGCACGTCGGCGTACCCGATGACCATCGGTCCGGTCCACGCCGACGGATCCGCGAACGAGCCGTGCTGGCTCGCCATCCTCCGTGGGGAGGACGGCCAGTGAGCACCCCCTACGCGGACGAGGCCTGGACCTACCGGCGGCAGGGCTGGGACGGCGTCATCCCCCTGGGTCGCAAGGGCCGGTTCATGTACCGGCGCCGCACCGGGGAAGACGTGTACGGGACGGGCAAGTTCCCGCCGCCGGTCGGCTTCACCGGCCACGCCGGCGAGATGCCGTCCGGGGCCGACGTCCAGTCATGGTGCGACGGCATCGAGGCCGCCGACAACCTGGGGCTGCGGCTCCCGAAGGGCACCTACGGGAACGACGTCGACGCGCACTCAGGCAAGCCGGCCGAGGCCAGCCTGCGGGACCTCGCGGCGAAGGTCGGTTCACCTCTGCCGCCGACGTGGAGCTCGACGGCGCGCGGCGACGGCCACCCGGCACGGACGAACGTCTACAGGGCCGAACCGGGCGAAGGCCGAGTGTGGATCGACCACCCCGGCCCCGGTCTCGACGCCCTGCACCACGGGCACCGCTACCTCCTGGCCTGGCCGTCGATCCACCCGGACCTGGGCACTCAGGTGCGGTGGTACACCCCCGACGGCGCGCTCAGCGACCGCCCGCCGAGGCCCGACGAGCTGACCCAGATGCCGGCGGCATGGATCGAGGCACTCACCAAGCCGGGTGACGTCCTCGAAGGCGCCGCCGCCAGCGACAGCGCCACGGTCGCAGCGCTCGAGGCGTTCCGGACGGGCGACCCCTGCCAGGTCGTCACCGACGCTCTGGCGGCCGAGCTGGCACGCATCGAGGGCGCCCGCGGCGGGGCGGGCGGCTTCCATGCGCCCGGCCCGCTCCACCGGCTCGTCTGCCTTGGCATCGAAGGGCACGCCGGCGTCCGGAGAGCGCTCGTGGAGCACAGCGCGGCGTACGTCGCGGCACGGGGCGAGCTACGCGGCGCACCGGCGTCCGTGTCGTCGGAATGGTGGCGGATGGTGCGAGGGTCCGTCGGCAAGCGGCTCGGTGAGTCCGGCGGGGAGATCCTCTCCACGTGCGACTGCGGACTCGACGGGGGCGGCGGCGCGTTCGACCTCGACGGGCTGGTGCCGTCAGGAAGCGCCACAAGCGCCGGGGTAGACCCGGCCGGCGCTACCCCGGCGCCCGCGCCTGCGACGCCCCAGCGGGTCCCGCAGAACCTCCCAACGGCGTTCTGGGCATCGCGGCCCGTCCTCGCGCGCATCAAGGCCGCGGCCGACGCGCAGATGTGCTCCCCCGACGCCGTGTTCGGCGCCGTCCTAGCCCGGCTGTCGTCGTTCATCTCGCCGAAAGTCCGCGTCGAGACGGGCAGCGGAACCGCCTGCCTGAACGTCTTCGTCACGATCGTCGGCAGCTCGTCGGCCGGCAAGACGCGGGCGAACAAGGCGGCGAAGCAGCTCCTGCCCGTCCCGTTCGGCGTCCTCGACTATCGGGACTCCCTACCGCTCGGCAGCGGCGAAGGGATCGCAGAGGCCTACTACGGCCTCGTGTCACGCGACGAGGACACCGGCGAGGTCTACGGCCCCCGGCACGAGAAGGCCGGGCAGCCGAAGATGAAGCGGGTCACCGAACGCGCGAAGGTGCGCGACGGCGTGTCGTTCTACCTCGACGAGGGCGAGGCCCTGTCGAAGATGCTCGAGCGGGCCGGCGCGACCGTCGGGCAGACACTCCGAACGGCGTGGGTCGGCGAAGACCTGGGCGCCACCAACGCCTCAGCGGACCGCACCCGGCTCGTCGAGGCGGGGACCTACGCCCTCGGCCTCGTCATCGGCTACCAGCGGGCTACCGCGGCCCCGCTGCTCGCCGACCAGGGCGGCACACCGCAGCGGTTCCTGTTCTTCAGCGCCCACCGGAGCGACCCTCCGGAGCGGCGCACCGACTGGCCGGGGTCGCTGACGAACCTGGGGCACACGCTCCCCACGACAGACCTCGTCCTCCCGGAGACGGCGAAGGAGGAACTGTTTCAGCGGCGCCGGGCCGCGATGCTCCCGGACGCGCCGGACGAGGGGCTGAACGGACACTGGCCGCTGCACATGGCGAAGACCGCGGCGCTGCTCGCCGTCCTCGACTTCCGTGGCGACGTGACCGAGGACGACTGGCAGCTCGCGGCGCAGGTCTGGGAGACGTCCTGCGCCGTCCGGGACGGCCTCGTCAACGAGATCGAGGCCGCCGAAGCACAGCGGCGGCGAGCCGACGAGGACCGGGCGGTGCGGACGCAGGTCCGGGCCACCGTCGCCGGACATCAGGCCCTTGAAGCCGCCGGGGATGCGCAGCTCGAGCGCGTGGCCCGATGGGTCGGCGTGCAGGTCCACGACAAGGGCCGCCGGGCGATCCGCGGCGAAGGCGGCCTACTCAAGGCTGCCGACTCGAGGTCCCGGCCACGGCTCACGGCAGCGGTCGCCGAGGCCGCCGCCAGAGGGTGGATCACCGTCGACGACGACGCCGTCGCACCCGGCTCGGCGAGGCCGCTGTGAGCCCCCGCCGGGGACGTGGGGACGTGGGGGCCGAAACGTGGGGAACGTGGGGATCCCCACGACGGGCCTCTGAGGGGACTAATGCGAGTCCCCTTACTACGATGATTTCACCTGCAGGTATGACGGAGCGTAACCGGATTCTGCAGATGCATCTCGGCGGGCGTCGTGGGGATCCCCACGTTTCCCCACGTCCCCACGGCCTTCCCGGCGGTGTCCTGTGACCGCCGCGCGTCGCCGCCGGCCGACCTGCAGGGGCGTCCCCAATGACGTCTGGTACGTCGACGAGGCGACCCTGCAGACCCTCGCCGACGCCGTCCTCGCCGAGCGCCGACGGATGGCCGTCCTGACCCACGAGATTGAGGCGGAGCAGGAGATCCTCAGCCGCTCGACGCAGCCACCCAGCGCCACCGCGACCGGCCTGCAGGCGGAGCGCGTCAACGGCATCCACCTCACCGGGGTGGCCGCCCGCCAGCTCGCGCGAGCCATCCTCGCCCGGCGCAAGCGGGAGGAGCCCGACGAGGCCGCCGTGGCCGCCGAAGACGTCATCCTCAAATCCGCAGGCAGGGACCCGTCGGAACTTCCGCGAGGGGGTCGGGAGCGGTCCGCTACGGAACTGTCAGAGGGTGACTACGACAGCGCCGAAGCAACCGCAGCCCGATGGGGGCACAGCCCCGAACTCGTCCGGCGCTACGCCCGCAGCATCCCCGGCGCCGAGCAGGCCGGCGGCCGCTGGTGGATCCCCCGCGGTGCACCCTGCCCGGCGCAGCACTGCCGAGTCCGCGCCGGGTGACGGCACGGTCGTGACGACACTGCCCGGGGTGCCTGCCGCCGCCCCGGGCAGCGTCGCGTCCGACCGGCAGGTCGCCGACGCCCTGGCTCGCGAGATGGTCGCCCACGGCGAGGACCCCGGCCCGCTGCTCGCCCGCGGTGAGCGGCCCGGCGTCGTCCGCCGGGTCCGCGAGATCCTCGGACTCGACGTCAGCAGCGCCGAGACCGTGACGTCCCTCGAGTCCGAGCTCGACGGCATGACCCCCGACGAGCGCCTCGCCCGCATCGAGCTTCTGATCCACGCGGGGGACGACCGGGTCACCGGTGGCGACCTCGCCCGGGCCCGTGCGGATGCCGACTTCGCGCGGATCCGCGCGACCCGCACGGCCCGCCAGGCCGAGCAGGACCGCCAGGCCGCCATCACGGCCCGGGTCGAGGGCGTCGCCGTCGAGCTGCTCGAGGTGCTCGACGACACCGACCCCGACCTCGTCGCGGCCACCCGCGCATGGGCGGCCTGCATCGTCGCCGCCCGGGCCGCCCTCGAGCACGCCTCGAGCTGGCAGGCCCGGACCCGCCCGGTGCAGTCGAAGTTCGACGCCGCTCGGCAGGCGCAGATCGCCACGCCGACCGACCTGATCAATGAGGCCACCGCCCGCAGCGTCGCCGTGTCGACGCTCGGCGCGGACGTCCGGTCGTTCGTGGTCGCGCTCGAGGCCGCCCTCGGCCAGGGGCGACGCGCGTCGTCCCTGTGGGGGCAGCTGCCCGTCCCGCCGACCGACACGACCCCGGCCGACCCGGCCGGCATCACCGCCTAGGAGGCGCAGCACCATGACCACGACCGCACCCGGCCTGTTCGGCCGGACGAGCACGGCCCGCGTCGTCGAGCCGTCGCCGTACAGCTTCACCGGCCGCCCCGGCTCCCACGAGTTCAGCGGCGACGTCCTCGCGTTCGCCCGCGGGGACGGCCAGGCCGGGACCCGGCTGAACGCCTTCATCCGCGAGGCGTTCGCCGTGACCCGCGCAGACGCCGTCGCGACCGCACGGACGGGCAGCGCGACCTACCTGCCCGAGTCGCCGTACGTGACGCCCCTGTGGTCGGCGATCGCCAAGCCGGCGCCGTTCGCCGGCCCCGAGCCGTTCCTCGTCCCGACCTACGCGACCGGCTCGAACCTCGTCGACGACACCCGTGCCGAGGGCACGGAGCCGGCCGCGGCGGCGATCACGACGGGCGGGCCCGCCGTCAACGCGACGTCGGTCATGGGTCACGTCGACCTGAGCCGCGAGCTGTCCGACCAGCGCGAAGGGAACCCCACCCTGTCGGCCGCCCTGTGGGGCGAGATGCGTCGCAGCTACGACGAGGCGCTCGAGGCCCGCGCCGCCGCAGCCCTCGCCGCGATCAGCTCGCCGACGACGATCGCCGTCACCGCGGCGTCGACGAACGCGACGCTCGTCGCGTCCCTGCGCAGCCAGCTCGCGCCGCTCGCGCACATCCGCGGCGGCGCCGGGATGCGTGCCGGCTTCCTCCACGCCGCGCTCTACCAGGCCCTTGTCGGTGCCGTCGACAGCGCCGGGCAGCGCCTCGTCCCGGACGCCCCGACCGGCGACGACGAGGCCGACGGCGTCGTCGTCCTCGGTCGCCCGCTGCGCGCCGCCTGGGCCCTGCCCACGGTGTCGTGGCTGCTCGATGCGAGGTACGTCCACGGCTGGGCAACGGCGCCGCGAGAGCTGATGCTCGACCGCAGCAAGGGCCGGGTGTCCACCACCGTCCTGGGCCTCGTCGGGTACGCCCTCGTCCACGTGGCCCGCCCGACCTACGTCCGGAAGATCACCTACTGAGCTGGTCCCGGGGTGATGGGCGTCAACGCCACCGCCCTGCCTCATGGCGGCGGGGACAGCGGAACGAAGGTTGACCACGCGGGGCCGTCGCACCCCTTCAGCGGCCCGGTCGACCTGCGCCCCACCCCGGGACTGCACCACCCGACCACCCCGACCGAGCGAGGCGGCGATGTCCGGACGTGGCAGCACCGCAGGACGTGGCTACGGCGCTGCACACCAGCGCACGCGCTCGTGGTGGGCGCCGATCGTGGCGGCCGGGCAAGCGACGTGCTGGCGGTGCGGGCAGGTCATCCAGCCTGGCGCGCTGTGGGATCTCGGACACGACGACCACGATCGGTCGATCACCCGGGGCCCGGAGCACCGGCACCGCACCGGCACCTGCCCGGGCAACCGATCGGCCGGCGCGACGAAGGGCAACACGCAGCGGGGCAGGCGACGACGAGCCCCGACAGATCCTCAGCCGCTCCCGCGGACGAAGTGGACATAGCGGGTCATTTTTCCCGCATGCCCTGGCCCCCCTGACCCTCGCAGTCAAGGTTCCCTCTCCCCGGTACCCCCGGGGGGTAGACACCCCGCCCGGTAGGGGTCGCAGCGCCGCGGAAGTCCGCGGGAACGATCAAGAAAGGGCGACGATGAGCGAGAAGACGCTGCAAGCCGCTGTAGAGGCGAGCATCCGCGCGGCCGGCCTTGAGGGGCCGTCCGCGGCGTCCGCGGTCGCCGCCCTGGCCGTCGAGTACGCCCGGCAGATCGACGGCGCTGCGGACGTCGCGCAGGCCCTCGACGACTTCGACGAGAGCGGCCTCGAGCACAACGACCGCGTGTCCCTGGCCGCGCTGCGCCGCCGCGTCGGCGAGGCCGAGACGCTCGCCGCGCTCGGCCCGAAGCTGCTCGACGCGCTGCGGGTGCTGGGCCTCGCGGGCCCGGCCGCTGGGGCGGGCACGCCGCCGGTCGGCCGGAGCTCGTCCCCGACGTCGCAGGCGCAGATGCAGATCGACGCCCTGGCCGCGCTGCGGGACCGCCGCCGCTCTGGGCGCGGCACGACCCTCTGATCCCCGCCGTCGTGGCGGACCGACGCATCACCCAAGGAGAAACGATCATGACCACATCGACCAGCGAGCCGGACGTCGTCGAGGCCGAGCCGGAATTCGACCGTCTGGGCCTGCCCCTCGAGCCGGGCGCCCGCGTCGCCGAGGTGCTCAAGCGCCAGGCCGCCGCCGCCGCGGAGGCCGAGAAGGCCGCGAACATCGCCGACGAGGCGGAGCGGATGCGCGGCGTAGTCGAGCAGCTCGTCGAGCTGGGCTGGACCGTCACCCCGCCGGCCGGCCGCTGAGCGACTGCCCCAGCAGGCAGCCCTCGTCCGTGACGCCGGACGGGGGCTGCCGTCGTCGGTGGCGGAACCCGCGTTCCGGGTCGTTGTCGCAGGTGGGGCTGGTGCGGAAGTTCCGGCTGCGGCGCGGGCGGCTGGGGTGCGGAAGCGTGATGCTCGTGCCGAGCGACTACCCCAACGACGTCGACACCTTCACGGTGAAGACCGAGGGCCCCGACCAGACCATCCGGGCCTCACACATCAACGACCTGCAGGACGCCGTCGTCGCGGTGCAAACCGAGCTCGGTGGGAACCCGTCGGGGTCCTCGCCGACCGTGGCCGCGCGCCTGGCCGCGATCGAGGCCGGCGGGACCGGCGGGGGAGGTGGCTCCGGGTCGGTCGTCACCCTTGACGCCGACGGCACTCTCGTCGTCGATGGGACCACGGTCGAGGTCGCCACCGACGCCCAGCTCGCCGCGGCGGTCGCCACCCTGGCGCCGAAGGCTGCCACGTGGGCGACGGGCGCGGCTTACGTCGCCGACCAGCTCGTCGTCAACGCCGGGACGCTGTACCGCTGCACGACGGCGCACACGGCCGGCGGCAGCTTCGCCGCGGGCAGCTTCGCCGCGGTGACGGGGTCGGGTGGCTCGACGGTCACGCTGGACGCCGACGGGACGCTCGTTGTCGACGGGACGACCGTCGAGGTTGCGACGGACGCGCAGCTCACGGCCGCCATCTCGGGCCTGTCTGGCACCTATGGGCCAGCGGTCGGGTCCGACGCCTGGCTGAAGCTGCACGCCGCCGGCAACCTCGACGCCCTGCTCGTCGGCGCGATCACCCGCGACGCGAACGGGGCGGCCACCACGGGCGGCGTGGTGTGGCCGGATGGTGTGACCGGCACCTACACCGCGACGACCGTCAGCAGCACCTTCCCCGGCCTCGTGGACGCCTACACGGTGACCTGGGTCGGCGGAACGACGAAGACGGTCACACAGCCCGCGGTGACCCGCGACGGCACGACGGGCGCGGTCACGAACCGCCCCGCGATGACGGTCGCCTGACATGGCCGGGATCATCGACGTCCCGTTCCGGCGCAGCGTCACCCCCGGCCCGGCGGCGAAGACGATGCGCACCGGCTCGACCTACAACAACGTGTTCTGGCACCTCGGCACCGGCGGCACCGGCGCGCTCGGCGGGTCCTTCGCGCAGGCATACCCGGCGCAGTACGCCGCCGCCTGGGCCCTGGACCGGGTCGGCCTGGAAGTGACCGGCGCCGTGGCATCGTCCACGGTGCGGCTTGCGCTGTACGCCGACAACGGCTCATTCAAGCCTGGGACGCTCGTGCAGGAGTTCACCTCGGGCGGCATGATCGACTCGTCGACGACCGGGATCAAGGAACTCACGGTGTCCCAGACCTTCACTGCGGGGGTCGTCTACTGGTGGGCGATCGTGCCTATCGGCGGGACCGTGACGTTCAGGTCGGTCACCCCGTCGTGGCCGCCGTACCCGACCAGCCNCTCATCGCCGTACCCGACCAGCCAGGGCGAGGCAACGAACCCTGCCGGGCGGTACGGCCATGAGTGGGCGACGACGACCTTCCCGTCGACCTGGGCGGGGTCGTCGTTCGGCGGCGGCGTCATCCCGTCGATCTTCGCAAGGGTGGTGTGACCGTGGACATCCTGAAGTCGCCCGTGAACCGCGCGGTCGCCCAGGCCGTCGCCAACTCGGCCGCCCAGAACGCCACGATCGGTGAGGCGTTCGGCATCCGCAACGGGACTCCGACCCGGTTCTGGGAGCCGGGGACCCCGCAGGGGCCCGAGCTGTGGACGCTGGCGAACTTCTCCGTCGGTGGCGGGTGGAACTCGTCGACCCTGTCGCCGTCGCTGACCGCGAACGGGACGACGAACAACTTCAACCGCACCCGGCTGTCGGGCCTGTTCCCGAGCACGAACAGGGACTACGCCTACCGGCTGTCCTTCGACTGGGCAATCACCGTCCCCTCGGGCTGGGCGGGCATCAGCGTGCTGCTCACCGACTCGGGCGGGAACACGATTCACCCGGGGACCGCGCAGCAGTACCTGATCACGAACGCAGCGGCCAAGAAGTCCGGGAAGATCGTCTTCGAGTTCCAGCCGCAGGCAGACTTCCCCGTCTTTGAGGTCCGGCTCGAAAGCCAGAACAACGCCGCGTCGGGCACGGTGTCGATCTCCAACGTGTCGCTTAGGTCGATCTCCCACGTGCAGCGCCCGTCGATGATCTCGCAGCCTCAGTTCCCGTCGACGGGAACGGACGTCGCGCTCTGGCAGTGGCACTACGACGCGCCGTCACGCTCCTACAAGGCCGTGCGGCACGAGCTCGCCACAACATCCACGACCGGCCCGTGGGCGCCCGTGGGGATCTTCGGGTCGGCGACAGACAACCCGTTCCTGTCGGCGACGCCAGACCCGAACTTCATCCGCACCGGCACCACCGTCTCCGGGACCGACCTGCTCCCCAACACCACGGCGCAGCCGGTGAAGATGATCCGGGACACGAACAACGACCAGATCATGGGCGTTGCCACGCCAGGCGGGCCGTACAACGGGTACGACCTCTACGGCAACATCCACGGCGGTGAGCTGGCGCGGCCCGGCGCGACGGCGACGCTCAAGGTCGACCGCGGCGACGGCGCGGGGTTCGTCACCTACACCATCGCCAAGCAGCTCGAGACGTGCCGGCGCGTGCAGGTCTTCCTGCCCACCCAGTACCAGCGCAAGGACAACAACCAGGCCTTCGCGGACGTCGACCGGCTCGTCACCATCTTCCCGGACGGCATGCACCGGGTGGACCGGACCACGACGTTCACGTCGAACCAGACCTACAACACGTTCTTCGAGTGGATGACCACGCACTCGACGAGCCTGCCGGTGTACGCGCGCCTGGGCTCGGGCCTGTCCGTGCTCAACGAGACCGACTTCTTCGACAAGCTCTCGTCGCCGGTTCCGTCGCCGTCCACGGCAACGACCGGGGGGACGCTCGCCGCCGCCACCTACTCCTACCGGGTGACGACGATGTCCGACCTCGGCGAGTCGACCGGCTCGACCGCGGTCACGCAGGCCACGACCGGGTCGACGTCCACCGTCACCCTGACGTGGTCGGCGGTGACGAACGCGGCCGGCTACCGGGTCTACGGGCGCACCTCCGGCGTCGAACGCCTGCTGGCGACTGTCGGGCCGGCCGCGACGTCGTGGACCGACGACGGCTCGGCCATCGCGGTCCCCGTCTCGCCGCCCGTGACGAACCAGGCGCGTCGCAGTGGCGCGGTGTCGACGACACCGGCGCCCGAGGTCTCCGGTATCGCGACCTGGGGGGCGATCTACGAGCCGACGACCGGATGGTGCTACGGCAACATCTACGACGCCGACACGGTCCTCGCTCGGGCCGAGGTCGACAACGTCCGCTCGCGGGTCTACCTGTCGAAGAACTACATGAACGTCTGGTGGAAGAACGCCCAGCCGGGCGGCGCCGACATCTATGCCGGGACGAAGGCCATCCCGGCGGGCACGGTCTGGTCGGCGACACACTGGAACTTCGTCTACCGCCCGGCCAGCCTCGCCGACTGGCACTACGAGGTCGCCGTCAGGGCTGCCAACCTGTACGCCCTGAAGGCGCTCTACCCGACGACCTGACGGGGCCACGCCCGCGCGGCCGGGTGACTGCTCACTGCGGCAGCCGCCCGGCCCGCACGGCGGAACGCGGCCCGCCGCACCCGCTCCCGCACCCCGCCGGCGGGGTAGTTCCCGCCGGCCTCCCCGAGGTGCTCGACCACGGCCGGCAGGTACGTCACGCGGGTCCGTCGTTCGCGGCGCATCCAGGCGTCGACGCGCTGCTCGAACACGGGCTCGACGTGCGCGAGCGGGTACCGCCACGACGCCGGACTCACCTTCCGGTAGACCGGCCGGGCCAGGTCCGCGCGGCGGGCAAGGAACGCGACGTCGGAGAACCCGTAGCCGACAGCGACGTCCCCGTCCACGATGAGCGCCTCACGCTCGGCGAGGCCGGGGTGCCAGTTGTTCGGGTTGCCGACGCCGTGCCGCGGGTCGGCGTCCATCGCGGCCAGCGTCGGCGTCAGCCAGTCCGCGGGCTCACGGAGACGGGCGTCGGCATCCCAGTAGCACAGCCACTCGGGACCCGGGAGGGTCGCGGCGACGAGCCCACAGTCGGTGAAGTGCCCCAGCGGCTCAAGGTGCCGGGCCCGCAGGCCGGTCACGGCGAGAGCGGCCAGCAGGTGGTCGGCGACGAACTCGACCCGCGACACCCCCGGGTCGGCCTCGCCGAGCTCCTTCGCGCGGGCCTCAGCGTCCGCCCGGTCGTCCACGTTGTTCACCAGGACGGTGACCGAGGCGAACGGGAAGCGCTGCGCCTCGGCGAGCCCGCTCACGTAGCCCGGGGCGAGCACCTCCCGGTAGGTGCGCTCGTAGCAGTTGACGACGAAGTCCACGGAATGCATCCGCCGGACGCTACCGACCCGGCCCCGGCCGACACGCCGCCTGGTGCATATCGACGGCTACCGCAGCGGTCGGCAGGTGCGACAGAACGTCGTCGGCTGAGCGGGCCGCGGGCCACCCGACCACATGACTAGCGGCAGCGTGCGCTTGATGCCACCGTGGCCGCCGCAGGTCTCGCAGCGGGTCCGCCAGCGGGCCCAGGCGGCCGGCGCCCAGCGAGCGAACCGGCGGGCCGCTCGCCACCACCCGGCCCACGCATCCTTGAGGACGAGGCCGAGCAGGGCAGGCACCGCTACCGCGGTGATCAGCGTCTTCACGGGCTTCGAGAGTACGTCGAGGCCGGGGGGAGCGTGAACCGGACGACGGGCCTGATCCCTGGACCGCCGTCGGCGACGGGGGGCACCCTGGCCGTATGGCGCAGGCGTGGTGCGACGGGGGCCCGGCGGACGGCGATGTCGTCGACGTCGAGCTCGACCGGACGAACCTGCCTCCCCGGCACATCCGCCGCGTGGTGATGGCCCTCGACGAGGCCACCGAGACGGTCTGGTGGGTCGGGGTCCGCTACGCCCGGGCGCCGTTCTGGCGGCTGCCGCGGCCGGGCGAGCCGTGGCGGTACTTCCACTGCCCGCCGACCCGGGCGACGTCTGCCGGCTGACGCTGCGGGCCCGCTCGGCTCGAGGCCGGAGCGCGGACCCCTGCGGGGACTGCGGACCTTGTCAGCCCCCTTCCCCAACGTGGCCCGCAGCGTCAGCCGGCA
>NZ_MWLL01000198.1 GCF_002198675.1 Kineosporia sp. R_H_3 | reverse complement strand
GGTAGGGCAGCCGCCCCGCGACCGTGCCCTGACCCGCCCGGCCCGGCTGCCCTACCCTGGGCCCGTGCAGGCCACCGTCGCGCGTTTCGACGCGAAGTCCGTCTCCGGGGACGTCGTCACGGACGACGGCTACGTGCTGCCGTTCGGCCCCGAGGCCTTCGGCACGAGCGGGCTGCGCCACGTGCGCCCCGGGCAGCGCCTCACGGTGGCGGTCGAGGGCACCGGCGCGGACTGCGTCGTCGTCACGATGCGCCTGGAGACCGTCGGCGTCGTCCCGACCCGCCGCTCGCTCCCCTGAGACGCACGACCCTCCTGCGCCGTCAGACGGCGGCCGGGACCGGCACGGCGTCCATGGTGCGCTCGTAGTTGGCGCCGAGCGCGTCGAGCTTGGCCTGGAAGTGCTCGTAGCCGCGGTCGATGAGACCGATGCCCCGCACGTTCGAGGTGCCCTCGGCGGCGAGCGCGGCGATGAGGTGGCTGAACCCGCCGCGCAGGTCGGGCACCGTGATGTCGGCGGCGTGCAGCTTCGTCGGGCCGGAGATGACCGCGGAGTGCATGAAGTTGCGCTGCCCGAAGCGGCACGGCAGCCCGCCGAGGCACTCCCGGTAGAGCTGGATCTGGGCGCCCATGTCGCGCAGCGCGTCGGTGAACCCGAACCGGTTCTCGTAGACCGTCTCGTGGACGATCGACACCCCGGTCGCCTGGGTGAGCGCGACGACGAGCGGCTGCTGCCAGTCGGTCATGAAGCCCGGGTGGACGGCGGTCTCGAGGACGAGCGAGTTGAGCTCGCCGCCGGGGTGGCTGAACCGGATGCCGTCGTCGCCGACGTCGAGCAGCCCGCCGACCTTCCGGAAGACGTTGAGGAACGTCATCATCTCGAGCTGGCGGGCCCCGAGGACGGTGATCTCCCCGCGGGTCGCGAGGGCCGCGCAGGCCCACGACGCGGCCTCGATCCGGTCCGGCAGGGCGCGGTGCGTGAAGCCGCCGAGCCGGTCGACGCCCTCGATCCGGATGACCCGGTCGGTGTCGACGCTGATGATCGCGCCCATCTTCTGCAGCACCGCGATGAGGTCCATGATCTCGGGCTCGATCGCGGCGTTCCGCAGCTCGGTGACCCCCTCGGCGCGGACGGCGGTCAGCAGCACCTGCTCGGTCGTGCCGACGCTCGGGTACGGCAGGTCGACCTTCGTGCCCTGGAGCCGCCGGGGCGCGCTGAGCCGGATGCCCGCGGCCTGCTTCTCGACGACGGCGCCGAACTGGCGCAGGACGTCGAGGTGGTAGTTGATCGGCCGGTCGCCGATCCGGCAGCCGCCGAGGTCGGGGATGAACGCCTCGCCGAGCCGGTGGAGCAGCGGGCCGCAGAAGAGGATCGGGATGCGGCTGGACCCGGCGTGGGCGTCGATGTCGGCGACGTGGGCCATCTCGACGTCCGTCGGGTCGAGGAGGAGGTCGCCGTCGAACTCCTCGGCGACCGTCACCCCGTGGAGCTCGAGGAGCCCGGTGACGACCCCGACGTCGCGGATGTCCGGGACGTTCCGCAGGCGCGACGGCTCCTCCCCGAGCAGGGCCGCGACCATCGCCTTCGAGACGAAGTTCTTGGCCCCGCGCACGGTGATGGTGCCGCGCAGGGGGGTGCCTCCGTGGACCGTGAGCACGTCATGCATGCAGTCATCCTGACGCACGCGGCGGGCCACCCAGAAATCCGGGTGACCCGCCGCGTGGCGTGCCGGTGGTGCCTTGACGGTTCCTTGACGGTCCCGTCGCCGTACGAGGTGGTGCCGACGGACCGGTGGTCCGGTGCTGCTGACGGTCGGAGCGTCAGGCCTTCTTGGCCGGCGTGCGCTTGACGGCCGTCTTCGCGGGGGCCTTGGCCGCCGTCTTCGCCGGGGCCTTGGCCGCGGTCTTGGCGGGCGCCTTCGCGACCGTCTTCGCCGGGGCCTTCGTGGCCGCGGCGCGCGCCGGAGCCTTCGCCACCGTCTTCGCCGCGCCGGCGGCGCGCGTCGTCGCGGTCTTCGCCGCGGCGGCGACCGCCTTCGGCACCGACTTCGGGTCGGCGACGTAGCCCTTGAACGCCGTGCCCGGCTTGAAGCGCGGGACCGACGTCTTCTTGATCTTCACCGTCTCGCCCGTGCGCGGGTTGCGCCCGGTGCGCGGGCCGCGGATCGCCTTCTCGAACGAGCCGAAGCCGGAGATCGCGACCTTCTCGCCCTTGGCGACGGTCCGCTGGATGGTGTCGACGATCGCCTCGAGCGCGTCGGTCGCAACCTTCTTGCTCCCCAGCCGCCCCTCGAGGGCCGCGACGAGCTCTGCCTTGTTCACTGATGTCCTCCGGTGCACATGGTCGAGCCGGTGCTCGACATCGCGTACGAAGGTATGACCGAGCGCGCCCGCAGTCCAATATCAACGCTGCGCATCAGCCTGTGTCGCAACGCTTCGAAGGGGCCCCGCGGGGGGCCGGTCAGCCCGTCCGGGACAGCAGCGAACGGGCGTCGAGGACGACCCTGCCGACGAGGTCGACGGCCCGGTCCACGTCACGGTCGGCGTCCTTGACGGCATGCCTCGCGGCCCGGCTCACCGCCACCAGGTCGGCCGTCCGGACCCCTGCCGCGTCGGCCTCCTCGAGGCAGACCTGGGTCTGCCGGAGCAGGTCGGCGAGCTCCCCCCACCGGCCGGGGAACCGCTGGAAATCGTTGCTGCACAAGGCGAACCCCTCCGTCGTCGGGCGAGCGCCACGATCCGCCCGCACCCTCCCCCGAGACCATGGTGACCTACCTCGCGACGTCCGCCACCTGCGGCGCGCCGTCGGCGCCGCACCCGGATCCGGCTGGGGCACAAGGGCTGCCGGGCCGCTCGGCGGGCGCCGCGCCGACGGTACCCGGCGCGGCCCCGCGACCGGCCGGCGCACGGTCGGCGGCGGGCCCCGCAGGAGACCGTGCGGGCGACCCCCGGAGGGTACGAAAAAAAGTTTGGCGACACGCCGGAAACGGCCGGTGCCGGCACCCCGGAAGGGCGCCGGCACCGGCAGTTGCACTGGGCGAAGTGTCCGTGCGCGGGTCCCGCGGACCCTCCGGGACGACCGCGTGCGGCGTCGTCCGACGGCTCAGGCGACGGGCTGGGTGCGCGGCAGCCAGGCCGGCCGGGACGCCTCGAACGCGTCGACGGCGTCAGCGTGCTGGAGGGTGAGACCGATGTCGTCCAGGCCCTCCATGAGCCGCCAGCGGGTGTAGTCGTCGACGTCGAACCCGAACGACAGCGCGCCGCACGTGACGGTCCGGGTGCCGAGGTCGACGGTCACCTCGGTGCCGGGCGCCGCCTCGAGCGCCTCCCAGAGCGCCTCGATGTCCGCCTGCGGCAGGACCGCGGTGAGCAGCCCCTGCTTGCCGCTGTTGCCGCGGAAGATGTCGGCGAAGCGCGAGGAGAGCACGGCCTTGAAGCCGTAGTCCTTGAGCGCCCAGACGGCGTGCTCGCGCGACGAGCCCGTGCCGAAGTCCGGCCCGGCGACGAGGACCGAGCCGCCGGCGAAGCCCTCCTGGTTGAGGACGAACGCGGGGTCGTTGCGCCAGGCCGAGAACAGGCCGTCCTCGAACCCGGTCCGGGTCACCCGCTTGAGGTAGACCGCGGGGATGATCTGGTCGGTGTCGACGTTGGACCGCTTGAGCGGCACCCCGACGCCGGTGTGGGTCGTGAACTTCTCCATGACGTGTCGGCTCTCCGGTTCTGGTGGCGGTCAGGCGGTCAGGCGGTGACGGTCGACGACGCGGACGACGTCACGGGCGCGAGGTCGGCCGGGCTCGACAACGTGCCGCGGACGGCGGTCGCGGCGGCGACGAGCGGCGACACGAGGTGCGTGCGGCCGCCCTTGCCCTGGCGGCCCTCGAAGTTGCGGTTCGAGGTCGAGGCGCTGCGCTCCCCCGGGGCGAGCTGGTCGGGGTTCATGCCCAGGCACATCGAGCAGCCGGCCTGGCGCCACTCCGCACCGAAGTCGGTGAAGACCTTGTCGAGCCCCTCCGCCTCGGCCTGCAGCCGTACCCGAGCCGAGCCGGGGACGACGAGCACGCGGACGGACTCCGCCTTCGCCCGCCCCTGGACGACGGACGCCGCCGCCCGCAGGTCCTCGATGCGCCCGTTGGTGCAGGAGCCGATGAAGACGGTGTCGACGGCGACCTCGCGCAGCGGCGTGCCGGGCGTGAGGGCCATGTACTCCAGCGCCCGCTGCGCGGCGACGCGCTCGTTCTCGTCGGTCATCGTCGCCGGGTCCGGCACGGACGCCGACAGCGGCAGGCCCTGGCCGGGGTTGGTGCCCCACGTGACGAACGGCTCGATGTCCGCGGCGCTCAGCACGACCTCGGCGTCGAAGACCGCGTCGTCGTCGGTGCGCAGGGTCGACCAGTACTCGACCGCGGCGTCCCAGTCGGCGCCCTTCGGCGCGTGCGGGCGGCCCTCGAGGTAGGCGAACGTCTTCTCGTCCGGGGCGATCATCCCGGCGCGGGCGCCGGCCTCGATCGACATGTTGCAGATCGTCATCCGGCCCTCGACGGACAGGTCGCGGACCGCCTCGCCGCGGTACTCCAGGACGTAGCCCTGGCCGCCGCCGGTGCCGATCCGCGCGATGACCGCGAGGATGACGTCCTTGGCCGTCGACCCCTCGGGCAGCGGGCCCTCGATGGTGATGGCCATGGTCTTGAAGGGCTTGAGCGGCAGGGTCTGCGTCGCGAGGACGTGCTCGACCTCGCTCGTGCCGATGCCGAACGCCAGCGCACCGAACGCACCGTGCGTCGAGGTGTGCGAGTCGCCGCACACGACCGTCATGCCGGGCTGGGTGAGCCCGAGCTGCGGGCCGACGACGTGGACGATGCCCTGCTCGACGTCGCCGAGGGAGTGGATCCGGACGCCGAACTCGGCGCAGTTCTTGCGCAGCGTCTCGATCTGCGTGCGCGACACCGGGTCCGCGATCGGCTTGTCGATGTCGACCGTCGGGGTGTTGTGGTCCTCGGTCGCGATGGTGAGGTCGGTGCGGCGCACGCGTCGCCCGGCCAGACGCAGACCGTCGAAGGCCTGCGGGCTCGTCACCTCGTGCACGAGGTGGAGGTCGATGTAGAGCAGGTCGGGCTCGCCGTTCTCGCCACGGCGGACGGTGTGTGCGTCCCAGACCTTCTCGGCCAGCGTGCGTCCCACGGGTGGACCTCTCCTCGACGACGGCGACGTCGCGATGCGAATCGATTGGCGGGTTGTCCTGCAATTGTCCTGCGATTGTCCTGCGGCTGCTCCGCAGTCGTGCCGCGGGGCCGACTTGCGTCTCACGCTCTGAGACGTCAGTATCGACTCGTGGACAAGAGTAGCGGAGTCGGCGTCCTCGACAAGGCGGCCGTCGTCCTCGGCGCCCTCGAGGCCGGCCCGGCGACCCTCGCACAGCTCGTCGCGGCGACGGGGCTGGCACGCCCGACGGCGCACCGGCTGGCCGTGGCACTGGAGCACCACCGGCTCGTCGGGCGGGACATGCAGGGCCGGTTCATCCTCGGTCCGCGCCTGGCCGAGCTCGCCTCGGCCGCCGGCGAGGACAGGCTGCTCGCCGCGGCCGGCCCGGTGCTGACGGCCCTGCGGGACCACACGGGCGAGTCCGCCCAGCTCTACCGGCGCCAGGGCGACATGCGGATCTGCGTCGCCGCGGCCGAGCGTCCCGTCGGCCTGCGGGACTCGATCCCGGTCGGCTCGGCACTGACGATGCTCGCCGGCTCGGCCGCGCAGATCCTGCTCGCCTGGGAGGAGCCGGACCGGCTCCACCGCGGCCTGCAGGGCGCCCGGTTCACCGCGACGACGCTGTCCGCCGTCCGGCGCCGCGGCTGGGCGCAGAGCATCGGCGAGCGGGAGCCGGGCGTCGCCTCCGTCTCCGCCCCGGTGCGCGGCCCCTCGGGCCGGGTCGTCGCCGCGGTGTCGATCTCCGGCCCGGTGGAGCGCTTCACGCGCCAGCCCGGCCGGGTGCACGCCGCAGCCGTGGTGCAGTCCGCGAACCGGCTCACCGAGGTGCTGCGCCGCAACCCGCAGTAGGCCGGACGGGAGCCCCGCCCCCCGTGGGCCGGGCGCCCGTCCGGACGTTCGTGGCGGCGTGGTCAGTCCACCTGCTGCGCAGACTGCTGCTGCACCACCTGCTGCTGCGCCTCGGGGCGCCCGAGGCGTCCGGACGCCGACTCCCGGCGGCCGGACGCCGCCGACGTCCCGAACGCGGCTCCGAGGCCGCGCGCCGGCATGTCGACGTAGAGCGACTCGTGGCCGCCCTTCGGGACGACGTACGTCTCGTGCCAGATCCCCACGGCGCCGCGCGAGGTGCGCAGGGCCCGGTTGAACGCCGTCCAGGCCGGGCGGTGCTCGTGCTCGGCGGCCTTGGCGTAGGCGATCAGGCTCTCGGCGTCGCGCCAGTACTGGACGACCGTGACGGTCCGCGGCCCCTGGAGCGCGGTGAAGAAGCCGAGCAGCCCGAGCGAGGGATCCATGGACAGCTCGCGGAGCATCCTCGGCATCGCCGTGAAGGCCGGCCACCACTGCCGGACGGACCGGAACCGGTTGATGCGCATGCCGATGAGGAACACGACGACGTCGCCGTCGTGGTCGTGCGTCACGCGCCCGGGGGTGATGGCCGGCATGGGTGGACCTCCGATTGGATAGCACCGCTCCCCAATATTGGATAGTGCTACTCTCCAACTGTCAAGGAGGTGGTCGGTGAGGATCTCCGAGCTCGCCCGGGAGACCGGCGTCCCGCTCGCGACGGTGAAGTACTACCTCCGCGAGGGGCTGGTCCCGGCCGGCCGCGCGACCTCCGCGACCCAGGCCGAGTACGACGTGACCCATGTGCGCAGGCTGCGGCTCGTCCGGGCGCTCGTCGAGATCGGCGGGCTGCCGCTGGCCGCGGTCCGCGACGTCCTCGCCGCGGTCGACGCCGGGCCCGACCTGAGCATGACCGCGATCGGCACGGCGCACGCCGCCCTCCCGCCGGCTCCCCCGCCGGGCACGGGCACGGAGCGCGCCCTGGCGGTCGTCGAGTCGTTCGGGTGGTCGGGGGCCGGCCAGACGAACGCCCTGGGGCGCCTGCAGGCCGCCCTGGAGGCCATGGACGCCGTCGGGCTGGCCCCGGACCCGGAGCGGCTGCGGACGTACGCGGACGCCGCCCTGACGGTCGCCGCGGCGGACGTCAGCGACGTGCCCGCCGGGCCGGTCGCGGACGTCGTCGAGTACATCGTCGTGGGGACGGTGCTCTACGAGCCGCTCCTGCTCGCACTGCGCCGGATCGCGCAGCAGCACCTGTTCGTCACGCGACGCCCCGGGGGCTGAGCGGGAGGGGAGAACAGGCGCCCGTTCCCGGACGGGGACGCACCGTTCCCGTCCGGGAACGCGAAAGGCCCCCGGCTGCTGCCGGGGGCCTTCTCGCGTAGCCCCGACGGGATTCGAACCCGCGCTACCGCCTTGAGAGGGCGGCGTGCTAGGCCACTACACAACGGGGCCCTAGCCGTTCCGTACTGCAACCCGCTGTTCCGCCGGGAGGCGGTCCTGCGGGGCGTTGCCCATCCTAGCCTCTCGGCGAGGAGGGACGAGTCGCGCTGGGGTACCAGGACTCGAACCTAGACTAACTGAACCAGAATCAGTCGTGCTGCCAATTACACCATACCCCATGGGGGTATCCCGGCTGTGACGCCGTGACCCGAGGGAGCACTCTACCGGCCCGGCAGCCCGGCTCCAAAACGGCTTCCCGGCGCGCCGTCCCCGGGTGCCGGCGGGGCCCCGATGCCGAGCAGCGCGGGCACCTCGGCGAGCGAGCGCGCGACGGGCACGTCCCCCGGGTCGGCGCCGGTCCCGTGCGCGTCGAACCAGATCCCGAGCAGGCCCGCGTCCCGGGCGCCGCGGGCGTCGACGTCGGCCTCGTCGCCGAGGTACGCCGTCCGCGAACGCTCGCTGCCGAGGCACCGGCAGGCGAGGTGGAAGAGGTCGGGGTCCGGCTTGCCGCGGCCGAGGTCGTCCATCGAGCCGAGGACGGCGAGCCGGCCCAGGCCCACGGCGTCGAGCTTGGCCCGCTGGTAGCCGCCCTCCATGTTCGTCAGCGCCCCGTAGGGCAGCCCGGCGGCGTCGAGGGCGTCCAGGAAGGGCGGCGGCGTCCGGCCGGGCCGCCCAGGCGGCGCGGAAGGCCGCCTCGTAGCCCTCCTCCCACCGGGCGAAGGCCTCGTCGTCGAGGGCGGGGCCGCCGAACGTCGCGTGCAGGTCGGCGCCGCGCAGCCGGCGCTGGCCGGAGAACGTCGTCTCGCCCCGGGTGTACGACCGGTAGTGCCCGCGCGGGTCCCGCGCCCAGTGCAGCACGGCCTCCTCCCGACGCGCGGCGTCGAGGTGCGGCATCCACCGGGCGACGACGTGGTGCACGGCGGCGCGGAAGGACGCGCGGGTGTCGACGAGCGTGTCGTCGATGTCGAGCAGGACGGCGTCGACGCGGCGCTCAGCCATCGGTGCCGCGTCCCGGTGGCTGCGGCGGCGGCCAGCCCTGGGGCGGGGGCGGCCAGCCCTGCTGGGGCCCGGGCTGCGGCGGCGGCCACGCCTGCGCCGGGGGCGGCGGCGGCCAGGCCTGGTGCTGCTGCGGGACGGCGGTCTGCTGGGCCAGCGCCGCGTACGGCCCCCAGGGGCCCGCCGGGACGGGGACGGCGCCCGGGTACCCGACGGGTGGGTACCCGACGGGTGCGCCCGGCTGGAGCGCCGGGTCGTGCAGCCGCTGCAGGCCCCGCCGGTGGGCGCGCCAGGAGACGAACGCCGCGAAGAGCGACATGAGGACGATGTCGAGGACGGCGGCGAGCGGCGGGTAGTCGGTCGCCGTGACGCTCTCGGCGAGCGTGCCGGTGACGAGCGCGGCCCCGATCGCGTAGAGGTTGTTCACCGCGTGCAGCGCGATGCCGGCCTCGAGGCCGCCGGTGCGCCACACGAGGAAGGACGCCGTCGCCCCGAACCAGAACCGGTCGGCGAACAGCCACGGCGACTGGCTGCCGTGGGCGAACGCGAAGAGCGTCGCGGTGACCAGGCCCGCGACGAGAGCGGAGACCCAGGCCCGGGCGAACCACGAGCCGATCGCCTGGGTGAGCAGCCCGCGGAAGGCGTACTCCTCCCCCGCCGCCTGGAGCGGCTGGGTGAGGAGCACGATGACGACGAACACCCAGAAGTGCGCCTGCGGCGACCACTCGAAGCTGTCCCCGGCGGCGAGCCCGATCGTCGCGAGGGTCGCGACGTAGACGACGGACCAGCCCGCGCACTCGAGCATCCACGTCCACCGCACGCCGGGGCGCACCGAGGCCAGCCAGCGCGGCCGCCAGCGGTGCACGAGCCAGACGACACCCATGGCGACCGGGATGAGGCCCGCCAGCGAGAGGTTGTTGAGCAGGAAGCCCGCCGGCTCGCTGAAGAACGCCTCGTCGTCGATGAGGTCGGCCGCCTCCGCGAAGGAGCCCTCCGACACGGCGAGGTAGACCAGTGCCAGCACCGAGCTGCCGAGGATCACGAGGAACGCGACGACCGCGCCGAGGCCGATGCTCGCGATGGGGCGCCACCAGCGGTGCTGCGGCCCGCGCAGCAGCTGGGCGTACTCCCGCGGTCGCAGCGCCCCCTCGGGCATCCGCGGCGGCGGTACGGGCGCCCACGCCGCCGGCGGCGTGGGCGCCC
>NZ_MWLL01000197.1 GCF_002198675.1 Kineosporia sp. R_H_3 | reverse complement strand
GATGGCCGCTCACGTCATGATCGACACGCGGCCCACGACCTCACCCGAACTCCACCACGCCAGGGGACGTGACCCGTTCGAGGCGCAGCCGTTCCCGTTACCAGACCTCCGACGAGGCAACGGTGCCCCTATGCCTCCAGCTCTCGCTGGATCTCGGTAGCGTGCGTAGATCCCTGCGCTGCCAGGTCGTCCAGGAGCTGTCGCAGAGCTGGCCGGTGTGCCTCAAGCCCCTCGGGGTGTTCCACGAGCACGAGGTGCAGCCACCCCGTGACGTATCGGCTCTCTTGGAGCATCCGGGCAGGGTTGTCACCCAGCGTCCGCAGAATCAGGCCAACACCTTCGGCTGAGATGGCGTGGCCGAATGCCCCCAGACACTGCATGAGCCGGTCCGCAAGGCTCGGCCTGGGGGCGAACGCCTCCATCCAGCGCACAAGGCCCCGAACCCACTCTTCCAGTGGCCACGGCGCCACTTTCGGTCGCTTCGGTAGGAGAGCCTTGTCGAGGTCAGCTTCGTCACGCCAGTACGACCGCTCTTCGCCTGGCGCAGGCACATGCCGGGCTCCGGGTAGCAGCCGATCGAGAACGGTGGGCCAGACATCAAACAGCCGCGTGCTTTGCTCAGGCGAGATCGCACGGTCTGCCAGCGCGGTGAGGAGCCCCGTGAGCTGCTCCGGCACCGTGGCGAAACGGCTGAGGTAGAGCTTCAGCAGCTCATCGTCGCCATCCAGCACCTGCTGCGCAACCCATGCGTCCAGCTCACCCCGCCAAACTCCGGAGCCGTGGTAGCGGTGACGGGCCCACTCATCAGGCCAGGCCCGCACATCGTGCTTGATGAGCGTGGCGAGCGTTTCGCGTGCCGCCTCCCCGTGCTCGCAGTCGCAAGCCGCCGCCAACTTCAAACCGGGCAGGGCGTCCACTGCCGCCGATACGTCGAATATGAGGTCCCGCAGCTGGAGGGCGGCGTCGAGCGGCTCCGACAGCCGCACCCGGGGCCGCTCGACGCCGTTCCACGGACCAATGCCTGCGCTCATGAGCCACTCGCGGTAGACCGCTATGGCCGTGACGTGGTTGACCTGGCGCGCCTCATCGCCGTCACAGCCCTGCGCCCACACATTCGCCAGGCCGTTCCAGAGACGCTCGTGCACCTCCCGCGAGGTGCTCGTTGCCAGCCCCTCGATGGCCGTTGACACGTCGGTGCGGTTGGCGCCGCTGGCTACCAGCAGATCGTCGTCGAGCAGGATCAGGGGGAGGGCGGTGGCGACTGAACGGTCCGCGCCCATGTCCCAGCTCATGTCGCGGCCAGACCGGTAGCTCTCCGGCTCTGGCTTCGTCTCGTTCGCGATCGAGATGAGCGCGCCGGTGGCTTCGGGCAGCAGTGCCAGCGCAGCGTCATCGCCAGCCGCAGCCCGCACCACCACCGCAGCTGCAGCAATCGCCCTGGCGTCCTCCTCGGTGTAGAGGACTTCCGCTCCCGGCGTCTCCGCAATCGCCGTCAGCAGCTCCTGAACCTGGGCGTAGAGCTGCGCCGCCGGTGGCTCGGTGGACTCCCCGTCGCGAAGCTTTAGGGCCCTGAACATCGCGTTGCTCGCGGAGAGGCTCAGTGTGGCCGCCCGCCCGCCACCGCGATCGAGCTGCTCCTGGACGTCCTCCGGCACGTCGACCGAGATCTCAACCATGCCCGGCTGCTCGGTCGACGGGGTCTGGCGGTACGACGCAGCGTCGAACATGAGGGCCCGGCGGCGCGCGACCGGCAGATCGTCGTCGGGGTCCGGATCGCCCAGCGCCTCGCGGGACCTTTCGAGCAGCCGGTCGCCAGCGGCCTTGAGCGCTGCCTTGCGCTCGTCGTCGCCCGTGAGCACAAGCCACATCACGATCTGTTCTGGGCGGATACGCAGGGCCTCGAGGTCCTCGGTCGCTCGAAACATGCCGCCCTCGCCGACGATGCGCCCCGCCTCCAGGTTCCACACACTGGGGTGCTCAAGGAACGAATCCAGGATGCTCCCGGCGGCTGGCAGATCAGGCACCAGCAACGAGTACGCCACCGCCGGAAAGGCCACGCTCGTCCCGGCCCCCAGCACCTCGTCGAGGACGTCGGCCAGGGTCCTGGTCGAAAGTTGCTCCTTCGCCCAGACGCGCAGCGCCATGAGCGCCGACATCGCGGCGTACGCTCCGTTGCCAGACATGCGGTACCAGCCCCAGGAGGTTCCGGGTCCGGTATAGGTCACGGCCTCGTTCCAGTGCGGCAGTTGGAGCGGAAGCTCGACCTCGTCCGGCGGGTCACCGAACGACTGCTCGACCTGGATCCGCGCGGCGGAGGCCGCATCCACGACGGCACCCACCAGCCTGAGGCCGTGCTCGCGTGAGGCCGCTAGGAGCACCGCGAACGGCCCCCGGTCGGGCCCCGCCAGCCCAAACCCCAGTCGGCTCGACGTGTGGTGGGAGTGCTCCCGTACGCCGTCCTCAGCTTCATAACCAGACAGCCCGTGGCGGATGCTTCCGGGGATGCCGCTGGGCCGCGCGGGCCGGCGCGGCGGGAACGCCGGGTCGAGCGTCAGCGGAAGATCCAGATAGAAGCTCCCGGCGACCTCAAGCAAGAGCGCGGGATTGTCCCGAGCCAGCGCCGCCGCTACCTCAGGGTCCTCGGCGACCACGTCGAGGTCGTGTCCGCGAGCCTGGTCCAGCAGCGTGCGGCCCTCGGTCGTGAGGTATCCACCGAGCAGCCCCACCACTGCCAGGGCGGCCTCATACCGGTCGCCATATGAGTCGTCCGCTGCCCAGGTGGCGACGGCAGCACTCAAAACGGCGGGATCGGGGATGAAGGTGACAACCTGGCGCCCGTTGATCTCCACACTCACAAGCCAGCGATGAATGAGCTGTGTGGCAACGACGGTGAGCCGCTCCGGGATCTGGTCAGACAGCGTGCCCAGGAGCTTCACCACCGGCGCCGCCAGCACGTCGTCAATCTCAAGCCTGGCGCCGCCCGGCTCAAGCCGGGACGTCGTGGCGTACCGGCCGGTCACGTCGATGAGCTTGCCGAGGCCCGCGCCATCGTCGGCCAAGAGGTCGGGCGTCAAGACCGTCAGTACGTCATCGGGGCTACCGATCGAGACGAGCGCTTCAAACGGCACCTCATCCCAGCGGCTGCCGTCCCTGGCCGATAGGTCGCGGCAAAGACCGAGCGCCTCCGCCCACACCCGGCGAACCTCGCCTTCGTCTCCTGCTGCTTCGGCGAGCTGGCGCTGTAAGGCCAGCCGCACCGCCCGGATCAGTGAGCGCGGGGCGGCAGCAGCCGCCAAGAGCGCCGGGCCGTCGTCGTCAGCCAGCCGCATGGCGGTCGCATAGTCCGCCAGCACATCGTGGGCGAAGCGGTACGTCGAACTCTTGCGCCGCAGGATGTCGTCGCTCACGAGGCCCCCGACGGCCGACCCCTCCACCCCGACGAGGCGGCTGCTGCCGGTGCCAGCGATGACCGCCTCGGCCAGCGTGCTCCAGGCCACGTCACGGTCGTGTGCCGAACCTTGCCCAGGCAGAGCGCCGTCGCTGCGCCGCACGACCTTCTCATGAACCACCGTGATGATGTCCTCCTCGCCGAGAGCCTCATCCGCCCCAGGAGCAGCCTGGGAACGGACCATGAGGTCGACGAGGTAGGGCCGGCGCAGCAGCCGCTTGCTCCGGGGGTGGCGAAGGAGTGGTGCCAGAGCCGGGAAGGCAGCGCTGACCTCTTCCACCTCAGGATCAGACAGCTCCTCCAGTTGCACGTGAGTCTTCAGCCGGTCCCCGAGCCGCTGGGTGAGCGGCCCGGCTGCGTCCGCCCGGCTGGTGATGACGACTGTCCAAGGCGGTGAGTTGGCACCGTCGGAGGGTGCGGCCTCCAGCAAGGATTCCAGGAGCCGTCCCGCATCGGTAAGCGTGTGCTCGGCCCCGTCGATGAGGAGAACACACGGGCCGGTCGTCGGCGCGGCGGCTAGCACGGTCCTGAGGTGCGAGACACCCAGCTCCTGCTGGACGGTCGCCAGCGTGTCGCCGCTACGGGTAGTGAGGCTGATGGCGACGACCGTGGCGCCGTCGCCGAGGCCCTGCACCGCCCGCCGCGCCAAGACCGACTTTCCGACACCGGCCGCGCCAGACGCCAGCACGATGCCGCCCGCCTGGATGGCCTCGCCGAGCGCGTGAGCCGCCGCCGCTCGTTCCAGCCGGAGCGTCCCGCCCATTTGGTCAACGGTGCGAGCGAGCTCCTGGCGGGAGGCGTCGAGGACGCGGTCCAGCTCTATCCGGTGCCGTGGATCCGTCGTCAGGGGTATGCCGCGGGCAAGCAGGGTCGCGCGCAGCATGGGGGCGTCGATCACACCTGCGTTCGGACCTCACTCCTCGGCCAGCGTGCGCAGCGTGGCGAACGCCTGCTGGGCCGTAGGCCCTCCGGCAGGCAGGAGGGCCGCAAGGCGGCTCGTGGCCTCCAGAACGTCTCGTCCGTCGCCCTCGGCCTCAAAGATCCAGACGCGCAGGTACTTCAGGAACCGGTACGTCAGCTCAACAAGCGCATCGTCCTCAATGGTCACGCCGCGGTCAGCACAAACCTGGGCGACGGCCTCCCGAACGGACGTAAACCGGCTGCGTACATCCGCGTCGGTGGCACCAGGCAGCAGGACGCCCAGGAAGGTCTCCGGCGTGGGGTGGGAGCGAGCCAGCTTCGTCAGTCGCTTGAGTTCGCTGAGCGGGCCGGTCGGCGCCGAAGCCCCCAGACCCAGTTGCAGACTGCCGTTGGCCAGCGCCTTGGCCTGCTTGTCCATGGTCTCAAGGCACTGGGCCAGCGCATCGCAGAACGCAGTGTTGGACTTGGTCGGAGACGCGGTGCGCTTGATCTGGAAGTCGATCCCGACCTCGCCCGAACTTGAGCGCGACCGGACGACGAGGTCATCAAGGGTGTTGCCGGCCACGCGCCGCTGCATCCCGATGGACGTCGGCGAGCCAGCAAGACCGGGAAGCAGGTCACCGGTGAGAAGCCGCGTCAGGGCCACTGCTCCGAGCGTGTACTCCTCGATAGTCCCGGCTCCGCCGGTGGCCTCGGGCGAAACCTGATGCTGCGGCAGTTCGGTCACTGTTTGCGGCTCCTCATCGTCGCCACACCTGGGGGACAGGCACTTCCGGCATCGTGCCGGGCTGGCTCCAGCCGCCGGCCGACGCGTCGCTCAGCCAGCCTGCCCAACGGCTGATGAAGTCAGACAGGTCCTCGCCGGTCAACCGGGTGAACGGCCACGCCAGCTGCATCACATCCATGCCGGGCGAGAGTGCGCCTGCCGACTCCGGCCCCGGTCTGAGCGCGAACGGCGCGACGGACGACGAGCGAGCCATCAGTGGATGGTGCATGAACGCCAGCTCGTACCAGCCGAAGCGCCCCTCCTCGATGGCATCGCAATACCACAGCGCGTGGCTGCGCCCCTCGTAGCCGTAGCGGTTCGCCGGGATGGCCAGGCGGATGGAGACATATGCGACGACATCGAAGGATGGATGGCCGGGCAGTCCCCACAGCTCGGCGGAGGTCGCCGACGGGGCCGTCACCTCAAGCGATGCGGTCCCAAGGCGAAGGGTCCATTGCCCGTTCCTCGAGCCCACGGCAGGAGTCGAGGCCGCGGATGGTGCTGCCTCCTCGAGCGCGTCGCGGACGGTGCCGGAGATCCCGGTGAAGTTCTGACGAGCGGCGTCGTACAGACGGGCCCGGCGCTCCGTCGACGACACCTCCTGCGAGGCCCGGCGATCTGCGTCGGCCCGGTCGCCTACCTGCTTGTGGTGTGCGGCCTGTAGCTTGGCTAGCCCGGGGGCCGCCGCAGGCACGAGAACTCCCGTCAGCCGTCGCGCCAAGTCGGTGGCACTCGGCCGCGCTTCGGCTTGCTTGTATAGGCACTCCTCAACGAGGGCGGCCAAGGTGACCGGGACGTTCCGGAGTGGAGTCGGAGCCTCGTGCAAGTGTTGCTCGCGCAGGTCGTGGACATCGGGGCCAGCAAACGGTCGGCACCCCGCCAGCAGTTCGTAGGCGATCACACCGAACGCGTACACGTCAGTGGCGCTTGTCGCTCGCTCGTCACGCCACTGCTCAGGGGCGGCGTAGGCCGGCGTCTTGGCGAACTTGCGGGTGTCGGGCGCTGTGGTCGCCTGGGCGAACCGTGAGATGCCGAAGTCGGCCAGGCACCAGTGGCCGCCGAGCAGCAGCACGTTCTCTGGCTTGAGGTCCCGATGCACCGCGCGGCCCGACAAGTCACCGAGCGCCTGAGCGATGTCTGTGAGCACCGCGACCGCCAGTCCGGTGCTGAGAGCTGCGCCCGTCTGGTCGAGCACATCCCGCAGTGACTTCTCGGCCCTTGGCATCACGATGACCCAGGCATCGTCGGTCTCGCCCTGGTCGATCACCGGGACGACGTTGCGCGTCGCCCCCAGGTCTACGAACAGCAGCTCGCGTTGTGCCCCGGGGAGCTTTCGTACCAGCTTGAGCGCTGCCTCCGCACCTTCGCAGGTGGCCGCGAATACGTCGCCGAAGCCACCGCCTCCAAGGCGCTCGCCGATCTTCCAGAGCCTGCCCAGTTGTAGCGTCGTTCTTTGCATCAAGATCCTTCCCTCAGGCTCGCGGCGACGCGGCCATCCCGCCCGGCTCACTCCATGACGTCGCAGTCGACGCCGCGCCCGATTTGGTACCGCCGGCCGGGCAGGCGTTGGAACGACGGATGGCCAGCGATGGCCCGCTCAATGCCAGCCGCCGAGATTCGCTCAAGAGAGCCTGGAGCCAGCGCGTCGCGCAGCTCGCCGGTGGTCATGGGGTCCCCGCTCCGGGCGAGGTACCGCGCGCAGCGCTCCACGAGACTCTCCGTCCGCCACGGCGGATCTTCGACGCCGGCAAGCGATGCTCGTAGCTCAGCCTGCTCAGCCAGGTCTTCCATGATCCGCCGCCAGTGCGGGGCGAGTGCCTCGCGGGCATCGCCGATGAACGCGCGAACACCAGCTCGTAGCTCCCAAGTCCGCCATGCCAAGAGCAAGGCCCCGGCACCAACGAACGGGAGAGCCCAGGGCAACCGCTGGCCAAGCCGCACGAGACCCGCACCGCCGGCCCACAAGATGCGGCCGGTCATGATGCTCATGAAGACCCGCTCGATCTGCTCACCCTCCAGCTGGGCCGCCCGGCGCAGCACGCCCGCTGTCACGGTCCAGTCCTCGTCATCGTTCGCGTAGCCGAGCCGGTGAAACACGGCGTCGCGTGCGACCACCTGCGCAGGCGCTAGGAACGCGGCCAGGGCGAGGGTCGGCCAGTCGTCCAGGTCACCTCGCCGAGGATCGCGGATGGTGGCGATCTCGGGTCGCAGATACTCCCCGATCGGCAGCTCGACCACGCGTAGGAGCGGGGAGATCTTGTGCTCCCACACCTCAAAGGCAGCTACGGGGTCAGTGCCCTGCGTGCGAGCGATCCGGGGGAGGTGCTCAGCGATCTCGGCGGGCACGTGGTCTGCGATGAAACACGGCACGCGCCCCGTCTGCACCAGCCGCGTCACGAGCGACTCGTGGCCCGAGCTCGCCTCGAAGCACGCGGCGTTCGCCAGGGCGTTCGTGTCAAGCACCGCCACCAGCTGCTCCTGGCCGGGCGTGGTCGACAAACCAGGGCGCTGTCTCAGCGAGATCACCGGCGGTCGGCGCGGCAGGGGAGGAACCCTCGGCTCATCGATGCGCGCAACCGCTTGAGCCCGGTCCTCATGGTTCATGTGCTCCAGCGTGGCACGGGACTCCGACAACGCCGGCCCCGTGCGTTTCACCGGGCAGTACGTGCGGCTCGCAGGGGGGGCACGTTCGCTGACCACCAACGGCCGGTGTGCGGTGAGCTCTGGCTAGACCGCAACGAGGACGGCGGGGTCCTCCGGGAGATCCAGGGTTCAGTGCGGCCCGGCTCGGACCGCACAGGAGGCCCGACCAGCCGGGCCGGGCCGCCGTCCGCGGCCGGCTGCCAGCCCGGCCGGGTGAACCACCCGGTGAGCAGGTGCAGCCAGTCCAGGTCCATCACCGCAGGCAGCCCCGCCCGGGTTAGGGCCTCAGGGATGTCGACCCACCCATGGACCCGGCCGTCCGCCAACACCCGGTGCAGCGGCTCCAAACCGGGCGGCAGGCCCCGCCGTGCGGACCCAGGACCGGGCCAGCGAGCGGCCGCCGTCAGCCGGCGGCGGACCGAACTGAACCGTCGACCCACAGTTCGAGTGGCAGTCCTACCGCTGTGCAGCCACGAGTTCCAGGAGCGGTGTGGGATCGCTTGCGTGGATGTACCGGAAACTCTGGGGTGGACGAAACGGTGCCTGATCTTGGAGGTCGCCCAAGTACAGCGGACGATCCAGTCTGTTGACTCGCTCGAGCAATAGCAGATGGGCGAGGTCAACTCCATCCAGATAGTCCCGCAGTTCAATGTGCGTGATGCCCATCCGACGGGAGTGCCGGCGCCAAGCCTCTCGCGGAGGCAGTACTTGGACGTCGGCCAGGCGAGCTGTGCCGACAACGGCCCTAACTGGTGAACTTGCATAGAGGATCACTGTCGTTCCCGGAGATGCGTTGACCGTCCGCCGGCGTACCTCCACGGACTTCGTCCCGTCCAAGATCGACGACGCGAATCGTGGACGGAGAGACAACAGCAGTGTTCGCACGGAACTCACCCCGACTCTCCAAGGTTGTATAGGTCCGCGAAGAGTCGCGGTTCCAGCCGAAGCGGGCCCGGCGGGGGCTGCCAGGTTCGGCCATGCCTCGCGAACGCCGTCGCCAGTGTGTGGTGCGTCAGGCCCGACGAGAAGATCTTGGTATTAGAGAAGCGAAGCGCCTGCACGGCGCCATTGTGCTCGGCGTCCTTGACCTGGCTGAGCGTCCATACGCCGAGGTGACGGTAGCGACTGTGAAGATCCTCGGCTTGGCCGTCCGTGGCGACGTCCAGTTGGGAGCAGCCGATCACGGCTGACGGCTCTGGGGCGTGGTTGGTGCCCTGGCTCATGTACCAGAGGATCCGCGCAGGATGCCGGATGGGAGTGCCACCCGTTCGGCGGTAATAGACGTGCTCGCGCTGCAGGCCGAGATCATCATTCCGGGGTAGCAGGCCTCTCGGCACCCCAAGGAGGTCACTCGAGAACCGCTGCTGGATGGGCACAAGGTAGCAGGGAAGCTCAGCGTCGATGATCTTGACGGGCCACCACACTCGCTCGAGCTCGGCAGCTGCGGTCGCGGTCAGGCCGGGGCGGAGGAGAGGAGGCTCGGGGATGCCCGCGGTGCGAGCCGCCTCGATTGCCTCTCGCTCGACGACGTCGGCGCTGTCGACGACGGGAAGTGTCAGAGCGCACAGGTGTCCCGCCGACTCGACGAAGCCGTCATTCAGCGCGGCAATTCTGACCATGCGCGGAAGGTGAGGATCGGCGATCATGATCACACGCGCACCTGCGCCATGTGCGCGCTGACGAAGCTGAAAGAGCAACTGACGCGCGAGCGTCTCGCCTTCCGGGCGAGAGGCGACCCGCAGGAAGCGAACGAAAAGCTGTCGATCGTCCACCTCGACCGCATACGCTGCCGCAACGCCACCGTCGGAACCGAAGATTCCGACGTGCTCCACGGACTCCAGCACAAGTGAGTTCACCAACCCCCTCCACTCCTGTCGGCGTTCGCCCTCGTTGGTGTTCATGAGTGCGTCGAGCCGGGCCCGGTCTTCTACCCTGAGGCGGCGCACCTCCCAACTGGTGCCCTGGAGGTCTACCGGCCTGTATGCCTCTGCGTTGGCTAGTTCGTCAAGGCGGACCATAGCTTCGACCGGTGACAAGATCTGCAGCCCGTGCAGGCTTGCAGCCTCGCCAAGCGTCCGGCGCAGGTCTTGGTCCCGAGTGATCAATACATTCAGGCTGGCGGCCGCCGCCTCCACGACGTGTCGCAGGTCGTGCCGGTCCTGGGGCGACTCCGGGTACCCAAGCGTCCGCCTCCGCGCCGCCGCAAGCAGGTCGTCGCGGATTGTCAACGTCCGATCGCTCTGTGTTGGCACGTGCGTGAGTGTCGTCGCGGCCTCAAGGCATGCTCGCCGCAGGGCTCCTTGAGTGGCGTCCAGTTCGGCGTCCAGGCCCGCGGTACGGACGAGTTCCAATCGCCCCACGTACTCGTCGCCGAGGAGTGCCCGTGATTCCAGCGAGCCGGGCCTGCTGGGGTCAACGAGGTCCCGCAGGACGTTGAGGTCTATCGCTGCACGAACCAGTACCGAGTCCGGCGCAGTAAACAGGTTCGGATGATTGTGGTCCCTCCACCAATCGACGATTGGACTGGCGTCACGACCTCGCCCGGGTCGTTCGCCTCGGGCCGTGAAGCCCAAGCCGATCCATACCGCGCCGATGTCGTAATCGCGGCGGCATCTGGCGGAGATCCCAAGGAGTTCCGCATGGCGGCTGCTGATCTCCTCGACCATCAAGCGTGCGACGCCCTTGCCCCGTGCGGACGGAGCGACGCACAGGTGAACCAAGCGAACACGACCCTTGGCCAACTGATAGAGGGCGTAGCCGATCAAGGACTCGGATTTTCGAGCGAGGAGCAGCGTCCCGCCAGCTGCGCACTCGCGGTACACGGCAAAGGGCAGCTGGCCGATCGTCAACTTGCATGTGTTGCCGAGTTCAATTGCCGCCTGGATACCCTCGGCGTCGGTCGCCCGAGCAAGCTCAAGCGATATCGGAGAAGTCGCAGACTCGTCGAGCATCGCCACAGTGTTACCCACCGGCGCAGTCGCTTGTTGCTTTTCGGTCACCTGGCTCCATTTGCTCAAGAGTTTGGCGGTGCCGGCATCGCTGCTCTTGTTGGGTCCTGCGTCCCTCGTACCCACAGACGAATATCCCGCCCGGGAGGGGCGCCAAGACGGTCAGCCACACGCGGCGCTCAGCCGCGTCACGCTGCACGCCAATGCCTCGCCGGCGCAACACATCCGAACGGGGGCAGTCAGGTGAAGGCACTGGGCAGTGGACGGACCACCGCCGGCGCCGGCGCGTAAGACGACCAGGCCGCCGCGTCGGACGCCGTTCGCCTGGGCATGGGATGGCTCGATGCTGTTGCACGGTCGATGCCTGCAGGCACCGGTTCGCGGGCGGCAGGCGCGAGGGCGGCCGCAGGTTCGTGGGCGCCGCCGGGGTCCTCGGACTCAGTGCGCTCGACGTCACTCCACGCGTCGGACCCTGTGGGTTCTTCGGAACCCGTGAGTTCGATGTCGTCGTCGTGCGCAGCCCGGCTCGCGGGCTCGGCGGATGCCTCCCGCGACGGCGCGACGGCCGGCGCCTCGTGCCCGGCGGGTTCGGGGTCGTCCTGGGACGAGAGGCCGGCCGAGATCAGGGCAGTGCGCACGCCTGCGTCGTCGGTCTCGGGGTCGTCGCGCAGCCGTGGTGGGGGCGCGGTCCAGGAGCGCAGGTGCTGGACGACCTCCTCGTAGAAGGTGTCGACGCCGTCGATGACGGAGTCGATGAAGGCGCCGCGTCCGGTGCCGCGTTTGGCGCCGAGCGGGGTGATCTGGGTGAGCCGGAACGCGCGTAGTTCGCGGGTGGGGTCGGTGATGAGCAGGTCTGGGTTGTCGCGGACGGTGCGTAGGAGCTCGGCGGTGCCGGGGCCGCGGGAGTGCATGGTGAACGCTTCGACGCGCAGGGTGTCGGTGGCCTTCTCGAGCTGGCGCAGCAGCCAGGTCACGCGGGTCTTGGGGCGGCCTTGCTTGGGGGCGTCGAGCTCGCAGGAGCAGTGGATCTGGTTGGCGCGCAGGTCGGCGGTGATGGTGATGGTCGCCGTGGCTCCGGGGATCCGGATCCCGCCGGCGAGGGTGCCGTGGGCGGACAGGGTCTGGACCAGGGCCTGGCTGCGCAGAGCAGGGTCAGCGAGCTCCTTGCGGGTCAGAGCCGGCTGGACGTCGGCGCCGAGGCGTTGCCCGAGCCGTAGCCCGGCGTAGCGCAGGAGCGCGTCGAACTTGGAGGCGACGTCCTGGATGCCCTTGTCTCCGGCGCGCAGGGTGCCGGCGTGGACGGCTTCTCGGACGGGGACCCAGGAGGCGCCCATGTCTTCGAAGGACATGGCGCCGGAGCGGGGGTGCTCGAGGTAGCGGATCAGCTCGCCGAGGATCCAGGCCTGGTCGGGGTCGGCGACGCCGCGGAACTCCTTCTGCATGACGGCCTCGGCGAGGACCTCGACCCAGGGCAGGTGGTGCAGTGCGACCTTCCGGAGCTTGCGACGGTCGACGATCGTCGGGTGTTGCCCGCGGACGGCGGGGACCTCGTTGGAGATGGTGATGACGGCGTCGTAGCCCTGCTCGCGGGCGATGTCGAGGTAGTTCTCCAGCTGCTCGGCGGCGAGGGTGTTGGTGCCGGTCTTCACCTCGACGAGCGCGGTCCAGGACCGCTGACCCCGGCTGACACGGACCAGTCCGTCCGGGTAGAGGCGCTTGTCGCCGAGGGTGAACGGCACCTCGATGTACGTCTCGACCGTGCCGGCCGGTGCCCCGAGCGGCGCCACGATGGCCCGGCCGAACTCCTTCACCGCGGACAGCACCGCAAGCAGCGCGGACGTGGCGCGTCGCTCTTGCTCCTCGGCGCCGTTGATCCCGGACGTCGGGATCAGGCGAGCGGCGTTCCAGGACTCTTCGGCCACGACTACCCCCTAGACGATCGTCACTTGACGTTATCGAGTGACTACCGTGAAGTGGGGAATGTCCGAGATTCTCGTCGCGTCCCGGGGTCTGAACGTGGAAGAGCGGCCGCCCGTCGACACCGGATACTCGTACGTATGTTCGAAGCATGGCATCCTGGGACGGTGGCTGAGAACCGTGCTATCGACGCCGGTCGGCCGGCGTTCCTGTCCGGCGACCCCACCGCGGCGCCTGCTCGTCAGGCGCCCGTGCCCACGTCTGGCAGCCGGCGCGACCTGGGTGGAAGCCACTTCCTGGAGCAGCAGCGCCGGTTGCGCATCGCGCGGGGGGCCAAGCCAGCCGCGAAGCCGGTCGCCAAGCACTGCTGGATCGACGAGGACCCGCGCTGGCCGGGCCGATGGCCTGCGCTGCTCCTGGCCTGGGTCCGCGACGAGAACGACGCCTCTGGTGGCTGGGCCGGGAGAGTCGCGTTCGTGCCAGGTCCGCAGGTCGAGCTGGTCGTTGCGCTCGTCCCAGCCACCTACCTCACCGCGGAGGCCTGACCTCAGCCGCTGTCGAACCACGGGCATCCGAACGGGTGGGTTCAGAGCCAACGGCAGGCGGAGCCGGCTGCGCCGGCGCAGTGCTTGTCGTTGTCGCTCCCTCCGGCCATGCCAGTCTGCGCCTGGTCACGGCGCTCCGCGCAAGGGCCGAGCCTCGCTGCGCTCGGTCGCCTTCGGCGAGCCCTTGCACTCCGGCCGCACCCACGCGCTGACAGCCCTGCCCGGAGGGAGCGAGATCAGCCAGCCCACGGCGCTGGCGGCTCACCACCGGGCGGGAAGCAGGTTCTCGTCATGGTCACCAAGCGCACCACTGCCCGGACCTCTCGCCGTGCATCGGCGGCAGCCGCGTCGGATACGGTCGCTCCCGCCGACGCCGCTATCGATAGTGATGTCCCGTCTGGCGCCAGCGAGGTTTCGATCGTGCGGGTCGAGATGGTCGATCCGGCCACGCTGCTCGTCGATGTGAACGTCCGGCTCGAAGCCCGCCTCGACGCCGACTTCGTCGCGTCTGTCCGTGACCTCGGCGTGCTGGTGCCGGTCGTCGCCGTCCGGACCGCCGAGGGGCAGTTGCGAGTGAGGTTCGGGCACCGGCGAACTTTGGCTGCCGTCCAGAACTCCTTGCCCACGATCCCCGTCGTTGTCGCCGGGGACGAGGCCGGCGAGGACGACGCGGCTGGGCAGGTCGCCAGGCTGCTGGGGCAGTGGGCCGAGAACGAGCACCGGGCGGGGCTGACGACTGCCGAGCGTGTCGGGGTGGTCTCCCAGCTCGCGGCGTTCGGGGTGACGCCCGCGCAGATCGCCAAGCGGACGAGGCTTGCTCGTCGTGACGTCGACGCCGCCCTGATCGTCGCCAAGGACGATCTCGCGGCTGCCGCGACCGTGCGGTACGACTTCCTCGACCTGCTGCAGGCGAGCGTCGTCGCGGAGATGTCCGACGACACCGACGCGGTCAAGGCTCTCGTCGCCGCCGCCAGGACCGGGCAGTTCGACCACGTCGCGCAGCGTCTTCGTGACACCCGCAGCGAGCGCCGCGCCCGCGACGCCGCTGCTGACGTACTCCGTACCGCCGGGGTCCAGGTCATCGACCGACCTGAGTACGGCACCAAGGCCACCCGGCTCGGCAACCTCACCGATGTGCCCGACACCCCGGACACAGACCGGGCGACGAGGCCGGCGCTCACCGTGGAGTCCCACGCCGACTGCCCCGGCCACGCCGCGTACCTCACTGAGACATGGGTCCACACCGACCGGCCCGCCGCCGGAACCCGGGTCAGCGCTGTCGAGGGCGACTTAGGTGAGGAGAGCGACTCGGCCGGGGAGGATAGTGAGGTCGAGATCGCTGACGTGGACGGAGACTCGGATGGCGACTCCGATGACGACTCGGACGACGACGACTCGGACGACGGCCGCTGGGAGTGGACGCCGGTCTACGTCTGCACCGACCCGACCGGCAACGGCCACCACCCGCTGTACGGGACGATCAACAGCAGCAAGCCGACGACTGCCGAGATGACCGACGAGCAGCGCGAGGCCGCCCGCGCCGAGCGCCGGGACGTCATCGAGTCGAACAAGGCGTGGGACAGCGCAGAGATTGTCCGGCGTGACTGGCTGCGAGGGTTCCTCGCGAGGAAGACCCCTCCGAAGGGCACTGCGGCGTTCGTCGCCGTCGCTCTCGCCCAGGACGTGGCGCTAGTCGCTGACTCCAAGGCCAACCACCTCGCGGCCGACCTGCTCGCGCTGCCGGCGACCACCGCTTACGGCCGACATGGCGGCCTGGTCGAAGCGGCGGGTCAGGCGGCCGAGCCGCGCGCGACGGTGATCGCGCTCGCGCAGGTGCTCGCCGGATACGAGGCGGCCATGGACCGCACCGCCTGGCGCAACCCGCGCGCCACATCCACACGCTACCTGACCTTCCTCGCCGGCAACGGGTACACCCTCAGCCAGGTCGAGGAGCGCGCCCGCCTCACCTGACCGAGTGTTGACGACAGAGCCGCCGGACCTAGGGTCCGGCGGCTCTGTCGTGTTCAGACACGCACCGTCCGGCCAAGAACTTCCTGACACGTGACGGAGCCCCGGCGGACGAACACGGTTGGCTTGTGTGTGCCCGGCGAGAACACACCACAACAGGAATCGTTGCCTACCAACGGTTCTGGTGACCACCTGCATAGCGTCGAACCGTGAGCAGCTCCAGCATCCGCCGTGGCCCTCGGGTGAGCGCGGACCCCTGCGTCCCTCCCGGCTCGCCCGCGCGCCAGAAGGCGCGCACCTCGCGCATCGGATGCGAGCCCTCGGGGCAAAGCTGGGCTGCGGGAGCAAGATATGCGTCTGGTCCCCAGACGCGGCCGACCGGGCGCGGTCGGCAGGCAGCCGCTGCGGCGGCGGCCTGTGGGGGAGCGCGATGACCGCGCAGCCGCTGCCGGCCCGTCGCCGCTGCGGTCGGGACCGTGTGCACCATCAGCCGGGTCGCCCTCGGCAGATGAAGCTGCGCTACAGCGAGGCGGAGCTCGCTGACATCGCCGCGGCCGCGCGCCGGGCCGGGCTGACGCCGTCCGGCTTCGCAGCCGACGCTGCGCTTGCTGCGGCCCGTGGCACTCAGCCGCCGGCCAGTGAGCCCTGGCGTGAGGCCCTCACTGAGGTGATGGCGGCCCGCGCGCAGGTGCGCCGGTTCGGCAGCAACGTCAACCAGGCTGTCCGGGCGCTTCACACGACCGGCCAGGCGCCCGACGCGCTGGTCCGCGCTGTTGCGCTGGCGGCCAACGCGGTGGCCGAGCTCGACGAGGCCGCCACGAGCTTGGCGCGGAGGCTGCGGTGATCGGCAAGGTTATGCGCGGCCGCAGGGTCGGCGGGCTGCTCCGGTACCTGTACGGACCGGGCAAGGCGAACGAGCACGTCGAACCGCACCTGGTCGCGTCGTGGGACGACAACCCGGCCGGCCTCGAGCCGGCCACGGACGCCGACGGACGGCTCGACGTCAGGACACTGTCGCGGCTGCTCGAGCAGCCGCTGTCCGCTGCCGTCCGGCCACCGGACCGGCCGGTGTGGCACTGCGCCGTCCGGACGGCGCCGTCCGACCGGCGGCTGTCCGACGAGGAGTGGCGCGTGGTGGCGCGCGACATCGTGGCGCGCACCGGCCTGGCACCGGACGGCGACGATGGCGGCTGTCGCTGGGTGGCTGTCCGGCACGCCGACGACCACATCCACCTGGTCGTCACCCTGGCGCGACAGGACAGCGCGCCGGCCCGGACGAGCAACGACTTCTACCGGGTCGGCGAGGCGTGCCGCGCGGCCGAAGCACAGCTCGGGCTGACGCGGACGGCGCCCCGGGACCGGACCGCGCCGCACCGTCCGACGCGCGCCGAGACCGAGAAGGCCGTCCGGTCCGGACGGCGGGAGCCGGCTCGGGTGACGCTGCAGCGGGAGGTCCGGACGGCGGCCGCCGGCGCCGCGACGGCCGACGAGTTCCTCAGCCGGCTGGCCGACGCCGGGCTGCTCGTGCGGCCACGGTTTAGCGACCACGACGCGGACGTCGTGACCGGCTACTCCGTCGCCCTGCCCGGCGACCGGACCGGCGACGGACGGTCAGTCTGGTTCGGTGGCGGCCGGCTGGCCGCCGACCTGTCGTGGCCGAAGCTGGCGCGCCGCTGGGCAGTCGGACACGACGGCGGCCATGCCTTCGGACACACGACCGGCCGTCTGGCCGGACCGCGCACCGGACGACGTGTCCGCCTGACAGGCCAGGAACGTGCCAGTGTCTGGCGCGACGCGGCCACGGCGGCGGCCGGCGCGGCACACGAGGTGCGACGGCTGTCCGCGACCGACCCGGCCGCCGCGTCGGACATCGCGTACGCCGCCGGCCGCGCGCTGGCCGCCACCGCCCGCGTCGTCGAGGGCCGCACTGGCGGCCCGCTGACCGCAGCGGCTGACCAGTACGACCGCGCCGCCCGCGAGCTGCATGGCCGGATCCCTGCCGCGACGCCGACTGGGACCGGGCTGCGCGCCGTCGCGCGGCTCGTCGCCCTCACCGGCCGCGCCGCCCGCGACGAGACGACCCAGGTCCTTGCCCTGATCGCCAACCTCGCCGACCTGGCCGACGCGGTCGCCGAGCTGCGCGCCGTCCAGCAGCGCACGGCCCAGTCGGCGGCAGCCCGCGGCGCGGCCGACCAGTTGGCCGCCGTCCCCGCCGCCGCCTCTGTGGCAGCCCGGGCCGCCGCTCGCGGCCGAGGACCGGCCACGACAGCGACACCAAGCGGCCTCGTCCACAGCCCGGCTGTCCGCGGCCCTGTCCACAGACCCGGCCTTCAGCCGGGCCGCCCCCAGCCGCCCCGACGCAGAGTCCAGCCCTGACCCGACAACGGAGGAGAACCCCCATGACCGGACAGCACTACCGAGCCGCCGCCACTTGCCCGCCGCCCGAGGCACCGGGGTCCACCGCCTGGCCGCGGCCCGTCGCGGACGCCGTCCCGACGCCGCTGATCCCGATGACGTCCGTCCCGCCGTCGATCGACGCAGCCCGCCGCGTCCTGGCCGCGGCGCTGGACAGCGACCTGCCGGCGGACTGCATCGACGCCGACCGTTTCACCGTCGCAGAGGCACTCGCCGTCCTGGACGACGTCACCCCGCCCTACCCGCCGGTGCCGCTCCAGACGCCGATCGACGCCCGTGCCGCACGACGGCAGGCCCTCGGCCACCTCGAGACCGCCCTCGACGAGGTGTCGTCCGTGCGGGACCTCACCCGGATCGGGCTCGCAGCGATCGTGCTGCGCCGCGGCGGGGGAGTGGTCGTATGACCTTCCAGGCCGAGCTCGGTGCCGCGGCACAGGGCCTGGCCCGTCTGGCACTGCACGGCACCTCGGCCCTGACCGACGCCGAGCTCGACCTCGCCCTCTACGCCAGGGCCACGGTCATCGACGTCGCTCGCCGGATGTGCCGCGACGTCACCGGGATCGCTCCGACGCTCCTGGAGCCGCGGCTCGCCGACCTCGAGGCCCACCCGGTCCAGGCGCTCTACCGGGCACTGCGCACCCACCAGCCCATCCCGGCGGACACCGCGCCGTCCGACGTCCTGACCATCAACTCGCCCAACCCCGCGGGCCGGCTGTGGAAGGACGTCGCCCGGCACTCGCTACAGGCGCACCACCTGTGGCAGACCGGCACCCTCGGCAGAACAGCCCCGGACGTCGCGTGGGCCGCTATCGGGGACGTCGCAGCCTTGGCGGGAGTGGTCGCCGAACTCGACTCCGAGCTCGCGGCAGCCGCCGGCGCGCTGCCCGGACGGGCACGACAGGCCGAGAAGCTCGCCAAGGCCGTCACCTCCGGGCTGCGGACGGCGGCCCGCGAGGTGGCCGTCCTCGCCGACTCCGGGCCCGTGGCCGCCACAGGCCCGGAGCCGCAGTCCGCACCGCGGCGTGAGGTCGTCCCAGTGCTCAGCGCGGAGCACGCCATCCGGGCCCAGCAGCAGCTCGCCTCGCTGCTGCGCTCGGCGACCCATCTGCGCCCCGAACGCGTCGCGCTCATCACCCTCGGCCACCAGCGCACCTTCGCGGCTGTCATGGAGTCCTGGCGACAGACCGGAGTGACCGTCGACCCCGACCTGAAGGGCGCCGTCCGACATCACCTGGGGCTGCTGACCCAGGCCACCGGTCGGCGGTGGCGAGCGGCGTCACTGGACGGCGGCGACCCGTACCCGCTGCACCAGGCCCATCTGCTCCGGCAGGAGCTCCAAGCAGGCCGCCCGATCCTGCGCGGGCTGCTCGCCGACGCGACGCTGACCGGCCGACTCGTCGAGGCACTCGCAGACACGAGCAGCGCACTCGCCGAGACGACCGATGCTCACCTGCGCGGGCACGCCTGGCTCCGGCCGATCGCGGACGCCGGCGGGCTCGTCTGGGTGCCGGCGAAATCCTGGGACGACGTCCCACGTGCCACGCAGGCGCTGCGGGCGGCCGGGGTCCACGCCGCCGTGCTGCGGGGCGCGACCGTCTCGCGGGCGGAGGCGTACGAGCGGCTCGTCGGCTCGCCGGCGCCTGGGCACACGCCGGTGGCGCCGCGACAGGCCCGAGGTGCTCGGCACGCGCTCGCGCCGGCGCCTCACGTGCCGTTGCTCCCGCAGACCACCGCGGGCCGTCCGCTGCGCCCCGGCATCCCGCCGCGTCCTGCCGCGGCCACCTACGTCACGAGGCGGACCCGGCGATGAATGGCCACTCCGACCAGCACCCGGACCCGGGCGGGGAGGCCGCCGCCCGCGCTGCTCAGCTCGCGGCGATGGTCGTCAGTGTCGCCGAGGCCGCCGCGCGGCTTCGGGCGCACCGGCAGAGCGCGGCGCACGCTGCGGCGGAACAGGACGCGTCCGCCCGCCGCGCTGTCGCGGCGGCCGAGGCCGCGTCGGCCCGCATCGTCTACGGCGCAGCACTCGACGACGCCTGGCGACGGCAGGCCTCGACGAGCGAGCTGCTCGACTCCTGGTCCGCGGCAGGCGACTACGCCGCCTCAGACCCGTTGGCCAGGCTCACCACCGAGCGCGTCGAAGAGCGACTGCGGCAGCTGCACCCGGAGGCGATGGCCGCCTTCGACGCGACCCGCGCCGCCGGCTTCCCACCCGAAGACTGCCTCGACGTCGCAGCGTTCCTCTGGAGAGGCGAGTACGGGCTCGACCCGATCGGCACCCCGGTCGCACGCCGACTCGCGGACTTCGAACGAGGCCGGGCCGCGGCCGAGCGCGGCACGGACGACGTGCTGGCCACCGCCGGCGTCGACGAGGCCACCGCAGGCCTCGCGGCGTCCGCCGGCTCCGACGGCCGCGCCGCCCGCTACGGCGCAGCCGGCCATCTCCCGGCGGGCAACGACCCACTCGTCGTCGTCGGCCAGGCCTTCCCGGTCGACATCCATACCGCCATGGCCACTGCGCCACGAGCAGCCAAGGAACGGCTCGCGCTCGTCGCAGCCCCGCAGCACCGACAGCTCACCGCCACCCCCCACATCCCGAGGAGTGCTCGATGACCGCACCGCGCCCGCAGACCTCGCCCACACCCGCCGTCGACGTCATGGCAGTCCTCGCCGTGATGCAGGACCAGCTCGACGACCTTGCCGCCACTGTCGCCGCGCAGCAGACGACCATCGAGCGGCCCTCCGCCGCTCTCGCGCGGGCCCCGCGGAGGGACGGCTGATGTCCGGCCGCTACCGCCGTCCGACCACACCCGAGGAGAAGGCCCGAGCGGACGAGGCGCGGACGGCGAAGCTCGAGGCCCTCCACACACGGCTCGCCGAGCAGGTCGCCGCACTGCGGACGGGGGAGGACTGGACCCGCTGGCTCGCCACCGCCGCCCGGTTCCACGACTACTCCTTCGGCAACACCATACTCATCCTCGCCCAGTGCCCCGAGGCCACCGCCGTCGCCGGCTACGAAGCGTGGAAGGCCCTCGGCCGGCAGGTCGACAAGGGCGAGAAGGGCATCGCGATCCTCGCGCCCGTCGTCCGAAGGGCAGCGGTTGACCCGGGTGCCGATGAGTCGCGCCCCGATCAGTCCGAGGCTGATGCGCCCGGGCAGAACGCCTCCACCTCGGCGCGGCGCGTGACCGGGTTCCGCGCCGCCTACGTCTGGGACGTGGGCCAGACGAGTGGAGCACCGGTGCCGCAGGAACCGGCCCCGCAGTTGCTCCGCGGACAGGCTCCCGACGGGTTGTGGAAAGAACTGGCCGGTGCGGTCACCGCCGCCGGGTACACCGTCGAACGCGGACCATGCGGCGGAGCGAACGGGGTGACGATCCCGGCGACCCGCACCGTCCGGGTCCGCGACGACGTCGACGACGCCCAGGCCGTGAAGACCCTCGCCCACGAGCTCGGGCACGTCCTGCTGCACACGGACGCCGGCACGGACGGCGACCCGGTGGCCGCGGTGCCATGCCGCGGGGTCGTCGAGGTCGAGGCGGAGTCCGTCGCCTACCTCGTCAGTGCCGTCCACGGACTCGACAGCGGCGCCTACACGTTCCCGTACGTCGCGCACTGGGCCGAGGGTGTTGCCGGACGGGTCGCCGAGGACGTCGTCCGGACGACGGGGGAGCGCGTCCTCGGCGCCGCCCGGAAGATCCTCGCCGCCACAGCGCAGCCTGAGCCTGAAAGCGCGGAACAGCTCGAAGAGCTGGCCGAGCGGACGGCGACCGCCCAGACGGCGACCGCCGCACTTCGAGCGCGGGCGAAGGACACGCAGCGACGTGAGAGTGCCATCAACGCCCGCGACCAGCGCCCTCCTTCCCGGACGAGGGGTAGGGCCACGACGGGTGGGGTCCGTTCCACTCCGCCCCGCAGGGAGCCGACCAGGTCGTCGGACGAGGTCACGCGTGCGGAGCTTTTGGAGGTGCACCGACTCGCCCAGGCCTTCCACCGCGAGGACCTCGCCACCGCCTGGGTCCCCGACTACCTAACCGGCCGCTCGCTGTCGGCCGCCCTCGACGACCCGTGGTCCGCCGGGTACGCGCCGGCTACCTGGCATGCGCTCACCGATCGGCTGCGCGAGAGCGGACTGGACGACGCCGTTCTGCTCGCCTCCGGGCTCGCCGCCGTGAACCGCAACGGCCGGCTCATCGACCGGTTCCGCGACCGCCTCATGCTCCCGATGCGAGACCCGGCCGGCGCCGTCGTCGGCTTCATCGGCCGCGCCCACCCGGACGCCGACCCCGAACGTGTCCCCCGCTACGTCAACAGCCCTCAGACGCCGATCTACCGCAAGTCCGACCTGCTCTACGGACTAGCCGAGGCCCGCCCCGCTCTGGCCCGTGGCGCCCGTCCGACCATCGTCGAAGGGCCTCTCGACGCGATCGCCGTCAGCAGCGGCACCGACGGGCGCTGCGCAGGCCTGGCCGCCTGCGGCACAGCGCTCACCGCGGCCCACGTCGACGCCCTCGCGGTCACGGTCGACCTGCGCGCGAGCGGTCTCGTCGTGGCGATGGACGCCGACGACGCCGGCCTCACCTCGGCCCGATCCGCACTCGAACTGTTCAGCCCGCGCCGAATCTCGCCCACCGCGGCCCTGCTGCCCACCGGCAGCGACCCCGCGTCCGTGCTCCACGACCAAGGCCCGGCCGAGCTCACCGCCTCGCTCCTCGACCGTGCCGAACCCCTGGCCGACCGTGTCATCGACGCCGAGATCGCCGCGGCCGCCCCACGGCTCGACTGGCTAGAGGGCCGACTCCACATGGCCAGGGAGCTCGCACCTCTGGTCGCCTCCCTGCCCCTGGACGACATCGGCCGCCAAGCCGCCCGGATTGCCCAGCGCCTCGACCTCAGCATCGGCGTCGTCCAACGCGAGATCGTGCCGTTCATCGGCCTCGAACGCCCGCCTCCAACGCGCTCCGTGGGCATGACCCGAGACGCCGCCCGGCGAGGCACGGGTACCGGCCCTGCGCGGGCTCCCGCACCGCCCCGGCCCCATACGTCGAACAGTCGCCGCAGCCGCTGACCAAGGAGCACCTCGTGCGCGCCCCACTGCCACCCCGCCGGACCGAGAACCTCGTCGACCAGGCCATCGACCTGGCCATCATGGTCGGCCTCGGCATCCTGATCCTCGTCGGCTTCGCGACGAGCTACCGCACCCTGCGCGACCTCGCCGCCACCGAAGGCGGCTACCCCGTCTGGCTCGCGCCAGCGGTCCCGCTCAGCTTCGACCTGGGCATCGTCGTCCTGAGCCTCAAGGTCGCCCGTGCCGCACGCGAGGGCCGCACCGCGCCCGTCATGCGTCTTCTGGTCGCGGCGCTCTCCTCGGCCACCGTCATCGCGAACGCGGCGGCGGCGACGAGCGCTACCGCGCGCCTGCTCCACGCGATCCCACCGGCCATGTTCGTCGTCTGCTTCGAGACCGTGATCATCTCGTCCCGACGGGTGGCCCTCGAGGAGCGAGGCTTGCTGCCGCCGCCGCTACCGCACCTTCGCCCCATCCGCTGGGTGCTTTCGTTCCCCAGTACCTGGCGGCAGTGGCGGCACGCGGTCCTCGAACTGGACGCCGGTATCGCCATGACATCGACGCTGCCGAGGAGCCCCGTTGCTGGGCTCAAGGAGGCCAGGCCTTCAGCAATCGCAGTGGCAGCAACCGCAACGATGCCGGTCGGCGACCGATCGTCGGAGCCGAGTTCCTCACGGACGCGAGACGAAGCGGCTCGCGAGCTGCTGGAGCAAGACCCGCTTCTGTCTGCGCCTGAGTTGGCAAGGACCTTGGAATCAGCAGGGTGGCGAGTGTCCGCCCGAACGGCCCAGAGGATCCGCGCTCGCTTGGGTGCCTCCGCTGCGGGGCTGTGAGTACCGCCGCTCGCAGCAGCCAGGCGGCGAGGCAGTTCGAGGTCTCGAGTCCTGCGACGACGGACTTGCGCGGGGGTCCACAACCCCTGCCCAGGGTCGGTCGTGACCGCCCTACCCGCCCGACAGGAGCCGACCGGACAAGGGGCCCTCACTTGCGGTGGCTGCCCATGATTCCTCCGTCGCCCTCGACATCGCGAGGCACCGTCGACTGCTCTGCGGCCCTTCGGACGTCCGGGTCGGGGCACGGTGGCCGCCGCGCATCCCCTGGCGACGGCCATCGCGCACCCCGTTCGCCGGTAGGTCCGTGACCAGGTTCTGCCACCGGTCGGACGGCGATCCACCGCAACGGCGCCGATGTCACCGGAAGCGGGGACCGTCCGGCAGAGTCGACGACCCCCGTCTGGGGGTCAGGGCTCGAGGAGACCGTCCTGGCGCGCCGCTTCGTACAGCTGGGTCTTGGTCCGGGCGTCCCGGCCGACGGCGGCCCACTTCCCGCGGGCACGGTCGACGTACTGCCGTGCCGTCTCGTAGCCGACGCCCATGTGGCGGGCCACCGACTCCATCGTCAGCCCTTGGGCGTAGAGCGTGACCGCTTCCAACTCACGCTCGCTGAGCGCTGGGCGCTGCGGGTCGCTGGCGACGATCTCCGCCAGCTCGGGCGACGTCCAGGCGTTGCCGGTCGCGGCCGCCTCGAGGGCCGCCAGCAGCTCGCGGGACGAGTCTTCCTTGGCGACGAAGCCCGCCACGCCCTCGCGGAGCAGCGCCTGGAGCAGGCGGCCGTCGCGGGTCCCGGAGACCACAAGCACCCGGATCCCGCGCTGCAGCAGCGACCGAACGCCGCCTACGTCCACCAGCCGGCCCCCGAGGAGCAGGTCGAGGAGCAGCACCTGGGGGTGCCTCTGCGGCGGGTGCGCCGACAGCCAGTCGTCGAGTTGCATCAGGTCGTCGCACGCGACGACGACCCGATGGCCGCCCCGCTGCGTAACGGTGAAGATCAGGCCGTCCCGGAACAGGGCGTGGTCATCGACGATCCCTACCCGGAGCCCGTGAGCACCGATCGGGGGCGGACGATCGTGGAGACTCACGGGACCATCCAACAACGTCCGCGACGCCCGCACGAGAGGGGGACCGAGCACAATGACGACCTCGGCGGCCGCCGCGCTGGCGCGTGTCTCCTGGCCGAGTGAGGCCGTGGCGGTCGCACTCCGCCGGATGACCGCGATCCTCACCGGTGCCTGGCTGCTCGGGTTCGGCGCGACGGTCGTGCTCTCCGACGTCCTGCGCCGGCCGACCTGGGCAGCCGCCACCGGCGCCCTCGGACTCGCAGCCTGCGCACTCGTCGGGCTCAACCGCCGGGCTGACGCCCGGCTGCTGGTCGCGGCCGCTGCCGTCTTCGCGATCACCGTGAACATCACGACCGACCACGGCGTCGACGACCTGAGCGGCAACACGCTGCTCATCTACTGGCTGCCCGGCATCGTCTCCGCCGCGGCCGGGTTCCTGCTCCCCACGCGGTCGGCCGTGCTCGTCGGCCTCGGCTTCGGGGGCCTGTTCGCCGGGCTGCTCGCCGCTCGCCTGTGGCCGTACACGGATCCGCGCGCCGCGGTGACCGTCGCGGTCGCGTCGTTCGGGGTGGCAGCGGCCGACGTTGCCGCGAGCAGCCTGGTGTCCCGGGCGCTGCATGCGCTTGGCCGGTCCGCCGACGCGCAACTGTCGGGCGCGGAGACCGCTCGGGTCGTCCGTGAGCAGGCCCGCGAGGACCGCAGGGTGGCCGTAGAGCTGACTGCCCGGCTGCACGACGGGGTGATCAACACACTGTCAGCCGTCGGGCTGCGCGGCGACGTCCTCGACGCGGAACCGCTGCGTCGCGCCTGCGCAGCGTCCGCCGACGAGGCCGGACATCTGGCTGTCGACGGGGACCCGGCACCCCACGCGGTGAGTCGTGCACTCGTCGAGGACGCCCTGCGCGGGCGCCGGGGGTGGGCGGTGGGTGCCGCACTGCCCGATGTTGTCATCGTCGACACCTCGGCTGACGAGCTGCTCGGCCTGCTCGACGGCCTGCCTCCGACCGTCGCGGAAGCGATCTGCGGCGCCCTGCTCGAAGCGCTGACGAACGTCGCCCGGCACAGCGGCGTGACCCGGGCCGAGGTGACCGTCCGGGGCGGACGCCTCGTTGAGGTCGTCGTCCGGGACGACGGGGCGGGGTTCGACGGGGGGATGATGCCGGGTCGTGGGCTCGCCACGTCAGTCGTGGACCGCTGCGCGGCGGTGGATGTCGTCGCCCTGGTGACGTCAGCCGCCGGCCGCGGGACGCAGGTGCTGCTCCGGTACGACCCGGCGAGCCGCCCGTCCGTGGCTGCCGAGGCGGCCGTGGACGCCGAACGGCTGCTCGCCCATGTCGGCGGTCCGTTCGCGCAGCGGGTCGCGGCCTGCCTCGTCGGGCTGTGCCTGTGCCTCACGCTGGTGTCCACGGTCGAGACTGGCGGGCGCCTGTCCCCTGGCTCATGGTCCGCCCTCGCCCTGCTCGCGGTGGTCACCGCGTCCGCTGCGGCGATGTCCCGGCGCGGAGCCGGCGTCCCCTGGCTGCGCGCGAGCGGGCTCGTCGCCACTGTGCCGGTCCTGGTCCTACTCCCGGGCAACGGGCTACCTGGCTGCCTGCGGGTCGGGACGGCGTGGTGGGGCCCGGAAGCTGCGCTCGTCCCGCTCGTGCTGCTGATCTTTGGGTTCCGCAGTTGGTGGCCAGCAGGCGTGGGCACCGCCGTGTACCTCGGCGCGATCATGTCGCTCGAGGTCACCTTCACACCTGTGGGCTGCGTGAGCCCCGGCCTGTCCGGCTTCCTCGACTTGCCGGTCGTCGTCGCCATCGCGTACTTCCGCAGCTACCTGCAGCGGCTGGCGCTGCGGGCCGCCACCGCACAGGCCGAAGCAGGCCGTGCCAAGGCCGCGGAGGCAGGCTCCCGGACGGCGCACCAGCTGTGGCGCGGACACGTCTCCCGTGCTCTCCACGGGTCCGCGGACCTGCTGCACGCGATCGCCGACGGCCGGCTCAACCCTCGCGACGAGGCCGTGCGCACCCGCTGCCTGATCACCGAGTCCTACCTGCGGCAGCTGACGCGGCTCGACCCCGACCTCGACGCCGTGGGGGCACAGCTCGCCGACCAGCTCGCGGCGGCGCACGCGGCGGGTGTCCGGCTCGTCGTCCGGATGCCCGTTGGCCCGCAGACTGAGCCCGACCCCGGGCCACTGGCCGCCGTCCTGCGGGCGGTGCTCTCGGCCTGCGCTGAAGGGGACACCGTCACGGTGGCCAGGATCGGCGTCGGTACGGCGTCCGAGGTCACGGTCACGGCGCCGGCCAGGGCAGGAGCCGCCGTGCAGGACCTGGCCCGGACGACCGCAGCCACCGGGTGGACGCTGTCGTCCATGGACCTCGGCGACCAGTGCCTGGTACGCCTCACCGCGCAGACACCGCGGCACGCTGCCCCGCAACAGACGTCCCGGATGCCTTCGCTGCCGCGGACGGCGACATGACGCGGACAACGGGCGCGGAGTGCAGCTCGTGAACACTCTCGCCGACCGGGTGGGGAGTCGCTCAACCCGCCGACCGCAAGACCGTCGGGGTTCGATTGCAGCCGTCGATCATGTAGTCACTGCTGTTCTCGGCTACTGACCGAGGTCCCCGCAGGGTGTGTGACGTTCATGAGTGCACTGCGCAAAGGGACCGAGCCGGGAGAAGAGAGCGGCGAGTTGGGGGTCCAGGTAGCTCGTCAGCCACGTTGCGATGCCTAGGTTCGGATCGAGTCGCAAGGCCTCCCACGACCGCCACAGCGCCTCGAACCGCGTAACGGCCTCGGGGTGGGCCTCCCACTGTCCACACCAGCGGATCTCGCCGCCGATACTGCGGGTGAAGATGCGGCGGAAGTATCCGTCGACCCAGGCTGTGACAGTCCCGTAGACCGGCTCTACCACTGCGTTGGTGGGAAGATGCGACTCGGTGGTGTGCGCGGCGGCGGCGGCCAACTCGTCCAGGTCGGCCAGAGCGCGTGTGAGCTGCGCTTCCAGCTCGTCGACCCGTTGGATGAGAAGCGACAGGTCAATGGGGATCGGTCGGTCGTCCGTCAACTGTCATCCTCGGTAGCTGCCGCGCCGCCGGCGGAACGCCGCGTGAGCAGCGCCTTGGAGTCCTGAGCTATGGCAGAGATTGCTGGTGCATTGATCGCTTCGAACCACGGCGAAAGCGTGAGCAAAGCCGGCCTGCAGCCTGTCGCCAGCAGAAGCGCCGTCACACTGGGAAGGGCCCGGATGTCCTCCGCCGCGAGGATCCGCTGCCGCCGGATGCTGACGCTCTCGTTCGTTCGTCGGTCGCCGTAGCTCTGGGAGCGGATGGCGACGTCGTGGTCGCCGACGAGGCGGGAGAGGTCCTCAGCGAGCCGGGCGTCGTCCATGCCGGCGCCGATGAGCTTGATGGTGGCGGCGGACCAGAGGGCGTCCATGCCGTGCTCGCCCCACACCCGGACCCCCTGCTTGTAGGACTGCAGGATGGTCAGCGGTGTGATGCCGCGGGAGCCGAAGTGGCTGTAGAGCTCGGGGAGGTCGGCGATCCGGCAGACGTTGGCGGCCTCGTCGAGGACGACGAGCAGGGGTGGGTCGAGGCGGCCGCCGCGGCGTTCGGCGGCCCGGGTGGCTTGCCGCATGATGCGGTCGGTGAGGGCGGCGACGAGGGGTGCTGCAGCGCCTGCGCCGTCCTTGGAAAGCAGGTAGAGGGTCTGCCGGGTGAGGGCGAAGCCGGCGGCGTCGAACTCGTCGAGGTCTTGTTCGCCGCGTAGCGCCGGTGGGGTGACCCAGGCCATCGTGGCGTCGTCACGCAGGCACTGTGCCGCCGTCCGGGCCGTCTCGTAGACACCGTCGCGGGTCTCGGGGGCGCCGTGCATCCGGCCCAGCAGGGACGCTGCGGCTGCCTTGTGACCGGTGGCGCGGAGCAGCTCGACGGGCGTGACGAGAACGGGGTCGTTTAGCCACTCGTAGACCTCGGTGAGGTCTCGGCCGGACGTCGCAGCGGCGAGGAGCAGGCCGGTGAGCAGGTCGTGCGCGGCGGATGACCAGAAGTCCCGGCTGCCGCGGTCGCCGCGGACCTCTTGGACGAAGTGGCCGGCGAGACGGTGGGCCTCTTCGACGGTGGTGACGTCGCGCAACGGGTTCCACCACCAGGTGCGGTCGGCGTAGACGATCTGCTGGGGGTCGAAGACCCAGACCTGCTCACCGGTCTCCTCGGCACGCAGAGTGGAGGTCGTGGTCCACAGGTCGGCCTTGTTGCTGGTGGCGACGACGGCGCCGGGGGCGTCGAGGATCGCGGGGACGGCGAGAGCGGTCGTCTTGCCGGCGCGGGGCGCCATCACGGCGAGAAGCACGTCCTCCCAGGACGCGCGCAGCTCGACCGGCCCGCCCCGCTGCTGGCGCAGGGTGCCGAGAGGGACGCCGATGTCGCGGCCCGCGAGTTGCCCCTTGGGTCGGTCGGCGAGCGAGGTCCGCAGGCGGCGTGCGCGCTGCTCGGACTCCGGCGCCGTGAAAGCTCGGACGTCCCGGGCGGTGGCCAGCGAAGGCAGCGGGTCGTCCGCGGCTGGACGATGGTGGACCCATCGGGCGGCGAGGAAGGCGGCCGGGCCGATCACCGTGGCGGCGAGCAGGCCGGTGCAGATCCAGACGAGCACGGGCGGCGTCCGCGGCCACGCGTTATGGACGCCGCCCGGGCTGACCAGCACTCGTGCGAAGTCCCAGCCGAAGTCCGGTCCGGACCAGCCGTGGCCGGTCAGCAGGGAAGCGGTGTGCCCTCCGACCCAGATCAGGGCGACGACACCGACAGGCAGCCAGCAAAGAGCGAGGACTGCGAAGGGGGTGGTCGCCTCGCGGGGGAGTCCTGCTCTGGGGCCGATCGCCGTGGTCATCGGGGCCACCCTGTCCCGTCCACCAGCCCGGTCGCGCCGCGCGGCGACGCGACGGCGGCCGTGGCGTCGTCCGGCGTCCAGACGGTGCGGCGGTCTGTCTCATACGTCTGGGCCTCGTCCGCGACGTACTCAAGCTCAACCGGGATTCCTATCCTCTGGCCCGTCTTCAGGAGGTACTTCCCGCGCCCCGGATGCCGGGCACCGGGCTGCCATGTCTCGGGGGAGGACCACGAGGCGACGAGCTGCTTCTCGGCGTCCGAGAGCGGGACGATCCGGGAGACCTCGTCGAGCTCGCGCATCGGCAGCCCTGCGAGAACGGTGATGGCGCAACGGTCGATGAACCCGCGGGCCTTCGCGCGGTCGGCCTCGGTCGGCAGGGCCGCGAGGTCGTCGAGGGAGTGGGTCATCATCATGTGCGCGACGTCGCGGCCGCGGTAGACGCGGGTCAGGGCGTCGGCGTGGTCGACGAGGCCGGGGGCGCCGCGCAATGCACGCCAGAGCTCGTCTAGGACGGCGACGTACCGGCGTGGTGGGGCGAGCCCGGCGTCGGCGAGGGCGGTCGAGGCGTCGATGACGGCGAAGCCGTACGACCAGGTCGACAGCATCGCGGCGGAGAGCAGGGTGTCGCCGGCGGAGGTGACGGCGGAGATGTCGATGGAGACGGCCGGTGCGGTGAGGTCGATCGGCTGGGTGGTGGGGCCGTCGAAGACCCCCTTGAGGGAACCCTCGCAGAGCATCCGGAGCGTCTGGCGCAGGCGGCGAGTCTCAGCGCGGTACTCGTCGGGGGAGTCGACCTCGGCGGCGGAGACGAGCCGGCCGTGGCCCTCGCGGATGACAGCGAGGACGTCGGGGACGGTCGGCTCGGTGCCGGCGGGGAGACGGTCGGCAAGCAGGTCGACGGCGGCGCCGATGACGGTCTCCTCGGAGTTGGTCATCGGGGCGTCGGTGCGGACGAGGGAGCAGAGCGCGAGAGTGGCGGTCAGCCGGCGGCCGCGAACCTCGAGGCGGAGCCGGTCGGCTGCCGGGCCGGAGAGTCTGGCCAACGCTGCGCCGAGCGGGCCGGCGTCCAGCGGGTTGATGCGGTCGAGGCCGCGGCCGATGCGGATGACCTGGCCGCCGGCGGAGCGGACGACGGCGGTGTAGTCGGGCTTGGCGTCGCCGAGGAACAGCGGGACGGCGCCGAAGGCCATGAGTCCACGGCAGATCCGCTTGCCGGCGCTGGACTTGCCGGTACCGGGCTGGCCGAGGAGGAAGACGCCGCGGTTCGTCGTGAGGCCGGCGTCCATCCAGGCGAAGGGGTCGCAGCAGACGACCTCGCCCCAGGTCATGTGGCGGCCGAACGGGACGCCGGCGGACGGCGAGCCCGATCCGGCAGTGAAGGGGAACAGGCCGCAGGCCTGGACGGTGGTTGCCTGGTAGGCAACCACGTCGGCTCGTTGTGCGGCGCGGCCGCTGTTCGGGCCTGGCCAGCCGAGCAGTGGTGCGACGGACGACCGGGTCGGTACGGCGGTGCTGGTGCCGGTCGCGACGAGCGGCACGCCGCCCGGGTGGGTGGTGGTCGTGGTCATCTCGCTGCCTCAGAGGGCCGGGACGCCGCAGGGCAGCGTCGTGGCGAAGGCTGCGGACTGGCTGCCGACGAGGCGGCGGAGCTGGATCTTGCTCTGGTCGGCGCGGGCCTCGACCTCGGAGACGACCGCGGGCAGGTCGTTCTCCTGGCGGGCGGTTGCCGTCACGTACAGGGCGAGGACGACGAGCCCGGCGCCCTGGGCCTCCTCGACGGCCGCTCGCTGTGCCTGCAGCCGGTCTGCGACGTCCCGGGCCGATTCGTCGCGCCGCTGCGCCCGCCGGTACGCGTCGCGGAACGCGGCCGCGTTTACCTGCGCCTCGAGCACCCGCGCAGCCTCAACGGCGGGCAGCGGACAGTAGACCAGGGTGACGCGCTTGGGGAACCGGCCGGGGGACAGCAGCCGGGTGAGGACCCCGGACGTCACGTGTTGGCGCGGTGCTTCGCGCCAGCCCCAGGTCACGGAGACGCCGCCGTCGTGGCGGTAGTGGTCCCAGTGCTCGTCGGCGGCGACGGGGCCGGCGTCCGCCCAGTCGAGCGCCTCGCCGTCCGGGTTATGGCCGGCGAGGGCTCGCTGGACGTCCCCGCGGGCGGCGGGGTCGAACGCCGTCCGGACGATGCCGGCGATGTCGTCGGCGGATGCGCGGCCGAGCACCGTGACGCCGCACGTCGCGAGGGACGACTCGAGGCCGGTGAGCTGCCGGGAGATCTCGTCGACGGCGTCGTCGAGGTCGCGCAGCCGCGGGGCGGCAGCGGCGGGGTCGAAGGTCACGCTGACGCGGGTGTCGACGTCGGCCGAGGCAGCGGGGGAGCGGGCGACGAGCTCGTGCATGAGGCGGCGGACGTCGTCCGGTGCGTCGGGTGCGATCCGCGGCAGGATGGCGTCCTGCAGGGCGGTGCCGGGCTCGGGTGCGGTGTCGACGGTGACGGCCACGCTGCGGACCATCGGCAGGTAGCCGAGCGATGCCAGCCAGGAGTGCCAGTTGGCGACCCAGCCGTCGGCATCGTGGCTGTCCACGAGCCAGGTGGAGGTCGCGGCGCAGCGCAGGGTCGCAGTCAGGTGGCCGGTGCGGCGGTTCCAGACCAGGCCTAATGTGCCGCCGCGATCGTCGGCGGCCGACAGCAGCCGGGTCGGGGCGAGGACGCCGGGCAGGTCCCAGGCCGACGCGCGCTCGACGACGGTCTGCGCGCGGTACGTCGTCCAGCCACGGCGAACCGCCCAGGCCCAGCGGAGGCGGCGTGCGACGGTCTGCGCGAGCGTGAGGTCGTCGAAGCGGGCGATCGTCAGCCCGGCCACGGCCGCAGCAGGCACGAGAGCCAGCGCACCCATGGCGAGGTCGAGCGAGGCGAGCATCAGAGGGACGACAACGCAGGCCAGGACGACGACGGTGCCGGCGGGGCCGACGCCGAACAGTCCGATGCCGCGGGCCTTGCGCCAGCCGCCGTACGTGCGGACGGCCGGGCGTGAGGTGTCGGTGGTGGTGGTCATCGGGATCCTTCGTCGTCGGTGAGGGCGGCGCCGGCGGCCCGGCCCGCGGCGGACGCGGTGCCGGCGGCTGCCTGGCCCGCGAGGTAGACGGCGCCGATCGGGCCGGCGGCCGCGGCTGATGTGGAGCCCGCAGCAGTCGTCGCCGTACCTGAGGCGGCGGCCGTGGACGCCGCCGCAGCAGATGGGCTGCTGGCGGTCGACGTCCACGCAACGGGGGATGGGGCCGCACCGCCCGCGGGGGATTCGGGCGGTGCGGCGTTCGAGGTCCCACGGAACGCGGACGTCGCGCCGGTGGGGGCTGGACCGGAGGGCGGTCCCAGGTCGCCACGGACGGCGGCCGCCTGGGTGGCGGCGGCTCCGCCGTTGCTCGGGGTGCTCTCGAAGGCCGCGCGGGCGTGGATCGCGGCGGCCGAGCCTGCGGCGAGAGCGGCCAGACCGCCGCCGCCCCCGGACGTCGCGGCGCCCGTCGTCCAGGTGAAGAACTTCATCAGCACCGGAAGGGCGATGATCGCGAGCAGCATCATCGTCAGGCCGACGACGACGGTGCGGGGGTCGTCGCCCTGGCCAGTAAGTGCCAGGGCGGCCGCGTAGACGAGCGCTGCGGCCGGCTTGTAGGTGATGAGCGCGAGCATCCAGCCGAGGACGCGCGGCAGCCACGGGCGGGTCGCATTGGTGAAGGAGCCGGCGGCCGCGAGGACGACGACCCCGCTGAGGATGACGACGGCGCCTTCTCGGAAGAGCATGAGGATTGCCTGGACGAGTCCGGCGAGCATCATGAGCAGCCCGAGGATCGTCACCGCGCCGGGGGACTGGATCGCGCTGAGGCTGGCCAGCGCGACGAGCCGGTCGGTCGCCTGGCCGCCGGCAGCGCTGTCGAGGACCCAGACCGAGAACGCGTCGCCTGCCCGCAGCGCAGCGGCCGGCCCGACGACGCCGATCGAGCTCCACAGCGCGACGTAGAACAGGCCTCGGCCGACGTTCAGGAGTGGCTCGGGACGGCGGGACAGCATGAGCAGGATCGCCTGCCACATCACCCCGACCACCGACACGACGATCGCGAGCCAGAGCACGTACCCGCGGATCGCGTCGACCGGAGTGCGGCCCAGGTCGATCGCCGGAACCTCGATCCACCACGCGATCGTCGTCTTGATCACCCAGGTCGCGCCGTCCCGCATCGAGTCGGCGAAGGTGTTGCCGAGCGTCGACGACACGGCGCCGCCGATGGCGTTCCCCGCGCTGTCCACGACGCACGTGGCCGGGACCAGAGGCTGGCAGACCATGTCAGCCGCCGTACTCGACGAGGCCGTCGGGGACGGCGCCCAACGCCGTGGCGCCGGTGCCCCAGTCACCGTTGGCGGGGGCGACGACCCGCCAGTCGTCGTTCTGCCAGCGCAACTCGACTCGGAAGCCGACGGATCTCGAGGAGGAGCTGAGCTCTGGCGACGTCAGGACGACATCGATGGTCGCCGTCCCGTCCCGGAGGTCGATGCCCCGGACGACGTAGCCGAGCACCTGCGCGCTGCCCCCGGTGGGGACGGGTTCGCCGTCCGCGACACCGGCCTGCGCCCGCAGACGCTGGTACTCGTCGTTGACGGCGAGCCGCATCGAGGGCAAGTCGGCGCCGGTCACCTGGGTGGCGAGAACGGGCGCGTAGATCCTGGGCCCGGCGGCGGCGCTGGTGCGGACGACGACCTGGACGGCTGCGAGGGCGGCGCCGGTCGTGCTCCTCGAGTAGCCGCCGGCGGCGCTGTCACGGGTCAGCCGCGGACCGTGGGTGCGGGAGAACGGGAGCGAGACGCCGGCGACCTCGGTCCAGGTGATGTCCGTGATGGCGGACGGCGCGGGCGCGGCGGTCATGGTCTCGATACGTGCGACGGCGTTGTCCCGCTCGGGGCGGGCTGCGTCGTCCGGCAGGAGGAACGTCGTCGCACCGACGAGGATGACGGCACCGCTCGCGAGTGTCCCGAGGACGACGGGCAGGCGACGCCAGGCGGGCTTGTCGAGCGGTCGCGTGGTGCGCGACTGCGGGCTGGGTCGGTAGGTGTTGGTCATCGTGTCCCCCCGAGGCTCGTCGGTCGCCGGTCAGGAGAGGACCGCGCCGACGAGGCCGGACGCGAGGCTCAGGAGGGACAGACCGCCGAGCACCCAGGGGATGCCGGATGCGCCGTCCACGGCCATGTTCGACCGGTTGCGGCGCCCCAGGATCATCATGATCGCGCAGACGCCGAACCCGACGACGCCGGCGACCATGCCGACCCACTTGAGCCAGCCGAGCAGCAGGTCGGCCGGCCCGCTGAGGCCAGGGGGCGCGACGGGTGCGGGGTTGGGGACTGCCGCAGCGGCGAGGCCGAGGAGTTCCGTGGTGAACCAGGTGAGCTGATGCATTGCTCTTCTCCATTCATTTCAGCGCATGGCGACGGTAACACCGTACGCGGACATTCAGAAGGCGGTGGGATGCGCCGGGCTCGGGCCGGCGCGCGGTCACTGCGTGAGCTGCTGGATGGACTCGACGACGGTGATGAGGCCGACGGCGAAGACGCCCAGGACGAGGAGCGCGAGGACGGCGACGATGACCCGCCAGTAGGCGATGCAGACGCCGCCGACGATGAGGCCGATGAGCATCAGCGCCAGGGGATCGGTCACTGGTGCGGCCCTTCTGTGTTTTTGGTGGATGGGCGGATCGTCAGCCCGAGGACCCGGGCGACGACGGTGGGGGACAGGTGCGGGAAGACCTCGGCGAGCAGCGCCGCGACGGCGGGGTCGACGTCTGGTGAGGGCTCTGGGTCGGCTGCCTCCTCCGTCTCGACCGGAGGGTCGTTGTTCGTCATGGCACGACGATGGCGCGCACGGCAGGGACGTGATCACCACGCGGCTGGACGCCTCGAAGACGTCCCGTTAGCGTGATCGCGTCCCAGGACGTCCCTGGGACGAATAGGGACGTACGGCGGACCGGGGGCCATGGCGAACGAGCGGCTGCGAGCCACACTCCTGCAGCGCGGGCTGACCCTCGAGCAGCTTGCCGAGCAGGTCGAGGTGGACGCCAAGACCGTCGAGCGCTGGATCGGTGGCCGCGTCCCGTACCGCCGCAGCCGCTACGCCGTTGCCATGGCGCTCGGGGTCGAGGAGACCTACCTGTGGCCGCAGGCCCTCTCCGACGCCCAGCTCGCAGACGCCGCCGAGAGCGAGATCCTCACCGTCTATCCGCACCGGTGGACCGTGCCGCGCGACATCTGGGGCCGGCTGTTCGGCGAGGCCGAGGAGGACATCGGCATCCTCGTCTACAGCGGGTTCTTCCTCGCTGACGACCCGGGAATGCTCGCGATGTTCCGTCAGAAGGCGGCCGCCGGCGTCCGGGTGCGGATCCTCATCGGCGATCCAGACAGTGCCGAGGTGCTCGAGCGGTCGCAGGCGGAGGGGATCGACGACGCCCTTGTCGGCAAGATCCGCAACGTCATCTCTTTGTTCAAGCCGCTGCGCGCGCAGGACGGCGTAGAGATCCGTCTGCACTCGACGCCGCTCTACAACTCGATGTACTGGGCGGACGACGAGCTGCTGGTCAACACCCACGTGTACGGGGCGGTGGCGTCGCTCGCGCCGGTCATGCACCTGCGCCGGATCGCCGGCGGGGACCTCGTGACGACCTACCTCGACAGCTTCGAGAAGGTATGGGCCGACGCGAAGCCGCTCGACTGACGTCTCGAGGAGAACCTGTGGCACGGCGCATCGACCACTACGACGACCCGGCAGCCCCTGCGGCGAACAGCATCGTGCCGTCCGCGAACGTGGCGGTCATCGACGACCAGGGACAAATCCTCGTCATCCACCGCACTGACAACGACAACTGGGCGTTGCCCGGAGGCGCCCAGGACTTCGGGGAGTCGCTGCCGCAGTGCGGGGTGCGCGAGACCAAGGAGGAGACCGGGATCGACTGCGAGATCACCGGGCTTGTGGGCATCTACACCGATCCGAAGCACCTCATCCACTACACGAGTAACGACGAGGTTCGGCAGGAGTTCAGCGTGCTGTTCACGGCTCGTGTTGTCGGTGGGGAGTTGGCTGCGAGCAGCGAGTCGCGTGAGGTGCTGTGGCTAGCTCCTGGCGAGCTGGCCGAGCGGCAGATGGACCGGTCGATGCGGCTGCGTGTCAAGCACCTGCTCGAGCGCCGTCCGTCGCCGTACCTGGGCTGACTCAGCGCATGGCCGGGGACGGAAGCTGGATCAGCACCGCCGCAGACGTGTTCTCCTCCGTCGGGACCGTCGGCGCATTCGCTGTCGGGATGGTCCTGCTCCGCAAGGAGCACCGCCGTGAGGAGCATGCGGACGACGAGCGGCGACGCGGGCAGGCCGTCATGGTCAGCGCATGGCTCGAGCCGCACCGTGACGGCAACGGCGTGCAGCAGCTCGCGTTCCATGTGCACAACGCCAGCGGGATGCCGATTTACGAGGTGTCACTGTCGAACCAGGCCCCCGGGGCGGGCGACGATTCCGAGGCTGAGTTCATCGGGCTGGTGCCGCCAGGGCAGACGGTGCGGCGGCCGGCACCGCGGGAGTGGGCAAGGTCGTACTTCTCCCCGGAACCGGTCGAGGTCGAGTTCCTCGACAGCGGCGGGGTGCTGTGGCGCCGTGACGAGCAAGGCCTCCTGACCGAGGTGCAGCGGTCCGGGGCTTGAGCAGTTAGGCCACGGGTGTGATGTCGGTATCGGTCGGGACGGCCTTCAGGTGCCCGGTGCGACAGATCCGTTTCGTGACAGTGCATCTGTCACCTCTGCGTGGACAGAGCGCAAGGCACCTTCGCCGCGGCGGATCGCGCGATGCACCGCGTCCGCCGGTGCGTACCGGTCGTAGATGTCTGCCAACCGGACGTCGATGCTGATGGTGTCGCCATCCGGGCTGGTCGTCAGGTCGCAGTAAGTCAGTAGGGGGAGCAGGCGTCGAACTCGATCCCGGTGCGCGGGGAACGGGTCGAGCAGGGCGGTGATCCCTCGTACTGCCGCTTCGATCTCCGAGTTGGTGTGGTGAGCGACGAGTGAGACCAGGTCGCCGTCCAGGCCGAGGGTCTGCAGGTGGGCCGCGCCGTCGGTCGGGTGGAACCCGGTTGCAGCGAGCGCCGGTGCATATCCGACGTCGTGCAACCAGGCTGCAGCCTCGAGTAGCTCCGCGTCCGGTCCCGCGAGCGAGGCCACCGAGCGGGCCGCGCGGGCGACGCCGCGGGAATGCTCCCAGCGGCGCGGCAGATCGCTGGCCAGGAGTCGCTCAGCGATCCGGGCAGCCTCGTCGGGTGACGTCACGCTCCCGACGCTACGACTCCCCTCAAGTCGCCGAGCATCCAAGCGTGGGACGTCTTGGGACGTCTTGTGTTAGCGTCGTACCACGGGGAGGTCATCATGAACGAGTCGAGGACGCGGAACTCCGCGCTGCGCAAGGCGATCGTCGATGCGCGGTTGTCTGCTCGTGATGTCGCGGAGCGGCTGGGGGTCGATCCCAAGACCGTCCAGCGTTGGCTCGCCGGACGGGTGCCACAGTCGGCGCATCGACGTGATCTGGCGCGGCTGGTGGGGCGGCACGAGTACGACCTCTGGCCGGCGGAGGCGGGGGGCTGTCCGATCTCGCCTGAGCTTTGGTGCACCTACCCGAATCGGGGCGCGGTGCCTCGCGCGGTATGGGTCGAGCTGTTCGGTTCGGCGGCGCGTGAGATCGACGTGCTGGCCTACAGCGCCCTCTTCCTGTTCGACGATCGCGAGCTGCTCCGGCTGATCCGCGAGCGGGCGGAGAGCGGTGCGCGCGTGCGGCTGGCGCTCGGCGATCCGGCTGCGCAGGCTGTCGCGCAGCGGGGGATCGACGAGCGCATCGGAAGCGCGATGCCAGCAAAGGTCCGGAACTCGCTCGTGCTGTCCGAAGGGCTCCGTGGCGCGAGCAATGTCGAGGTCCGGCTGCATGACACTGTGCTGTACGCGAGTGTCTACCGCGGTGACGACGCGATGCTGGTGAACCCGCACGTGTACGGCGTTCCCGCGGCCTCCTCGCCGGTCCTGCGCCTGGCCGGTTACGGGGACCTCTCCGCGGTTTACCGAGACTCCTTCGAGCGGGTCTGGGACCGTGCCGGACTGATCGGCGCGGCCGAGGCGTGCCGCACGGATCGGACGCCCTCGATCCTCGAGTCCTCGACGACGTAGCCGCGGATGGCTGTGACTGCGTAGCACTGCATGCGGCGCCGGGAGAGGCGGGCTCTGCGGCCTGCGCCCCTCCCGGGCCTGGAAGGAACCCTCGGGTTCGCCGCGGGACGGCGGAACTGCGTGTCCGGGACGTCGTCCGGCGGCTGTTCGTCCCGATCGGTCAGGAGGTCAGGGGTCGGCGAGGCCCTCGAGCTGCCGGGCCCGGGATGTCATGTCGATGAGGGTGCTCAGGGTCTCGGGTGAGAGGCCGGCGGCTCGTATGGCGAGCTCGCGGACCTTCGGGTCGCGCAGTGCCGTCAGTAGAGCCAGTTCGGCGTCGACTGCCGCCGCAGCCTCGTCGTCGAAGAAGTACGCCGGTGGGACGCCGAAGAACCCGGAGAGTGCCTCGAGGTGCTTCTTCGTCGGGTTGTCACGCATGCCCTTGCGGAGCTGCCATAGGTAGGTGGCCGAGATGGTCGGGCCGCCGGCGTCCTCGATGGCCTTTGCGACCTGCTCGTGCGTGTACTCGCCCTTGGCGGGGTGGACCACCGTGAAGAGATGGTCGATCTTCTCCGCCAGGGTCTTTGCGGCCGGTGTCGGCGCGGGCACGTCTGGCTTGGGTGCCTTGACCATTGCCGCCTCCTCGTCCAGACGCGCGCCGCGTCGTCCGATCCTGTGTCACCGCCTGCCGGTCGTGGGCGGCGACCGGCGCGGGGACCTGCGGCGTCGCGGCACGTCGTCCACAGAGGCTGTTGACAGCCAGCCATCTCTGCGTACTGTTGTGCGAAAGTCATTAACTGAGATGAATGGCGGTGAGTTCTCGTGTCAGCCACTGCAGATGCGTGCGCTCTGCCGTCGTCCTCCCGCCCATTCGTCCTGCGTCCGGTCGTCAGCCGTTGCCGTCAGCTGACGACAGCCATCCAACCAGCAGCCGGTGCGCGGAGCGACGACATCCGGCGCTCCGGCTGTGGGGGAGCGTCGTGAGGGCCGCCGTGCTCGCGGCGGTCGCGGTGCCTCTGGCGCTCGTGCTGTTCCTTGGGGCCGGGTTCACGGCGCAGGACGATGCGCTCGCCACGGCCGGGGTCAGCGTCGGTGTCGACGCTGCTGCCGTACCGCCGCTTGCCCGTGAGTTGCTGCCCTACCTCGAGCGGGCCCTCACTAGCTCCTGCCCGGATCTGCCCGCGCTCTGGGTCGTTGCCGAGGTGCAGGCCGAGTCGTCCTGGAACCCTCGCGCGTACTCGCCCGCCGGTGCCGCCGGACTGCTGCAGATGATGCCCGGCACCTGGGTCGAGGCCGGGGGAGCGGGCGGCTCCTGGACGATGTCCGCCGGGCCTCCGAGCGATCACCCGATCTGGGATCCGAGAACGCACCTGTGGGTCGCCGTCGGCTGGATGTGCGCCAACCTGCGCCTCGTAACGGCGCACCTGCGCGCCACCGGCAAGCCCACCGAGACTCTCGACGCCCTCGCCGTCTGCCACATCGCCGGCTGCTCACGCGTGACCGGATCCGCGACCGGGATCCCCCGCCCCGGCGAGGCCGGCTGCGGCACGAGCTGCGTCAAGCAGATCACCGACTACCTCGCCGCCATCCACCGCTGGACCCGGGCGTACGCCTCACCTGTCACGAGGCTTGCCGGCGGCGCGGCCGGCGCGGGCGCGGCCCCGGTCGCCTACCCGGGCGGCGCTACGGGCTGCACGATCCCGGACCCGACCGGCACTGGAGGCTGCGTCACCGGCGCGACCGCCTGGCTCCTTCAGCAGGTCGCCGAACGCGTCCACCAGGGGTCGGTGTCCTGCTGGGACGCGCACGCGTGGAACCCGACGAGCGACCACCCCAAGGGCAAGGCCTGCGACTACACGATCGGCCGCGCCGGGACCTTCCCCGGCGCCGCCGACGTCCGCCGCGGCTGGGCGCTCGCGCAGTGGCTACGCACCTATGCCCGCCCGCTGCATGTCAGCTACGTCATCTGGCAAGGCCGCATCTGGTCCCTCGCCCGCGACACGGAGGGCTGGCGCCCCTACTCCGGCGGCGGCGTCTACGACCCCACCGATCCCGTCGGGGGCCACTACGACCACGTCCATGTCTCGACCGACCGCTAGGCCCGCCCGCGAATTCATCATCTGATGCAGGAAGCTGCCATGGAGGCACCCGTGACGACGACCATCGACCCAACCATCCTGACGACCGACGAGCTCATCCCGATGCTCCGGGCCTGGGCCCACGGCTACTACCCGGCCGAAGCCGCCGTCGAGCTGATCATTCGGCACCAGACCTGGCTGCACCGCACCGACTTCCTGCTCGACCTGGTCGACGCCGTCGCCGACGGCTGGGGCCCGGAGGGAGTCACGATGCCGATCGCGTCGATCGACTGGGACCGGGTCGAGCACTTCCTTGCCGGTGCCCCCGCCAGCACCTCCGAGAAGGCCATCCTGCGGTTCGCAGCCTCCCTCGCCGGCGCCCTCGTCGAGCCCTGCCTGCGCGAGTTCACCGGCGGCCTCGACGACCGGAACGGGTCCCTCGTGCTCGACGCCCTCGCCCACCGCTTCGGCTGGCACGAGCGCGGACGCGCCCACCTCGTCACCGGCGCCTTCGTCTCCACGGCGGTCGGTCATGGCTGAGCCAGCCGCGGTCCCGTTCGCGCCGACCGACGACGACCCGGCCCAGCGTCACCGCCGCGACCTGCTCGCCGCGCTCCTCGTCGAACGCTTTACGCCCTACCAGCCGCCGCCAGCGGCGGACCGCTCCAGGAAGGGAGCCGCATGAACCGCACCGAGCTCGACGCGCTGCCCGCCGTCGTCGACGTCTGCACCGCCGCCAAGGTGATGGGGCTCAGCCGAACCGCCGCCTACGAGCTCATCCGGCTGGGGGAGTGGCCGACGCCGGTCTTCCGGCTCGGCAAGCTCATCCGCATCCCGACAGCGCCGATGCTCAGCCTCCTCGGCCTCGACACGTCGCCGCCCACACCCGCCGTTCCCGCCGCGCGGCCGCTGGCGTCCGGGCAGTAGCGCCGGCGAACGCTTCGGTCCCTCTCACGGCGCGACGACATCGTGCGGGGACCGACAGCGGGTCCCGGCTATCGACGTTGTCGCGCCAGGATCTCTCACGCCCACATCCCGGGCGTACCGCACTGCAGAGGAGACGAATGGCACGCGGAACTGTCTACAAGCGCTGCCCTTGCCGCGATGAGCAGGGCAAGCGCCTCAAGATCTGCCGGAAGGACCACGGAACCTGGTGGTACAAGGTCGAAGGGCCTGCCAGTGCCGAGACCGGTCGCCGGCGGCAGGTCGCCAAGGGCGGGTTCAGGACCCGCGTCGACGCCGAGGCCGCGCTCACCAAGGTGAGCTACGCCCTCGAGCACGGGCAGCAGGTCTTCGAGAAGAAGACGACCGTGGGGGACTGGCTCGACCTGTGGCTCGAGGAGCTGGCGACGAAGCGCTCCGTGAAGACGTTGGCCAACTACCGAGGCCACGTCCGGGACGTCTGGAAGCCGATCCTCGGCCGGGTCCAGCTGCGCAGCCTCACCCGGCAGCACGTCGAGACGGCGCTCGCGGACCTGGACAACCCGATATTCCGGCCTGCCGGGGCGGGCAATGTCGGACGGCGCATCGCGCACCGGTCGCCGGCCACCATCGACGGTTACCGGCGCACCCTGCGTGCTGCGCTCGCCGTCGCCCGTCGACGGGGACTCATCGCCATCAACCCCGCCGAGGGGCGGATGGATGCGATCCCGGAGCACGACCGGCGCTCCAAGCTCTCGATCTGGGAACCGGAGCAGACGGCACAGTTCCTCGAGCACGTTGCCGAGGACCGTCTCTCGGCGCTGTACGAACTGGCCGCCTACGCCGGCCTGCGCCGGGCAGAGCTCTGCGGGCTGCGCTGGCAGGACGTCGACACCGACGGCCGCGGGATCACCATCCAGCAGTCGATCGTCGAGGTGGCGAGCAAGGAGCTCCGGCCGGAGGACCGCATCTGCGGGATCTGCCGGCACGAGCACACCAGCCTCCTGGTCAAGGCGCCCAAGTCGAGGGCCGGGACCCGCTGGGTGCCCCTCGTCGGCGCCGCCCAGCGGGCGCTCGAAGCCCGGCGCGCGGTGGTCGAAGCGAACAAGCAGGTCTGCGGGGCGAGGTACCGCGACCACGACCTGGTCTTCTGCCACGTCGACGGCGACCCGCTCCGGCCGAGCAGCGTCACCCTGGCGTTCGAGGCGCACGTCGCGGCATGCGGGCTGCCGAAGATCCGGCTGCACGACACCCGGCACGGCGCCTGCTCGCTGCTCCTGGCGGCCGGCGTGCCCATCGAGGTCGTCCAGATGATCCTCGGCCACAGCAGCCCGACGGTCACCCGGCAGGTCTACGCCCACGTCATGAAGAGGTCCACCGCGCAGCAGGTGGAACGGGCCGCCGAGATGGTCGACAGATTCCGGCGCGGACATTCCGCGGACACTCCGACCGACCCCGACGGGGTGGAGCAAGGAGGTGATGGGATGAAGTAGCAGGTCAGAGCCCGAATCACGCTCCTCTGCAGAGGTGGCCAGGGGCGGGGTCGAACCGCCGACCTTCCGATTTTCAGTCGGACGCTCGTACCAACTGAGCTACCTGGCCGGACGAGCGGATGATCCGCTCGACAGCGACCCCGACGGGACTCGAACCCGCGACCTCCGCCGTGACAGGGCGGCGCGCTAACCAACTGCGCTACGGGGCCTTGATGGTGCCAAGGCCTTGCTGCTTGCCGTGCCCCCAACGGGATTCGAACCCGTGCTGCCGCCTTGAAAGGGCGGAGTCCTAGGCCGCTAGACGATGAGGGCGTCGCTTCCGCGACGTAACCCCAGACGTCCAGGACCCGTCGAGGACTCGGTAAGCATAGGGGTAACCAGCCCCCACCTCCAAAATGGATACCCGGTCGTGCTCAGGAGGGTCCCGTGGGCCGCTCGGGACGCCGTCCGGGGGCCGGCCGGACGTGCCGCCCGAGAGGCCCCGGGGGAGGATGCTGCAGGCGGTCCGGGCGACGAGAAGGAGACACCACTGTGCGCACCCGCATGATCGGCGACGTCGAGGCCTCGGCGATCGGGCTCGGCGGGATGCCGATGTCGATCGAGGGCCGGCCGGACCGGGCGCGGTCGCTCGCGACGATCCACGCGGCCCTCGACGCGGGAATCACGCTCATCGACACTGCCGACGCCTACCACCAGTTCGCGGACGAGGTCGGGCACAACGAGTCGCTCGTCGCGGAGGCGCTGTCGACGTACTCCGGCGACACGTCGCGCGTGCTCGTGGCGACGAAGGGCGGTCACCTGCGGCCCGGGGACGGGTCGTGGACGCTCGACGGGTCGGCGGCCCATCTCAAGGAGGCGTGCGAGGCCTCGCTCAAGCGGCTCGGGGTCGAGGCGATCGGGCTGTACCAGTTCCACCGGCCGGACCCGACGGTCGACTACGCCGAGTCCGTGGGGGCCGTCCGGGACCTGCTGGACGCCGGCAAGATCCGGATGGCGGGTATCTCGAACGCGAGCCCGGACCAGATCATGCAGGCGCGGGACATCCTCGGCGGGCGGCTCGTCAGCGTGCAGAACCAGTTCTCGCCGGCCTTCCGGTCCAGCGAGCCCGAGCTCGAGCTGTGCGACGACCTCGGGATCGCCTTCCTCCCGTGGAGCCCGCTCGGCGGCATCTCCCGCGCCGCCGGCCTGGGGTCGACGTTCAAGGCGTTCCAGGAGATCGCGGACGGCCGCGGGATCAGCCCGCAGCAGGTCTGCCTCGCCTGGGAGCTCGCGAAGTCCGAGGTCGTCGTCCCGATCCCCGGCGCCTCCCGGCCGAAGACGATCCTCGACTCGGCGAAGGCCGTGGACGTCACCCTGACGGCCGAGGAGATCGCCCTGCTGGACGGCGCGGGGGCCTGAGCGGCCGCCGCGCGGGCCACACTGTCCCCGTGGTCGAGATGTCCCGCGAGGAGTTCGAGGACGCCGTCGCCGACGCGCTGGACGGCGTCCCGCCGGAGCTCTCCCGGCTCATGGACAACGTCGTGATCCTCGTCGAGGACGACGCGCCCGAGGACGACCCCGAGCTCCTCGGGCTCTACGAGGGCACGCCGCTCACCGAGCGCGGCGACGGCTGGGCGGGCTCGCTGCCGGACCGGATCACGATCTTCCGGAACCCCACCCTCGAGATGTGCGACTCCCGCGACGAGGTCGTCGAGGAGGTGCAGGTGACCGTGGTCCACGAGATCGCGCACCACTTCGGCATCGACGACGACCGGTTGCACGAGCTGGGCTGGGGCTGACGGACGACGCGCTGACGGACGACGACGAACTGACGGACGACGAAGGGCCCGCCACCGGGGATCGGTGGCGGGCCCTTCGTGCGGACCGGTGCGGGATCAGAAGCGGCCGACCGCGACGAACACGCACAGCGCGAGGAGGACGACGTTCATCCCGATCGCCTGGGTCTCCTTGCGGCGCCCGTGGGTGATGATCGCGCCGACCATGGTGATCGCCAGGCCGGTGGCCGCGAGCGGCGTGAGGACCGGGGCGATGTCGAGCGCCCACGGCAGGATCAGGCCGATCGCGCCGAGGATCTCGAGCACCCCGATCGTCTTGATGAGCCCGGGGGAGAAGTCCTCGGTCCAGGCCATGTTCGGGTTCTCCTGCAGCTTCGCCTTCGGCGTCGTGGCCTTCATGAAGCCGGCACCGGCGAAGAGGAGGGCGAGCAGACCTGCGACGGCCCACAGGGCGATGTTCATCGGGAGGCTCCAGGGGGACGGTGCCGCTCGGAGCGGCCGGGGGATGTGGACTTGATGCTTCAACTGACGCTAACGACGAAATATTGAAGCGTCAAGTGATCAGGTATGCTGAAGCCATGACGGACGACGTCCGGTGGCTGAGCCCCGACCAACTCGAGGCATGGCTCGACCTCGCGGCGCTCATGATCCGGCTGCCCGCGGCGCTCGAGAGCCAGCTCCAGCGCGACGCCGACCTCTCCCAGTTCGAGTACTTCGTGCTCGCGCACCTCTCGGAGTCGCCCGGCCGCGAGGTGCGGATGAGCGAGCTCGCGGCGATGTCGAACGGCTCGCTCTCCCGGCTGTCGCACGTCGTCTCCCGGCTCGAGCGCAAGGGCTGGGTGCTGCGCCGGCCGAGCGCCGAGGACGGGCGCGCGACGATGACCTGGCTCACCGACGCCGGCCTCGCGAAGATCGTCGCCTCCGCCCCGGGGCACGTCGAGCGGGTCCGTGACCTCGTCGTCGACGCCCTGACCCCGGAGCAGCTCGAGGCGCTCGGTGCCGCCTGCCGGGTCGTGCTCGACCGGATCGACGCCCGGGACGGCGAGAGCTGCGCGGGGCGGCCGGGACCCCGGCCGGCCGGCCGGTCCCGCGGGTGCGGCGACGAGGCGTAGTCAGCGCAGCCGGTACGCCTGGCGCATCGCCATGTCCCACACCCGGTCCCCGGCGAGCCGCCGGGTCTGCACCTGGAGCTTCGCGGCCGCGGTGACGACGTACCGGGTCCGCGGACGCCGGGTCCGCACCGCCTTGACGACGGCGTCCGCGACGACGCCCGGCTCCGCCGCGGCCCGAGAGCGGTACGCGTTCGCCATGAGCTCGTCGGCGTAGGAGCGCAGGCCGCCGTAGGCGGAGCCCTCGTCGCCGGCGGCCAGGCCGTGCGAGGCCGTCGTGCCGAACTCGGTGCGGATGAGGCCCGGCTCGACGAGGACGACGTCGACCCCGAACGGCCTGACCTCCACGCGCAGCGCGTCGCTCAGGGCCTCCACCGCGTACTTGCTCGCGTGGTACCAGCCGCCCGTGGGGAAGACGAGCCGGCCGCCCATCGACGAGATGTTGACGATCCGGCCGCGGCCCGCGCGGCGCATGCCGGGCAGGACGAGCTGGCACATCCGCCCGAGGCCGAAGACGTTCGTCTCGAACTGTGCGCGGACGTCGTCCAGGTCGACCTCCTCGACCGGGCCGTAGACGCCGTACCCGGCGTTGTTCACCAGCGCCCCCACGGCGCCGTGCTCGTGCTCGACCGCCTCGACCGCCGTCCGCATCGACGCCTCGTCGGTGACGTCCAGCGCGAGCACCCGGGCGCCGGTCCGGGCCAGCCCGTCGAGCGACTCGGGCCTGCGTGCCGTCGCGTAGACGGTGTGCCCCGCCGCCAGGAGCCGCTGCGCGGTGGCCAGGCCGATCCCGCTGCTGCAGCCGGTGACGAGCACCGGGTCGTTCGCCGCCATCTCGAGACCTCCGTCGGGGCACCCTGGCCCATCGGCTAACGCCTGTAAAGCGATACGACAAGTTAACGAGTGTTAGCCTTCGGGTCAACCCGGGGCCGGACCGGCGCGCCGGGCCGGAGCATGTCGCACGACGGAGGGCGCATGGCGCGGACGGCGAACCCGCGGGGCCAGGGATCGCGGCTGCGCGGCGAGCTGCTGGACGCCGCGAGCCGGCTGCTCGTCGCGGGCGGCCGGGACGCCGAGCTCACCCTGCGCGGCGTGGCCCGGGAGGCCGGGGTCTCCGCGCCGAGCGTGTACGCCCACTTCGCGGACCTCGACGAGCTCGCCGTCGAGCTCGTGCGCCGGCACGTCGCCGACCTCGCCGCGGCCCTGCACCGCAGCGCCGCACGGACGACGTCCCGCCCCGCGGCCGACCGGCTGCGGTCGCTCGCCCGGGCCTACGTGCGCTGGGGGCTGGAGAACCCGGGCCCCTACACGGTGGTGTTCGAGGGCCGGGCGCTGCGCCAGCTCAGCGCCGAGGACGAGCGCGCGCTCACCGCCGGCAACGACCTGCTGGGGGACCTCGCCGCGCTGCTCGCCGCCCTCGACCCGGCCCCGGAGGACCCGGCCGCCGCGGCCCTCGGGGTCTGGACCGCGCTGCACGGCGTCGTCTCGCTGCGCCTGTCCAAGCCGGCGTACCCGTGGCCCGGGGTCGAACGGCACGTCGACGCGGCGCTCGGGGCCGTCGTGCCGGGCCGACACGCGCGGCCCGTCGGCTGAGCCGCGCTACTCAGGCTCCGGGCCCCGCCCGTGCGTACGTTGACGCCATGAGCACCCCTCTCGAGCAGGCACTCGGTCGGCTCGTCGCCGACGGAACCCTCACGGACGAACAGGCCCGCGCGGTCTCTCGCGAGCTCGCGTCGCAGGCACCCGGTACTCCGGGCCTCCCCGTCGGCCACGCCGGCCCCCGGTCCGCGGACCGCCCCGGCTGGACGACGCTCGTCGCCGAGATCGGCGGCTACGTCGGCGGGGCCTTCGTCCTCGCCGCCGCGATCGTCCTCACCGGCCCCCGCTGGGGGGAGCTCGGGCAGTCCGAGCGGATCGTGCTGCTCGCCGTGCCGGCGCTGCTGCTGCTCGCCGCGGCGGCCGCCGTCCTCGCCCTGACCCCTGGTGGCTGGCCCGTCCGGCACCGGCGCGGCACCGGCCCCCGCCGCCGGCTCGCCGCCGCCCTCGTCGTCGTCGGCGGCGCCCTGCTCGCCGGCGCCGTCGCCGTGGCGGCGCGCGGCACGGGCGACTGGCAGGCCGTCTGGTACTTCGGCGCCGCGACGGCCGTCGGGGCGCTCGGGTACGCCGCGCTCCGCACCCCGCTGCTCCACGTCGCCACCGCGGTCGCGGCGGCGTCCGCCGCGCCGATCGCCGCGAGCACGTACTCCGACACCTGGCAGCGGGAGGGGCTGTGGGCCGGGCTCGCCGTGGTCGCCGTCGCCGTCGTCTGGCTCGCCCTCACCGCGGCCGGGGTGCTCGCCGAGGCCGGGCTCGGGCTCACCGTCGGCGGTGCGCTCGCGTTCGTCGGCGGGGAGATCGCCACGACCGCCGAGGGCCTGGCCTGGGTCGGGTACCTCGTGCTCGCCGCGGTGGCCGTCGCCGGTCTGGTCGCCTACGTCCGGACCCGGCACGTCGGCGTCCTCGTCGTCGGTGTCGTCGCGCTCGCGACCGTCGTCCCCCAGGCCGTCATCGACTACACCGACGGCGAGCTCGGCGCCGCGGGCGCGCTGCTCGTCACCGGGCTGTCGATCCTCGGGGCGAGCGTCCTCGGCCTTCGGCTGCGCGGGGCGGCCCCGTCGGACGACGGCCCCGCCGGTGCCGACGCGGCCCCGGCGGTCGCCGCCCCGTGAGGCACGGCACGGCGTCGAGGGACTTTCGCCCCCCGCCCGCCGACGGAGGTCGGTGGCACGGTTCCCTCATGGAACAGACGACCCGCGGGGCACAGACCCCGTCCACCGGGGGAGTCGACGAGGTCGCCCGCGAGACCGGGGCGATCGAGGTGCTCTCGCCGGAGCAGTGCTGGCAGCTCCTGACCTCCGCGGAGGTCGGGCGGCTCGCGGTCGCCGTCGCCGGCGACGTGGACATCTTCCCGCTCAACTTCGCCGTGGACGACGGCGCGATCCTCTTCCGTACCGCGGAGGGGACCAAGCTCGTCGAGATCGTCATGGCGGGCCGGGTGGCCTTCGAGGTCGACGGCTACGAGCCCGAGCACGGCCGCGCGTGGAGCGTCGTCGTCAAGGGCCATGCGGAGAACCTCGAGAAGTTCGACGACCTCTACCGCGCGCAGGAGCTGCCGCTCTTCCCGTGGAACGCCTCGCCCAAGGAACGCTTCGTCAAGCTCACGCCGGCCCGGATCACGGGCCGCCGGTTCACGGTGCTGCGCACCCGTGCGGGGGACGAGCCGCACCTGTAGCCGTCGGCGCACGAGGCGGGGGCGGTCGGTCCGGGAGGGCCGGCCGCCCCCGTGCGCGTGCGGTCGGGGGCATGCCGACGTAGCCGCGGGACGCCGTCCGCGCCCTCGTGCCGCAGGTCACGCCGGACGTCACAGGACTGTTCGCAGACTTCGCGAGTGTCGCGCGACCTGGGGCCCGCCGTCACGGCATGCTGTCATCGCACTGCGTTGAGTGACTCGGTCTCCGATGGGCCGTCACGCGCGGTGCGGCGCGGGGGCGTCGAGAGGCCAGTGAATCCCGGAGGTGCTCCCCGTGTCGTCGCCCCAGCGGTCTCGCTCCGGCGTGCACACGGGGCCCGGTGGCCATTCCTGGGTCACCGGCGTCGGTGCCGCCCAGGACCGGATCCGCGCCGCCGCCGGTCGGACGGACGTCGTGCTCGACCGGCTCGTCCACGCGGTCTCCGAGCTCGTCGACGCCCCGGCGACGGTCGCGCTCCTCGAGGACGGCGACCTCGTCCGGCGCGCGGCGACCGGCGACGGGCGGCTGCCGCTCGGGGTGCGGGTCGAGACCGCGACGAGCATCTGCGGCGAGGCGCTGCGCACCGGTCGCCCGGTCCGGGTCGGGGACGCCGCCGCGGTCGGTGCCGGCGCACCGGACGCCACCTGCTGCCCGCCCGCCCGCTCCATGCTGTCCGTGCCGCTCGCCGTCCGCGGCACCGCCGTCGGGGTCGTGGCGCTCACCGCCGACCGGCCGGACTGGTTCGACGGCGTCGACGAGAACACCGTGACGCTCGTCGCCGAGGTCGCGGCCGACGTCCTGCTCACGTCCCTGCCCGAGCGGGTCACCCCGCGCACCCCCGACGAGAGCACCGCCGTGCTCCGGCGCGTCACCGTCGTCGAGATCCCCGACGACGTCGAGCCGCCCGCCGTCGTCGACGTGGCCGTCACCGAGGCCGGTTCCGAGGCGGTGGCGTCCGTCCGTGGCGCACCGGTGGAGGTCAGCGTGTCCGCTCCCGGTCCGGCCCCGCGCCCGACGCCCGCCCGCGCCGAACGCCACACCGAGCGCGACGCCGAGCCGACACTCGTCCTCGCCGCGGTGCCGCGGACCGGCTCCGGCCCGGGTGGCGGCGACGCCACCGCCGGCTCCGGCGGCCCGGGCGACCGGTCGGGAAGCGTCGACGTCTCCGACGACGAGCGCTCCGTCGGCGACCTCACGGTCCGGCGGGACGTCGTCCCCGAGCAGCGGGCCGCCTCGGACGCCCCCGAGGAGCCGTCGGGCGCGCCCGACGGCGGCACTCCGCCGGACCCGGAGCAGCACGGCGCCCTGCCCGCGCTCCCGTCGCTCGGGCTCTGGCAGTGGGACGCCGCGACCGGCCTCGCGACCCTCAGCGAACCGGCCGAGGAGCTCACCGGGATGCCCGCCGGTCGGCCCCGGGTGCTCGGCGCGTTCCGGGCGCTGGTGCACCCGGACGACGTCGCGCTCGTCGAGGAGACCGTCCGGTCGGCGCTCGCCCGGCCCGGCAGCACCACCCTGTCGTGCACGTTCCGGCTGTGCCGCCGGGACGGCGACGTCCGCGTCGTCCAGCTCTGGGGCGACCTGCAGCGCAACCGCAACGGCCTCGTCGGCGCGGTCGGTGCCGTCGCCGACGTCACGCCGCTGCTGCCCGGCACGACGACCGACGGTGCGGCCGGCAGCGCCGCCCCGGCTCCCGCGGCCGGCCCCGACGGGCTCGCCGACGTCGGTGCGCACCTGCGCGCCGTCCGGGAGCTGACCGGCGCGGGCCTGTGGTCCTGGCGCCCGGGGGCGAGCCTGCACGACGGCGAGCTCGAGTGGTCCCCGGAGATGTTCCGCCTCGTCGGGCTCGAGCCGGACGAGATCTCCCCGACCCTTGCGCACTGGCACGGGTTCGTCCACGACGAGGACCTCGACAAGGTCCGCCGGGTCGACCTCGGTGCGCTCGAGCGCACCGGCGGCCACGGCGAGACCTTCCGCGTCATCGGCGCCGACGGTGCCATCCGGCACGTCCAGGCCTGGGCGGAGGGCACGCCCGGCTCCCCGCTCGTGCACGGCGCCGCGGTCGACGTGACCCGCCAGGTCCGCGACCGGGTGCGCCTGGAGCGGCTCGTGGCGACCGACCCGGTGACCGGGCTGGCGAACCGCGCGGCGTTCGAGCGGCGGGTCACCGAGATGCTCGCCGAGCCCGGCGTGGACGTCTCGGTCCTGCTGCTCGACGTGGACCGCTTCAAGCAGGTCAACGACTCCCTCGGCCACGACGTCGGCGACCGGCTCCTCCTCGAGGTCGCCCGCCGGCTCTCCGCGGTCGTCCCGGACGGCGGCCTCGTCGCACGGATGGGCGGCGACGAGTTCGTCGTCCTGCCGACGTCGGGCCTGGGCATGCTCGCCGTCCGGCGGCTCGCCGAGGCGGTCACCGACGCCCTGCGGATGCCGTACGTGCTGCCCGACTCCGGCGAGCTCCTCGTCTGCCCGGTGAGCCTGGGCATCACCTCGACGTCCGGTCGTGCCGTCTCGCCGCAGGACCTCCTCGCCGAGGCCGAGCTCGCGCTGTACCGGGCGAAGGACTCCGGCCGCGACCGCTTCGTCGTCTACGACGAGGCGCTGCGGGCGCGGTCGCAGTCCCGGCTGCGCGCCGAGCGGCTCCTGCGTGGGGCCCTCGAGCACGGCCGGCTCACGCTGCAGTACCAGCCGATCATCGACTTCGCGAACGGCCGGGTCGTCGGCGCCGAGGCTCTCGTGCGGATCCGGGACGAGAGCGGCGACGGCCTGCTCATGCCCGACGTCTTCATCGACGTCGCCGAGGAGACCGGCCTCGTCGTCGACCTGGACCGCTGGGTCATCGACACCGCGATCGAGCAGGTCGAGCGCTGGGCGGCGCAGGTGCCGGCGGGCCAGGAGGCCCCGTGGCTGTCGGTCAACGTGTCCGCGCGGTCCATGGAGCACCCGGGGGCGATCCGCGGCCTGCTCGACGCCGTTCGGCAGCGCCGGATCTCCGCGACGGACATCAAGGTCGAGCTCACCGAGCGCAGCTTCCTCGCGGCGCTGCCCGGCGGCGAGGGCGCGCTGCGCCAGCTGCTCGGCTCCGGGATCCCGGTCGGGATCGACGACTTCGGCACCGGCTACTCGGCGCTGGGATACCTGCAGCGGTTCGAGCTCGACTTCATGAAGATCGACCGGTCGTTCGTGCAGTCGGTCGGCGAGGAGCAGCGTGCCGACGCGGTCGTCACCGCGATCGTCGACCTCGCGCACGCGCACGGGATGCTCGTCACGGCCGAGGGGGTCGAGACGCCGCGGCAGGCGCGGCGGCTGCGGGAGATCGGCTGCGACCAGGCGCAGGGCTACCACTTCGGCCGCCCGGCGGACGCCGCGCGGATCATCGCGGGCTGACCCGCCGGATCGCTGACCGGGAGCTGCCCCGGAGAGCGGACCCGGAGAGCTGACCGGGCGAGCTGACCGAGAGAGATCGTCAGCCCGAAGCACTGTCCCGGGCGAGCACGATCTGTCATGGTTCAATCACAGGAATGGACGTTCGGGCCTGTCCTGCCGTCCGTCCCTGGCGTAGCGTCGTGTCCCACGCGATCCCGCCGCACGCGGGTGTACCCGGGGGGTTTCCGCCAGAGTGTCCTTCTCCATCGTCCTGGGTGTGGTGTTCGGGGTCGGCGCCGCCGGCTACCTGGCGCTCGCCTGGTACGTGTGGCGCTACCGCCGCGCGGCGGGTGGCCACGGCCTCGTCGCGCTCTCGCTCGCGGTCTTCGTCTGGACGACGTGCTACGCGATGGAGCTCGTCACCGACACCCTGGAGATCAACAAGGTCTGGTCCGGGCTGAAGTTCGTCGGCATCGTCGCCGTGCTGCCCGGGCTCGCCTGGTTCGTCGACGAGTACACCGGTGCCCGGCGGCTGACCCGGGGCCGGCTGGCGCTGCTGTGCATCGAGCCGGTCGCTGTCCTCACCCTGCTGGCGGTCCCCGCCTGGCACGACTCTTTCCACTTCTACCCGGACAGCGCCGTTGCGGCGAGCCTTCGCGGGGAGCGGCCGATCCCGGAGGCCGGAGACTTCTTCTGGCCGCACGCGGTCTACACCTGGGTCGGCGTCGCGATCTGTGTCGTCCTGCTGTCGACCCGGCTCGTCCGGATCGCGCAGCCCTACCGACGCCAGGCGTACGCGATCGTCGTGGCGACGGCGCTGCCCATGCTCGTCAACGTCCTGTTCAACGTCGGGGTCATCGTCGGGGACGTCGACCCGACGCCGTTCGCGTTCGTGCTCACCGCCGTCGTCCTCTTCTGGGGATTCTTCCGGCTGCGGCTGCTCGACCTCGTACCGGTCGCGCGCGGGGTCGTCGTCGAGCAGATGACGGACGGCGTCGTCGTCCTCGACGCGTACGGCCGGGTCGTCGACACCAACCCCGCGACGGCGGTCCTCGTCGGGGACCGGCGCTCGCGCGTCGTCGGCCGCCGCCTCGACGAGCTCGTCCCGGCGCTCGCGCCCGCGCTCGACGCGCACATCCCCGGGACGACGACCCGCGACGAGGTCGTCCTCAAGGACCTCGGCGGCCGCCGGACCGACGTCTCGCTCGTCCTCACCTCGCTGCTGGACCGCAACGGCGCCGAGACCGGCCGGCTCGCCGTCCTGCGCGACGTCTCGGCGCGGGTGCGCACCGAACGGCACCTGCGCGAGCTCCTCGACCAGCAGACCCGGCTCGCCGAGACGCTCGAGGCGAGCCTGCGCCCGTCCCGGCTGCCGGACGTCCCCGGGCTGCGGCTGGCCGCCCGGTCGTTGCCGTCGGGGGTCGGCAGCCAGGTCAGTGGCGACTTCTACGACGTCCACCCCGCGACGGGCGGCGAGTGGGCGTTCGTCCTCGGCGACGTGTCGGGCAAGGGCGTCGAGGCCGCGATCGTCACCTCGACCGCCCGCTACACGGTGCGGGCGCTGAGCGCGCAGGGCTGGTCCCCGCGCCAGGTGCTCGAGCAGCTGAACCTCGCGCTCGAGCCGGGCGAGGACCTCGAGCGGTTCTGCACCGTCGTCTACGGCCGGATCACCGCCGCCCCGGCACCCGGGGAGGTGACCGGCGTCCGCCTGACGATCTCGCTCGGCGGTCACCCGGCACCGTTCGTCCGGCGGGCCGACGGGTCGGTCTTCGCGGTCGGTGAGCCGGGGACCGTGCTCGGCCTGCTCCCCGAGGTGAGCGTCCACGAGACGGTCGTCGACCTCGCGCCCGGCGACGTCCTCCTCGCGTACACCGACGGGGTCACCGAGGCGCGTCGCAACGGCGAGGAGTTCGGCGACGTCCGGCTCGCCGAGGTGCTCGGCGGCACGGCCGCCGGGCTGCGCGGCCGCACGGGTGCGGCCGCGGCGTCCCTCGTCGCCGACGCGGTCGCCGACCGCGTCGTCAAGGAGGTCGTCGAGTTCGCGAGCGACCGGGACGACGTCGCGCTGCTCGTGCTCGCCGTCGCCTGAGCGGCGCGGCGAGCACGAGCAGGCGCGCTCAGAGCGAGCGCTGGTACGTCCCGAACGCCCTCGTCGCGAGCCAGGCCATGACGAGCGCCAGCCCGGCGAGCAGGCCGAGCCGCGGCCAGACGAGGCCCCAGTCGGTGCTCGCCGACAACGCCTCCCGAGAGGCGACGACGGCCCAGTCGACGGGGTTGTACCGGGCGACGTCCCCGACCCAGGACGGCGCCAGCCGGGTGTCCATGAGCGCGGAGGAGAGGAACTGCAGCGGCAGCACGACGAACTGGCTGATACCGATGAGCGCCTCCTGCTGGCGCAGGAGGAGCGCGAGGGCGTTCGACAACGACGCGACGACGACGCTCACGAGGCACGCAGCCAGTGCCGTGACGGCCCAGCCGGCCGCGCCGCCGTCGAACCTCGCCCCCGACGCGACGGCGATGACGAGCACCACCGCGGTCTGGAAGAGCGTCGTGAGGCCTTGGTACACCAGGGTTCCGGCCATCATCGCGCCCCGGCGCACCGGCGAGGCGAGGAAGCGGTCCATGACACCGCGCTGCATGTCGTCGATGTAGACCGTGCCCGCCCAGCCGCTCGAGAACAGCGCCGTCATGACGACGACACCGGGGGCGAGGAACTCCAGGTAGGTCTGCCGGCCGTCCGCGAACCCGGGGAGCTGCGCCGTCGCCCGGAAGAGCTGCCCGAACAGCAGCAGCCAGATCGCCGGCTGCACGAGCGTGAGGACGGCGAACGCGGGCTGCCGCAGGAGCGCGCGGACGCTGCGTGCGGTGAGGTACGCCGAGTGCCGGGTGAGCTCGCCCAGACCCGTTGCGCGGGAACGGGTCGCACCGGACCGGGCGCCCGGGTCGATCGGCCGGACGGCGGTCGTCGTCATGCCGCCACCTCCGTGCCGGCCGCTGCGTAGGCGCGGCCGGTGTGCCGCCGGTAGACGTCGTCGAGCGTGGGCCGGGCCACCGACACCGCAGCGGCCTGTAGGCCGCCGGTGTCGAGCGCCGCGAGCACCTGCGGCACGACCCGGGCGCCGTCGTCGGCCCGCGCCCGCAGCAGCGCGCCGTCCGCGGTGAGGTCGCGCAGGCCCGGCACGGCGGCGAGCAGGCCGAGCGCGCGGCGTGCGTCGTCCGGGGAGCCCAGCTCGAGGTGCACGGTGTCCCCGCGCAGGTCGCGCTTGAGCTCCTCGGGCGAGCCCTCGACGACGAGACGCCCGCGGTCGACGACCGCGAGCCGGTGCGCCAGCCGGTCAGCCTCCTCCAGATGGTGCGTCGTCAGCACGACGGTCACCTCCTCCTGGCCGGACAGGCGGGCGATCTCCGCCCACATCCGGGAGCGGGCGTCCGGGTCGAGACCCGTCGTCGGCTCGTCGAGGAACAGCACCGACGGCCGGTGGACGAGGCCGATCGCGACGTCGAGCCGGCGGGACATCCCGCCGGACCAGGTCCGCACGAGACGGTCCGCGGCGTCGGTGAGGTCGAGGCGCTCGAGCAGGTCCCGGGCCCGGGCTACGGCGTCCGCCCGTTGCAGGCCCTGGACCCGGCCGGCGAGCACGAGGTTCTCCCGCCCGGTCGCGAGCGGGTCGGCGGACGAGCGCTGGGACACCAGACCCACGAGGCGACGGACGGCGTCCGGTCGGCGGGTGACGTCCACGCCGGCGACGACCGCCCGCCCGGAGTCGGGGCGGGACAGGGTGGTGAGGATCCGCACGGTCGTCGACTTGCCGGCCCCGTTCGGGCCGAGCAGACCGAAGACGGCTCCGGCGGGGATGTCGACGGTGAGGCCGTCGAGCGCACGCACCTCGGGGGTGCGACGCCCGGTGCGGTAGGTCTTCACGAGGTCGGCCGCCGAGACGGCCGGCCCGGTCGTGCCGGCGGTGGTGCCGGCGGTGGCGGGTGGACGGGCACGGGACATGGCTGTGCTCCCTGTTCGGGAGCCGGCCGCGGGCACCTATCCTGGGGATGCGCCTCGGATCGGACCGCCTGCGGTCCGGCTCGGGTGATGCCCCTGGCCGGTGTTCGAGCACCGGTCAGGGGTTCGCGCGTTCTGGTGGTGCACCCCGGAGGTCAGGTCCGCCGGGGGGTCTGGGTGGCGGCGGTGTCGAACGCCGCGGCGTCGGGGCCGAGCCGGCCGACCGGGTCGGCGAAGATGTCCGCGAGGGGGACGCCCTCGGCGTGCAGCTCGTGGAGCCGGCGCCAGGCCTTGACGCCGGGGAACGAGCCGTCCCGGATCCGGCCGGCGAGGTCGGCGACGAACCCGAGCTCGGCGGTGAGCATGTGGCGCCGGTAGGCGACCTCGACGACGAAGAGGTCCGGCAGGCCCATCTCCGTGGTGACGTCGAGCGTGGCGTCCAGCGACCGCACCTCGATCCGCAGCCGGTCGCAGCGGGTCTCGAGGAGCGTCGCGACGTCGTCGGGGGGCAGCCCCGGCATGAGCGACAGCCCGGCCTCGAGCGACGAGTGGTCACGGGCCGGGGTCGAGAGCAGCTCGGACAGCCAGTCCTCGAGCTCGTGCACGCCGGCGTCCGTGATCTCGTACACGGTGCGCTCGGGCCGCCGGCCCTCGCGGGTCGTCTCCAGCGGGCTCACGAGCCCGTGCCGCTGGAGGGACTCCACGACCGAGTAGAGCGAGCCGTAGTTGAGCCGGATGCTCTGCTCCTTGCCCCGGCTGCGCAGCGTCGTCGAGATCTCGTAGGGGTGCATCGGGCGCTCGTGGAGACAGCTGAGCACCGCGAGGGCCAACGGGTTGGAGACCCTGCGTCGTGCCACTGCACCTCCCGGGGTCGAGCCGGCGGATCAGGAACCGAATACTCGGATCAGAGTAATCACTGTGGGACAGACGTCAAGACATATCGCGTTCTTGGTGCGCGGGAGCCTGCGGCGCAGGTGGCGGGCGGACCGCCGGGGCGTGCGCGATATTGACGTGATGGACGCCCTCGCAGGTCGACGCCCCGGCTGGTGGATCGCCCCGGTCTACCTCGCCATGGCGGCGCTTATGGTGCCGTGGATCGTCGTCCTCGCGCAGACCCTGCCGGACCGGATGGTCAGTGCGAACTACCGGACGGCGTGGGTCGGCTTCGACGTGCTGCTCGCCCTCGCGCTGGGCCGCACGGCCTGGCTGACGTACCGGCGCTCGCCCTTCCTCGGCAACATCGCCAGCGCCACGGCGACGCTGCTCGTCGTCGACGCGTGGTTCGACGTCACGACCTCGCCGGGCGGGCCGCAGCTCGCCGAGGCGGTCGCCGCCGCGCTGCTCGTCGAGCTGCCGCTCGCCGCGCTCTCGCTCGTGCTCGCCCGCCGGGCCGCCGCCGAGATCGCCCGCACGGGGGCCGTCCGGCGCTACCGGTGGGAGTTCCACCGCCGGTCCGAGCAGGTCTGACCGGGAGTCCCGCTCCCGCAGCCGATCGCCGGAGGCGGTGACCTCCGGCCCGGTGCTGCGCCGTCCGGGTGGCCGGTGAGGACGGCGCGCCCAGGCCTGCAGGGATCCGGGCGCCGGTTCCCAGGTTCCTCCCAGAACCCGTTGGGACGTTCGGCGTCGTCGGGGCACGCAGGGTGCCGCGAGCGCGCCAGCGCCGGGCCGGACCCGGGTGGCAGCGGTGACGAAGAGGGAGTGCCCCGCGGTGAAGCGTCCGCCCACCTTCTGGCTGAACACGGGGCTGGCGGCCGCGCTCCTCGCCGCCGGCGGCGGAGCCTGGTACACCGTGCAGGGCTCGTCCGTGGCGCAGACCACGACGACGAGCCGCACGTCGACGGTCCGCACCGGGACGCTCACCGCGACCGTGACCGGCAGCGGCAACCTGGAGAGCGCCACGTCGTCGACGGTCGACTTCTCCTCGTCCGGCACGCTCACCGACGTCTACGTGACGGCCGGGCAGACGGTGAAGAAGGGCCAGAAGCTCGCGCGGATCGACTCCGCGGCCGCGGAGCGCAGTCTCGCGAGCGCCAAGGCCTCGCTGCTCTCCGCGCAGGCGGCCTACGCGGACACGGCCGACGGGGAGAGCGCGAGCCAGCGCAAGCGCGACGAGATCGCCGTGTCGGACGCGCGGTCCGCGGTGACGAAGGCGACGAGCGCGCTCGCCACCGCCCGCTCCACCCGGGCCGCGGACCTGGAGGCGCAGAACGCCCTCGTCGCCGCCGCGCAGGCCGCGCTCGCGAAGGGCACCGGCACCGCGGCCGCGGTCAGCGCCGCGAAGGCCACCCGGACGAGCACTCTCGCGAAGGACGACGAGGCGATCACGTCGGCGCGGTCGGCGCTCGCGAGCGCGCAGGACGACTACGAGCTGCAGAAGCTGAGCGCCGCCGAGAACGCGGACTCGCCCACCGCGGCCGACCTCGCGAAGGCGAGGAGCAGCGTCGCGGACGCGCAGGCCGCCGTCGACGAGGCGCAGGAGACGCTCGACGGCACGACGCTCGTCGCGCCGCACGCCGGGACCGTGCTCTCGGTCTCCTCGGACGTCGGGGACACGGTCGGCTCGAGCAGCGGCTCGTCGGGCAGCTCGTCGGGCGGGACGTCGTCCGCGGCCGCGGGCTCGACCGGCAGCAGCACCACGACGTCCACCGGGTCGTCCGGCTTCATCGAGCTCGCCGACCTCACGGTGCTCCGGGTCACCGCGAGCGTCGCCGAGGCCGACGCCGCGGACGTCGAGAAGGGACAGGCCGCGACCGTCACGCTCTCGGCGACCGACACCGAGGTCGCCGGCACCGTCACCGCGGTCTCCGTGAGCGGGACGACGAGCAGCAACGTCGTCACCTACCCGGTGACCGTGACCCTCGACGAGGTGCCGGACGGCGTCAGGCTCGGCGCGAGCGTCAGCGTCAGCATCACGACCGGCAGCGCCGAGGACGCCCTCATCGTGCCGACGAGCGCGGTGACGACGATCGGCAACCGCAGCACCGTGACCGTCCTCGACGACGGAGCCGAGAAGAGCGTGACCGTGCAGGTCGGCATCGAGGGCGACAGCGGCGTGCAGATCACCAGCGGGCTCACCGCGGGCCAGCCCGCCCCGGGCGGCCGGCCGTGACCGGTGCTCGGGTGCCGCGCCCCGTCCTGGACCTGCGCGGTGTCACCAAGGTCTTCGGTGCCGGCGACACCGCCGTCCATGCCCTCGGCGGCGTGGACCTCGTCGTCGACCGCGGCGAGTACGTGGCCGTCATGGGTGCGTCCGGGTCTGGGAAGTCGACGCTCATGAACATCGTCGGCTGCCTCGACGTGCCGACCCGGGGCCGCTACCTGCTCGACGGCGTCGACACCCGGCGGCTCGACGAGGGCCGGCAGGCGATGGTCCGCAACCGGAAGATCGGCTTCGTCTTCCAGTCGTTCAACCTCGTCCCGCGCACCAGCGCGCAGAGCAACGTCGAGCTGCCCCTGGCCTACGCCGGGGTTCGGCTCGCGCAGCGACGGGAGCGGGCCGCCGCCGCGCTGGCCAGGGTCGGGCTCGCGGACCGCGGCCACCACCTGCCCTCGGAGCTGTCCGGCGGGCAGCAGCAGCGGGTCGCGATCGCCCGGGCCCTCGTCACCGAACCCGTTCTCCTGCTGGCCGACGAGCCGACCGGCGCGCTCGACAGCCGCAGCACGCGCGAGGTGCTCGACCTGTTCGACGACGTGAGCGCCGGCGGCCGGACCATCCTCGTCATCACCCACGAGGAGGAGGTCGCCGAGCGGGCGCACCGCGTCGTGCGGTTCCGGGACGGCCACATCGTCAGCGACGAGCGGCGTGCACCGCGCGGTGCCCGCGCGGCCGCCGCGGGAGGTGCGGCGTGAACGTCCGGGAGAGCGCGCGCTTCGCCGTCCGCGGGGTCACCGCCAACCCGATGCGGACGGCGCTCACGACGCTGGGCATCCTCATCGGGGTCGCGGCCGTCATCATCCTCGTCGCGGTCGGCAACGGGTCCAGCGCCGCGGTCAAGGAGTCGCTGAGCCGCCTCGGCAGCAACACGTTGACGGTGCAGGCGTCCCAGGGCGGCACCGGCGGCCGGGCCGGCGGCTTCGGCGGGTTCGGCGGCGCCCCGGGCGAGGTGAGCAGCGGCACCCGGACCCGGACCGCCGAGCTCACCCTGGACGACGCCGAGGCGCTCACCGACGCGACGCTCGCACCGCACGTGCTGCGCGTCGCACCCCGGGTCTCGGCGTCCTCGGTGACGGCGACGTACGACGGCGCGACGCACACCGTGAGCACCTTCCTCGGGACGAGCCCGAGCTACCTGACGATCAACGACGACAGCGTGCAGAAGGGCGAGACCCTCACCGCCGAGGACTGGACCGGGCGGCGCCGCGTGGCGCTCGTCGGCTCCAGCGTCGCCGAGGACCTCGTCGGCGGCGACGGCCTCGACGCCGTCGGGAAGACCGTGCAGTTCGACGGGATCGGGTTCACCGTCGTGGGTGTCCTCACCGACAAGGGCAGCACCGGGCCGCAGGACGAGGACGACCGGGTGATCGCGCCGCTCACCGCGGTGCAGGACACCCTCACCGGCTACGGCTCGCTCTCGGCGATCTCGGTGCAGGCGAAGGACGCCGACTCGGTCGCGACCGCGCAGGCCGAGATCGAGGACGTCCTCAACAGCCGGCACCACGTGACGTCGGACGACGCGGACTACTCGATCCAGAACCCCACCTCGCTGCTCACCGCGGTGACGTCGACGTCGCAGACCTTCACGGTGCTGCTCGCCTCGGTGGCCGCGATCTCGTTGCTCGTCGGGGGGATCGGCGTCATGAACATCATGCTCGTCACGGTCACCGAGCGGACCCGGGAGATCGGCATCCGCAAGGCGATCGGCGCCCGGCGCGGCGACATCGTCGGCCAGTTCCTCCTCGAGGCGGTGCTGCTCAGCCTCTTCGGCGGCGTCATGGGCGTCCTCGTCGGGCTCGCCGGCAGCCGCTTCGAGATCGTCGGCGTCCGGCCCGTCGTCTCGGCGTCGTCCGTCGCGCTCGCCTTCGGCGTCGCCGTCGGGACCGGCCTGTTCTTCGGCCTGTACCCGGCCAACCGGGCCGCCGCGCTGCGGCCCATCGAAGCCCTCCGTTACGAGTGATCGGACGCGCCATGACGACACGGACCGACGGGCCCGACTGGTTCCACGCCAACGCCCCCGGGGACGAGCCGGTGCACCCGGTCGACGGCGCTCAGGACGACGGCGCTCCGGACGACGGCGCCCAGGTCGACGACGCTCCGCGCGGCGACGCCGCATGGGACGACGACGACCTCCTCGACGCCGACCGGGCACCCCGGACGAACCGGCTCACCGTCGTCCTCGCCGTCGCGGTCGTCGCGGCGTGCACGTTCACCGCCGGGGCCCTCGTGCAGCGCGAGCTCGGCGGCTCCGACGGCAGCGCCGCGGCGGCCGGCGGGCTGCCGTCCGGGTTCCCCGGCGGCCTCGGTGCGGCCGGGTTCCCCGGCGGCGGTGAGGTCTTCCCCGGCGGCGGTGCCGCCGCGGCGACGGGCGGCCCGGGCCAGGCGGGCGCCGTCGGCGGGACGGCGGGCACGGCCACCGCGGCGGCGCCGGTCGTCGTCGGCACGGTGACGTCCGTCGAGGGCACGACGCTCGTCGTCGAGAACTTCGCGGGTGCACGCGTGACCGTCACCGTCCCGGCGACGGCCACCGTGACCGCACCGGGCCTGGGCGGTGTGAGGGCCGGCATGACGGTCTCCGTCGTCGGGTCGAAGCAGTCCTCCACCGCGGTGACGGCGACCGCGGTGACCGCCCGCAAGGCCTCGTGACCTCCTGTGCCGCAACGCCTCCGTGACCCGCACCCGTCGACACCCAGCAGGAGAGCCCTCGTGACCACCGGACCCACCGGCACCGCCGGACGCACGACCCGGACGCTCCGCGTCCCGCCGCTGCTCGCCCTGGCCGTGAGGGGGATCGCCGCGGTCGCCCTCCTCGCCGCGTGCGGCGACGGCTCCACCGCGACGACGACGGCCGCGGCCGGGTCGACGACGGCGAGCGGCCCGCGGACCGTGACCGCGACGGATGCCGCGGCGGCCCCGGGGCAGGACGGCGGTGGGCGCGGCGCGGACGTCCAGAAGATCCAGGAGTGCCTCACGGCGGCCGGGATCTCGCTCCCGACGCCGTCCGGCATGCCGACGGGGGCGCCCGACGGCGACGGCACCCCGCCCGCCGGCGGCACCCCGCCCGCCGGCGGCCCCTCCGGTGGC
>NZ_MWLL01000196.1 GCF_002198675.1 Kineosporia sp. R_H_3 | reverse complement strand
GTGCGGGGGTGGCGGCTGCGGGACGTCCGGCCAGACGCTGAGACATGGGTGCCTCCTCGGGATGCCGGGCCAGGGGCTGCGCCCGGGCGTCATCGACGCTACGCCCGCCGGACGCTGCGGAAGGGGGCCCAAGGACGCCGGTCCGCCCGCACGGCCGCGGGCCCGTGCCTGCATCGGCGGGCCGTCCCGGCGTCCGGGAGGCATGCTGATGACCATGGACCTCGACGCCCAGGACGCCCCGCCCCGGTCCGACCTCGAGCTCGTCGTGCTGCTCGACGACGACGGACGCCCCTGCGGCACCGCCCTGAAGGCCGACGTGCACACCCGGACGACGCCGCTGCACCTGGCGTTCTCCTGCTGGGTCGTCGACCCGGCCGGGCGGGTCCTCCTCACCCGCCGGGCCGAGTCGAAGCGGACGTGGCCCGGGATCTGGACGAACGCCTTCTGCGGCCACCCCGGCCCGGGCGAGCCGCCCGAGGCCGCCCTCGGCCGACGGGCGCGGCAGGAGCTCGGGACACGGGTCACCGGCGTCCGCGTCGTGCTGCCCGACTTCCGCTACGAGGCCACCATGGCGGACGGCACCCGGGAGAACGAGGTGTGCCCGGTGTTCCTCGCCGGGCTCGCCGACGACCACCTCGACCCGGACCCCGACGAGGTCGCCGAGTGGCGCTGGACGACCGTCGACGACCTCGTCGCGGACGTCGCCGCCGGCGCCGGCACCTACAGCCCGTGGGCGCTGCTCCAGCTCGGGCAGCTGATCGACGCGGGCTGCCTGGCCCGGCCCGGGAGCGCGCCCCTCAGCTGAGGTGGTGCGGCTGCACGCCGCTCTTGTGGTGGTCGTCGGAGCCGACGGGCCGCGGGCTCGGCCCGAACGCCCGGACCGCCGCGTGGTCCGCCGACGCGGTCGGCGCCAGCCGGATCACGACGGACTTGGACGTCGGGCAGTTGCTCCCGACCGCCGTGGAGTCCAGCGGCACCAACGGGTTGACCTCCGGGTAGTAGGCGGCCACGCACCCCCGCGGCGTGTCGTAGGGGACGACCCGGAACCCGCGGACCACCCGGACGCTGCCGTCCTCCCAGGTGCCGACGAGGTCGACGAGGCCCCCGGCCTCGAGGCCGAACGCCGTGATGTCGTCGGGGTGGACCATGACGACGTCGCGACCGCCGGAGATCCCGCGGTAGCGGTCGTCGTGCCCGTAGACGGTCGTGTTGAACTGGTCGTGGCTGCGCAGCGACTGGAGCAGCACGTGGCCGTCGGGCACCCGCAGGACGTCGAGCGGGCTGACGGTGAACTGGGCCCTGCCGTCCGGGGTCTCGAACGTCCGGGAGTCCCGGGGCGGGTGCGGCAGGACGAAACCGCCCGGTTGCTCGACCTTCTCGGGGTACGCCTCGCACCCGGGGACGACGTGCGCGATGTGCTCGCGGATCCGCCGGTAGTCGGCCCGCATCGCGGCCCAGTCGATGCGGCTGCCCTCCGGGGCGGAGCCCAGGGTGGCCTCGGCGAGGCCGGTGATGATCGCGACCTCGGAGCGCAGCAGCGGGCCGGCCGGGTCGAGCGGCCCGTGCGAGAGGTGGACGGCGGACATCGAGTCCTCGACGGAGACCGACTGCGGGCCCGACTCCTGCAGGTCGACCTCGGTCCGCCCCAGCGTGGGCAGGATGAGTGACGTCCGGCCCGCGGTGACGTGCGACCGGTTGAGCTTGGTCGAGACGTGCACGGTGAGGTCGGCCGACTCCAGGGCGGCGTACGTCACGGGCGTGTCCGGCGCCGCCGCGGCGAAGTTGCCGCCGAGGGCGACGAAGACCTTCGCCGAGCCGTCGCGCAGGGCGCGGACGGAGTCGACGACGTCGAGACCGCGCCGGCGCGGGGGCTCGAACCCGAACTCGTCCCGCAGCGCGTCGCCGAAGTGGGTGGGCAGCTTCTCCCATATGCCCATCGTCCGGTCGCCCTGGACGTTCGAGTGGCCGCGCACCGGGCACAGACCCGCCCCCGGCTTGCCGATGTTGCCCTGCGCCAGCGCGACGTTGACGATCTCCTTGATCGTGGCGACCGCGTTCCGGTGCTGGGTGATGCCCATCGCCCAGCAGATCACGGTCCGCCGGGAGCCGGCGAACATCGCCGCCGTCTGCTCGATCTGCGCGCGGTCGAGCCCCGTGGCCTCGAGCACGCGGTCCCAGTCGAGCTCGGCGAGGTGCTTGCGCCAGGCCTCGAAGCCCTCGGTGTGCCGCTCCACGAAGTCGTGGTCGAGCACCCCGCCCGCGGCGTCGGCGTCCAGCAGCAGCGCCCCGACGGCCTGGAACAGGGCGAGGTCGCCGTTGGTCCGGATCGGCAGGTGCAGGTCCGCGAGCGTCGTCCCGACGCCGCTGACGCCGCGCGGGGTCTGCGGGTTGCGGAACCCGAGCAGACCGGCCTCCGGCAACGGGTTCACCGCGAGGATCCGCGCTCCGCGCTGCTTGGCCTTCTCCAGCGCGGTGAGCATCCGCGGGTGGTTCGTCCCGGGGTTCTGGCCGCAGATCACGACGAGGTCGGCCTGGTGGACGTCGTCCAGCGAGACGCTGCCCTTGCCGATGCCGATCGTCTCGGCGAGCGCCACGGACGTCGACTCGTGGCACATGTTCGAGCAGTCGGGCAGGTTGTTCGTGCCGAACGCGCGCACGAACAGCTGGTAGACGAACGCCGCCTCGTTGGAGGCCCGGCCGCTCGTGTAGAAGACCGCCTCGTCCGGGGAGCCGAGCGCCCGCAGGCGGGACGCGACGAGGGCGAACGCCTCGTCCCAGGAGATCGGCGTGTAGTGGTCTGCCCCGTCCCGCCGGACCATCGGGTGGGTCAGCCGGCCCTGCTGCCCCAGCCAGTAGTCCGACCGGGTCGCCAGGTCCTGCAACGAGTGCGCGGCGAAGAAGTCCGGCCCGACCCGGCGGACCGTCGCCTCCTCCGCGACCGCCTTGGCGCCGTTCTCGCAGAACTCGGCCCGCGACCGGTCGCCGGGGCGCGGGTCCGGCCACGCGCACCCCATGCAGTCGAACCCGTGCGCCTGGTTGAGCCGGGTCAGCGTGCGCGCGGTCCGCACGACCCCCATCTGCTCACGGGACCGGTTCAGCGCGACGAGCACGGCGGGGACGCCGGCGGCGGTCGTCTTCGGCGGCCCCACCTCGACCTGGGTCGCCGGGACGTCGTCCTGCGGGGCTGGCGTGGTCATGGCTCTCCTCACTGCGGCCGGCGCGGCACGGGCCCGTTCGGCGGCCCGCAGTCCCTGGCCACCGGACCGTAGGCACGCGGGCCGCCGTCCGCAGCCGCACTCGTCCCCCGCGGGCGGGTCAGGAACCGGCGAGCGAGCCCGCGAAGATCTGCCAGGCGAGGAGGGACTTGGCGACGAGGCTGAGGACGAGGTAGGTCTTCTCGCCGTAGGCGTAGTCGCCCCAGCGGCCGACCCCGCGGTACTGCAGCCACTGGTTGAGTCCGAAGCTGAAGAACAGCACCACCTGCGTCACGACGATCCCGTACACGAACCCGGGGACGGTGTCGGCGGCGAGCACGTTGAAGCCGATCGCGATCCAGGGTGCGAGGCCGACGAGGGTGCCGAACCAGAAGGGCAGCATCGTCGTGGCCGCCCGCCCGGGCGGGTTCATGAGCTCCTGGAGCCACCCGAAGAGGATCATGCCGACGTTCGCGCCGGCGACGGCGATCACGACGTCGAGGCCCGTGAGCCCGGAGTAGAAGCCGATGAGGATCACCATGAGCGTGGCGCTCACGGAGTACTCCACCCAGCGGAACCGGTTGATCCCCCGGCGCAGGTCGCTCTCGTAGACCCCGCGGGACGACGTCGCGGTGAGGAGGTGGTCGGCGGCCGCCAGGGCCAGGAACAGTGCCACGGCCCAGGCGATCCGGACGTCGAACAGCCCTTCCGGCGCCCCCGCGGGGGACCCGGGCGGCCCGGTGGGCACCGACGACGTGACAGTGATGGCGAAGGCGCCGCCCAGCGCCAGGACGGCGACCGCCTGGCCGAGGTGCAGGACGGCGAGCCCGAGGTTCCACCGGTGCAGGTCCGCGAGCCGCGCCGGCGTGACCCCGGATGCGACCCGGGACGGGCGGAGGTGCTCGGACGTCGTGTCCGGGTCGACCATGGCTGGCTCCGATGCCCTCGCGCTGCGCGGTGTGCGCAGACCGTCGCCGGGTCCGGGGCAACGTGGTCAAGGTAGCCCGTCACCGCCCGACGCGCTGCTCCACCGTCCGCAGCGGGTGCAGGTCGAACCACTGGTCGTCGAACCGCAGGCACGCAGGACGGCGGGTGCTCCGCAGGACAGCCGTCCTGCGCGCCGGCGCACCCGCCGGGAGACAATGGAAGCAGTGCACGCGCCAACCATGGGGGTGGTGGCCATGCGGCACGGTTCGCGTCTTCTCACCCTTCTCGCCGCGGTCGTCCTGGCCGCCGGCCAGCTCGTCCTCACGGCGGAACCCGCGGGCGCCGCCGTCCGGTCGTGCAGCACCTCGACGCCCGTCGCGCAGCGGCCGACGCTGCGGCTGCACGACTCGGGCACCTGCGTCGTCGTGGCGCAGAAGGCGTTGGTGTCCAAGGGCTACAGCGTCGGGTCGGCCGGTGCCGACGGCGACTTCGGCAACGCCACGCTGCGCGCCGCCCGGGCGTTCCAGAAGGAGTTCGGGCTCGAGGCGGACGGGATCATCGGTCCGCTGACGTGGGCGAAGCTCGGCACCGGGGCCGCCTACAACCGCGGCCGCGGCCCGAACACCACGTCGCGCGTCGTCGCGACGTTCGACGACTGCCCGCCGTCGGTCGCGGCCTTCCGCGCGATGGTCGAGGCCGCCGACGCGGCCGGTGTCGGCCTCGTGCTCGCACCGACCGGCAGCTGCCTGACCAAGTACCGCAACCAGGGCGTGGACCTCGCCGTGCTGGCCCGATCCCACGGCCAGTACGTCATCAACCACACCGTCTCCCACCCGGACCTGACGACGATCAGCTACGCCTCGGTGCTCACCCAGCTCGCCGCCCCGGGCGTCGTGACGAACTTCGGCCGGCCGCCGTACGGCGCGTCGGACACGACCGTCGCTACGGCCTACACCGCGGCCGGCATGCGGCAGTGGACCTGGACCGTCGACACCCGGGACTGGACGGGCAAGACCGCCGCCCAGGTCGTCACCTACGTCGTCACGAACGCCCGGGCCGGGGACACCGTGCTCATGCACATGGGCTGGAACGCCTTCAACCCGACGGCGCTCGGCCAGATCCGCTCCGGCCTCACCGCGCGCGGGCTCGCCCTGTGCGCGGCGTACGACGGCACGACCCCGACCAGGCTGCCGAGGTCGCTGCCCTGCACCGGGTAGGTGATGCTGGGGCGGACGCCCGTCGACGCGCACCGGGAGGACCCGCCGGATGGACCGCCCGACCGCGCTGCCCGCCGGCGCCGAGCACGTGCGCACGACACCGGACTTCGACGCCGGCACCGTGCCGGCCGGGCTGCTCCGCGCGCACCGCGTCGCGGACGGCGTCTGGGGCCGCCTCGTCGTCCGCGCCGGCACGGTCGTGTTCCGCTTCGAGGACGACCCGGACGCCCCGGTCACCGTGACCGCGGGCGGGCACGTCGTCATCCCGCCCGGTCTGCCGCACCACGTCGAGCCGGAGGGCGCCGCGGCCTTCGCCGTGGAGTTCTACCGGGTCGCGGACGGGTCGACGGCCCGGTAGTCCTCGTGCAGGGTCATCCCGCTCCCCCCGGCCGGCCCACCGGGTGCGCCGCCCGCAGCACCCGCAGGATCCGCGCCAGCTCCTGCCGGTCGGCGTCGCTGAGGGCGGCGAAGTAGGCGTCGCCCTCGGCCGACCGGGCCGCCCGGACCTGCTCGGAGACCTGCTCGCCCTGCGCGGTGAGGGCGACGAGGACGGCACGGCGGTCGTCAGGATCGGGGCGCCGCCGGACCAGCCCGCGGCGCTCGAGGTCGTCCGCGACCTCGGTGCCCGAGCGCGGTGCGATCCGCAGGTGCTCCGACAGCGCACTCATCCGCATCTCGCCGTGGCGGGTCAGCACGCGCAGGGCGCGGGCCTGGCCCGGGGTGACGTCGAGCGGGGCGAACGCCTTGGCCGACCGGTGGTGCAGCGTCCGCGCGACGGTCGTGAACGCCTCGGGGAGCGAAAGGTCGTCGGGATCGGGCACGGGGAACAGACTAGCAACACATCGCGTTACCCCCTCATAATGAGGTAACCTCAAGAAATGAGGACCCCACCCCAGGAGGCACGCCCTTGACGGACATCACGACCAGACCCAGGACCCGCACCACCACCCCGAGCCCGACCCCGAGCCCGACCCCGGACGGCGCACCCACCGAGGCGCCCGCAGGCCCGGGCGGCCGGGGCCCCCGCCGCGTCACCGAGGCCGAGCGCGCCCAGGCGCGCGGCGTCTCGCTGCGCCGGATCGGCGCCCTCTTCCTGCCGCACCGCCGCCCGCTGGCCGTGGTCGTCGCGACGATCGTCGCGTCGTCCGTCGTGGCCATGGCCTCGCCCTTCCTCCTGCGCCACGTCATCGACGTCGCGCTGCCGCAGCAGGACGTCGCGCTCCTCGTGCGGCTCGTCGCCGCGATGGTCGCCGTCGCGGCCGCCACCTCGGTGCTGGGCGTCCTCCAGACGTGGATCAGCACCCGGGTCGGCCAGTCGGTCATGCACGACCTGCGCACCGGCGTCTTCGCCCACCTGCAGCGGCAGTCGATCGGCTTCTTCACCCGGACCCGCACCGGCGAGGTCCAGTCCCGCATCACGAACGACATCGGCGGCATGCAGGGGGTCGTGACGTCCACCGCGACGTCCATCGCCTCGAACCTCACGACGGCGATCGCCACCGCCGTCGCGATGCTCGCCCTCTCCTGGCGCCTCTCCCTCATCTCGCTGGTCGTCATGCCGCCGGCGATCGCCCTGACCCGGCGCGTCGCGTCGATGCGCCGCGAGATCACCGCCCAGCGCCAGCGCGAGCTCGCCGACCTCAACGTCGTCATCGACGAGGGCCTGTCCATCAACGGGATCCAGCTGAGCCGCACGATGGGCGCCGGGCAGTCCCTCGTCGACCGGTTCACCGCGTCGTCCACCCGGCTCATCGACCTGGAGCTGCGCTCCGAGCTCGCCGGCCGCTGGCGGATGGCCACGATGAGCATCATCTTCGCGGCGATCCCGGCCGCGATCTACCTCGCCGCGGGCCTGCCGGCCACCCGCAGCGGGATGACCATCGGCACCCTCGTCGCCTTCACGGCGTTGCAGGCCAACCTCTTCCGCCCGCTCATGGGGCTGCTCAACGTCGGCGTCTCCCTCGTCTCCTCGCTCGCCCTCTTCGCGCGGATCTTCGAGTACCTCGACCTGCCCGTCGACGTCGACGACCCGGCCGAGCCGGTGGACGTCGACCCGGCCGCCGTCCGCGGCCACGTCCGGCTCGAGGGCGTCACCTTCACCTACCCGGGCAGCGACTCCCCCGCGGTCGACGACGTCACCGTCGACGTCCCGGCGGGGACGACGCTCGCGCTCGTCGGGCCGACCGGCTCCGGCAAGAGCACCCTCGCCGGGCTCGTCGCCCGGCTCCAGGACCCCACGGCCGGCCGGATCACCGTCGACGGCGTCGACCTGCGCGACCTGCGCCTGGTCGACCTGGCGAAGGTCGTCGGCGTCGTGAGCCAGGAGACCTACCTGCTGCACACGACCGTCCGCGAGAACCTGCGCTACGCCAAGCCGGACGCCACCGACGCCGAGATCGAGGCTGCGGCCCGCGCCGCGCAGGTCCACGAGCTCATCGCGTCCCTGCCCGACGGCTACGACACGATGGTCGGCTCGCGCGGGCACCGGTTCTCCGGCGGCGAGAAGCAGCGCATCGCGATCGCCCGCACCCTGCTGCGCGACCCGAAGGTGCTCGTCCTCGACGAGGCGACGAGCGCCCTGGACACCCAGACCGAGCGCGCCGTCCAGGGCGCCTTCGACCGGCTGTCCGCGGGCCGCACGACCATCACCATCGCGCACCGGCTGTCCACGGTCCGCGACGCCGACCGGATCGTCGTCCTCGACCACGGCCGGGCCGTCGAGACCGGCACGCACACCGAGCTCGTCGCACGCGACGGCCGCTACGCGGCACTGGCCGCCTGACCGACGGCGGGCGGCGGACAGCGGGTGGCGGACGGCGGGCGGGTCAGCCCGGCGTCCGCGCCGGGTCCGGCGTGAGCCAGTCGAACGCGTCGCCTGCGACGTCCCGGACCGGGTTCTCCAGCACCCCCACCCCGGCGACGGACACCCGGACGACGTCCCCCGCCAGCAGCGTCCAGTCGAGCTCGGGAACGATCCCCGTCCCGGTCGAGAGCACGACCCCGGCGGGGAACCGCTGCGCCCGGAACAGGTGCTCGACGAGGTCGTCGAGGCTGCGGTGGATCGCGGCCGTCGACGTCGACCCCGACCAGACGACCGCTCCCCCGCGCAGCACGGCGACCTCGATCCCGAGGTCGCGGACGTCGTCCACCTGCCACAGCGGGACGATGCCCGGCCCGAGGGCGCAGGCCCCCGTGTACGTCTTGGCCTGCGGCAGGTAGAGCGGGTTCTCGCCCTCGATCGTCCGCGACGAGACGTCGTCGCAGACCGTCAGCCCGACGACCTCGCCGCTCGCGGTGCACACGAGCGCGAGCTCGGGCTCGGGGACGTCGACACCGGAGTCGGTGCGGATGCCGATCGGCTCGCCGTGACCGACGGCGCGCCACGCGACCGACTTGAGGAACAGCTCCGGGCGCTGCGCCTCGTAGACCCGCGCGTAGACGTCGGCGACGGCGCTCTCCTCCTGGCGGGCCTCGCTGGACCGCCGGTACGTCACGCCCGAGGCCCAGACCTCGGTGAGCCCGTCGACGGGCGGCAGCAGCCGCACCGGGCCCGCGACGGGCTCGCCGGGCGCCCCGACCGCCCGTCGGAACGCGGCGCCGTCACCGGCGAGGAGGTCGGCGACGGACGGCGCGGCGAGCCGCCGCGCGGCGCCCGGGTCGCCGTCGGGGGCGAGCGCGACGACCACCCCGGACGGCGTGGCGAGACGGACGATCTGGTCCGGCACGGGACCTCCTCCAGGGCGGGGAGCCGGTCGGCCCGGCGTGGGTCGCGGCCCAGCCTAGGCACCCGCGCCGCCCGGCCGCTGCCCCGCGGCCCCTACGCTGAGGTGACCGGCAGGCCCTGTCCGGACCCGCGAGCCAGGCGCGAGGAGGTGCCCCGTGACGACGACCCACCGCGCCGCCGCGCGCCCCAACCTCGAGCAGGTCGCCGCCCGCGCCGGGGTCTCGCGGGCCACCGTCTCCCGGGTCGTCAACGGCTTCGCCTCGGTCGACCCGGCCCTGCGCGAGCGCGTCGAGCAGGCCGTCGCCGACCTCGGGTACGTACCGAACCAGGCGGCCCGCTCGCTGGTGACGCGGCGCACGGACACGATCGCGCTCGTCGCCTCCGAGCCGGACCAGCGCGTCTTCGGCGACCCGTTCTTCGGGGACGTCGTCCGCGGCGTGAGCCAGGAGGCGATGGCCTTCGGCCTCCAGATCACGCTCCTCATGGCGCAGTCCCACGGCGACCTCGACCGGATCGCCGGCTACCTCACGACCGCCCCCGTGGACGGCGTGCTCCTCGTCTCCGGCCACGCCGGCCACGACCCGCTGCCGGCGACCATGGTCGCGGCCGGGATCCCCGTCGTCATCGGCGGCCGCCCGCTGCAGGCCGGGCTCGACGTCCCCTCGGTCGACAACGACAACGTCGGCGGCGGGGCCGCGGCCGCCCGGCACCTCGCGGGTCTGGGGCGCACCGTCGTCGGCACCGTCGCCGGGCCCGCCGACATGGCCGCCGGCATCGACCGGCTCGCCGGCTTCCGGGCCGGGCTCGGCCGCGCCTGGCGCAGCGCACGCGTCGAGCGCGGGGACTTCACCGTGGACGGCGGGGAGGCCGCGACGCAGCGGCTCCTCGAGCGCGTCCCCGACCTCGACGGCCTCTTCGCCGCGAACGACCTCATGGCCATGGGCGCGCTCAAGGCGCTGCGCCGGGCGGGCCGCCGGGTGCCGGACGACGTCGCGCTCGTCGGCTTCGACGACATCCGGATGGCGACCCTCACCGAGCCGCCGCTGACGACGGTGCGGCAGCGTTCGGTGACCCAGGGCCGGGCGATGGTCCGGATGCTCCTGGCGCGGACCCGCCCAGGGCTCGTCCTGCCGGCCGACGCCGACCTGCCGGACGACGACGGCACCGATCGCGTCGTCCTGCCGGTGACGCTCGTCGTCCGCGAGTCGGCCTGACCGGACGACCTGCCGCACGCCGTCCGCTCGCCGTCGGCACGACCTGACAAACCACTGTCCGTATCTCCCCCTTGTGCCCCGTTGGCCCCTGTGGTTGTCTCTGCCGGGAGAGCGCTCTCTCAGCGCGCAGCAGCCTCCGAGGAAGCAGGTTCGCAGCCATGGGTCCCACGCGTCCGCCGTCCACCGCCCGCCCCCGCCGCACCGTCGGCGCCCTGGCCCTCGCCGCGGCCCTCGTCGTGCCCGGCGTCGCGCTCGCCACGGGCGTCGCACCGGCCTCGGCGGCCACCGGCGACCCCGACCTGGGCCCGAACGTCGCCGTCTTCGACCCGTCGATGGCCACGAGCGCCATCCAGGCGAAGATCGACGAGATCGCCGCGAAGCAGATCGACAACGAGATGGGCAGCGACCGGTACGCCCTGCTCTTCAAGCCGGGCACCTACGGCAGCGCCGAGGCCCCCCTCAACGTCAAGGTCGGCTACTACACCGAGGTCGCCGGGCTCGGGCTCAACCCGACCGACGTGACGATCAACGGCCACGTCGACGTCGTCAACCGGTGCTTCCCCGACGGCAACGGCGGCCAGAGCTGCATCGCGCTGAACAACTTCTGGCGCTCGCTGTCCAACCTCACGATCGACGTCAAGGCGATCGGGCAGGACGGCTGCCGCGACTCCGCCACCTTCTGGGCCGTCTCGCAGGCGGCACCGATGCGCCGCGTCAACGTCACGGGCGGCAACCTCTCGCTCATGGACTACTGCAGCGCGCCGTCCTTCGCGAGCGGCGGCTTCATCGCCGACTCCAAGGCGGGCCTGGTCATCAGCGGCTCGCAGCAGCAGTGGTACACCCGGGACAGCACGGTCGGCACCTGGTCGAACGGCGTCTGGAACCAGGTCTTCTCCGGCGTGAACGGCGCACCCGCGACGTGCTTCCCGGCGGACGCCGCGACGTGCGGCGGCCCCTACACGACGCTCGCGAAGACCCCGGTGAGCAAGGAGAAGCCGTACCTCTACGTCGACGGGAAGGGCGGCTGGAACGTCTTCGTCCCGTCGCTGCGGCGTGACTCGACGGGGACGACGTGGGAGAACGGCCCGACCCCGGGCACGTCCGTCCCGCTGTCGAGGTTCTTCGTGGCCAAGCCGTCGACCTCGGTCCGCACGATCAACGAGCAGCTCGACCGTGGCAAGCACCTGCTGCTCACGCCGGGCGTCTACGACGTCGCCCGCACCATCGAGGTCGAGCGCGCGAACACGGTCGTGCTGGGCCTCGGGCTGCCGTCCCTGTCGGCGCAGCGCGGCGCGCTCGTGCTCGACGTCGCGGACGCCCGCGGCATCGACATCGCCGGCGTCATGGTCGACGCCGGCCCGGTGAACTCCAAGCTGCTCATCCGGATCGGCTCCCGCGACGACAAGGGGCGCCGCTCGGGCACCCCGGTGGCCCTGCAGGACGTCTTCGTCCGGATCGGCGGCCCGCAGGTCGGCAAGGCGACGGTCACCATGGAGGTCAACAGCGACGACGCCCTGCTCGACAACCTCTGGCTGTGGCGTGCCGACCACGGCAACCCCGGCACCGTCGGCTGGACCGTCAACACCGCGGACACCGGGCTCGTCGTCAACGGCGACGACGTCACGGCGACCGGCCTGTTCGTCGAGCACTACCAGAAGACCGAGGTCATCTGGAACGGCCAGCGCGGCAACGTGGTCTTCTTCCAGAACGAGATGCCGTACGACCCGCCGAGCCAGGCGGCGTGGAGCCGTCCGGGCGGGGTCAAGGGCTACCCGGCGCTCAAGGTCTCGAACCGGGTCAAGGCCTTCACGATGACCGGCGCGGGCAGCTACAGCTTCTTCAACCAGGGCCTGGACATCTTCGCCGACAACGCGTTCGAGGTCCCGAAGACCCTCCCGAAGGGCAGCCTCACCAACCTGCTGACGATCTTCCTCGACCCGAACAACGGCAAGGGCGGGATCGACAACGTCGTCAACGGGGTCGGCGGTCCGTCGACGATCGCGAACGCCGACATCCCGGTGACGGTGGTCAGCTACCCCTGAGTCCCGGCGCCCCACCCGGGCGTCCCGGACGACGACCGGCCCGCACCCCCTTCGGGGTGCGGGCCGGTGTCGTGCGGGTCACACCGCGGATCCTGTATCGCTCCCGGCCCCGACGGCGTCCATGCGCCGACCCCGCAGGGAGCGGGGCATCCACCAGGAGGTCGTCATGGTCCGCAACGAGAGCACCGCAGACCGCATCATCCGCCTCGTCGTCGCGGTGGTCGCCGCCGTCGTCGCGTTCACGGTCGGCGCCGGTTCGGCGCTCGGGATCGTCCTGCTCGTCGTCGGGGCCGTCATGCTCGTCACCGCGGCGGTCGGGTTCTGCCCGCTGTACCGCGTCTTCGGCCTGAGCACCTGCCCGATGCCCAAGAGCCAGGTGCACTGACCGAGGGGCTACCGTCGCAGCGATGGACGCCCGCGACGTGCTCGGAGCCGCCCTCCTGGACGAGGTCCCGGGTCTGTACCGGTACGCGAGGACCCTGGCACGCGACCGGACCCAGGCCGAGGACCTCGTCCAGGAGACCCTGACGCGCGCCCTCGAGAAGGCGGACACCTTCCGCGGCGACTCCTCCCCCGCGACCTGGCTGCACCGCATCCTGCACAACCTCGCGGTCGACCGGGCGCGACGCAGCCGTGAGGTCCCGGTCGACGACGTGGCCGAGGCCGTCGAGACCCTGTGGGGCGACGACGCCTACACGGTCGACGCCGAGACCGTCGCCCTGCGGGCCCAGACCCGCGCCGACCTCGAGGACGCACTGGTCCACCTGCCCGTCCCGTACCGCTCGGCGGTGCTCCTGCACGACGTCGAAGGGCTGACCGCCCTGGAGGTCGCCACCGTCCAGTCGGTGAGCCTGCCCGCGGCGAAGCAACGACTGCGCCGCGGCCGGATGATGCTCGTCTCCGAGCTCGCGCGCGGCCCGGAGCGCCGGGCCGCCCTGAAGGGAGTGCCCATGCGCTGCCGCGACGCCCGCAGCCAGGTGAGCGACTTCCTCGACGGCGACCTCGACGACGCGCAGGCCGCGCTCGTCGTCCGGCACCTCGAGGCATGCCCGACGTGCCCCCCGCTGTACGCCGCGCTCGTCGCGACGACCGAGGCGCTCGGCGACCGCCGCACCCGGCAGGGCGACCGCGACCCCGACTCCGTCGTCCCGCCCGACCTCGCACGCCGGGTCGGGGCGCTGCTGGACCGGGCGACGGACTGACCCGTCGGACCGTCGCGCGGCGCGGCGCGACGTCACGCACCCGGCGGCGCGACCCTCACCGGCACCGCGCACGCCGCTGCGGACGTGCGGCGCTGCTGCAGGCCGAACACGAGCAGGACGACGGCGGTGAGCATGCCGCCGCCGCCCGGGGTGGTGTCGAGCATGAGCAGCCCGCCCACGATGCTCGCGGCCGGGACGACGGCGCACGGCGTGCAGCCGCGCTCGACGAGGCGGCCCGACCCGTGCGGTGCGACGTAGCCGGCCACGGCGACCGCACCGAGCACGGCGCACAGGACGGCGCCGGGCCAGGCCCACCAGGCCGCGGCAGGTGTCGCGGCGTCATGGAACAGCCATGCGAGCGGGCCCGTGACCAGCGCCGCCGTCGCGGCACGGCGGGGGTCACGGGCCCACGTCGCGCGACCGGGCGGCCGCAGACGCATCAACGGCCGAAGAGCCGGGAGAGGAAGGACGGCGGCTGGGCTGCCGCCTTCATCTCCGCGGTGCAGCGGCAACGGTCGTTCTTCGGGACGTTGCGCATGACCTGGTCGACGTGCTGCCCGCACCCCTTCCAGGTGGTCTTGCTGCAAGCGGGGCAGGTGGCGGCTCGGCACATGGTGGTCCTTCCGTAGGTCTGACGGTGGCTTCGGCGCTCGACTGCACCGACTTTATACCCCTGGGGGTATCACTTGCTCAACTTCGACCTACGGGGTTATTGTACGGACATCCGGAACTCCGGATAGACATCAAGAGCAGGTCGCCGACGACCGAGGAGAGAACCATGACGACACAGCTCGAGGTCGACCTCGAGTCGTTCGCGGCGGTCCAGCCCGACGCGTTCCTCATCGACGTCCGGGAGCCCGACGAGTACGCGGGGGGCCACGTGCCGACGGCGCGGCTCGTCCCCGCCGGCTCCCTCGCGGGGGCTGCCGCCGGCCTGCCCGAGGACCGGACGATCTACGTCATCTGCGCCAGCGGCAACCGCAGCCTGCGGGCCGCCGCAGCACTCACCGCCTCGGGCCTGCGGGCCCTGTCCGTGGCCGGCGGCACGTCGGGCTGGATCCGCTCCGGCCGCCCCGTCGTCACCGGGGCGCGCACGTCGTGACCGCGACCCTGACGGTCGTCCTGGCACTCGCCGTCGGGGTGTCCCTCGGCCTGCTCGGCGGGGGCGGCTCGATCCTCGCCGTCCCTTTGCTCGTGTACGTCGGCGGCCTCGACCCGCACGAGGCGACCGCGGGGTCCCTGTTCGTCGTCGGCGTCACGAGCGGCGTCGGCCTGCTGAGCCACGCACGGGCCGGGCGGGTGCGCTGGCGGACCGGCCTGCTCCTCGGCGCCGCAGGCATGGCCGGCGCCTACGGCGGCGGCCGGGTCTCGGCCCTCGTCCCGGGGCCGGTCCTGCTCGGCGCCTTCGCCCTCATGATGCTCGCCGCCGCGGTCGGGATGCTCCGCGGCCGGCGCGGCGGAGACACGGGTCGCGAGGAGCTGCGCGTGCCCGCCGCGATCGGGCTCGGCACCGCCGTCGGCGTCGTCACCGGGTTCGTCGGAGCGGGCGGCGGGTTCGTCATCGTGCCCACGCTCGTCCTCGTCGCCGGGCTGCCGATGACCGCGGCCGTCGGGACGTCCCTGCTCGTCATCACCCTCCAGTCCGCAGCCGGACTCGCGGGCCACCTCGCCGGCACCTCGCTGCCCTGGCCGCTGGTCCTGGCGGTCACGGCGTCCGCCGTCCTCGGGAGCCTCGCGGGCAGCCGGCTCGCCGGCCGGATCCCGGCCGACCGCCTCCGCCGCGCCTTCGCCGCACTGGTCCTGGCCATCGCCGCACTCGTCCTCGTCGAGCAGGTCCCCGCGGGCGCGGCGCGCTGGACCGCCGCAGCCGTCGCGGTCACGCTGCTGAGCGCCGGAGCCCTGCTCGCGACCGCCCGCACCCACCGTTGGAAATATACCCCCCGGGGTATACAGTTGACCCTGTTGACCGACCCGCAGGGGCCTGCGACGCCCCACACCTCGACCCGCACCCCGAGCCGTCAGGAGACGCAGATGTCCGACCCCCAGACCCCCCCGGCCACGGCCCGCCCCTCGACGATGGTGTTCACGCAGTACTACGTGGACTGCCTGTCCCAGGCCTCGTACCTCGTCGGCGACACCTCGACCGGGCAGGCCGTCGTCGTCGACCCGCGCCGCGACGTCCAGGAGTACCTGGACGACGCGAAGGCCCAGGGCCTGACGATCGTCGGGATGGTCAACACCCACTTCCACGCCGACTTCCTCTCAGGGCACCTCGAGCTCGCGAAGGCGACCGGTGCGTGGATCGGCTACGGCCGGGTCGCCCAGGCCGAGTTCGAGACCCGGGCCCTCGCGGACGGCGAGCGGATCTCCCTCGGCGACGTCACCCTGGAGATCATGGAGACGCCGGGCCACACCCCGGAGTCGATCAGCGTCCTGGTCTACGAGCACGCGGACGACGAGGTGGCCTACGGCGTCCTCACCGGTGACGCCCTCTTCATCGGCGACGTCGGCCGCCCCGACCTGCTCGCCTCGATCGGCGTCACCGCCGACGAGCTCGGCATCCAGCTGTACGACTCGATCCAGCGCAAGCTCATGGGCCTGCCCGACGCCGTCCGCGTCTTCCCCGCCCACGGCGCGGGCTCGGCGTGCGGCAAGAACCTCTCGACGGAGCGGCAGTCGACGATCGGCCAGCAGCGGCTGCTCAACTACGCCTGCCAGCCGATGAGCCAGGAGGACTTCGTCACCCTCGTCACCGCCGGGCAGCCGTCGGCCCCCGAGTACTTCGTCTACGACGCGATCCTCAACCGGAAGAACCGCGAGGTCTACGACGCCGACGCCGCCGTCCCGGCGCTCGACGCCGCCGCGTTCGACGCCGCGGTGAGCCGTGGCGCGACCGTCCTGGACACCCGTGACGTCACCGACTTCGCTGCCGGCCACCTGCGCGGGTCCCTCAACGTCCCCGCGGACGGCCGCTTCGCCGAGACCGCCGGGATGGTGCTCACCGCCGACCAGGAGGTCGTCGTCGTCGCCCCCGACGGCCGCGAGGCCGAGGTCGCGACCCGGCTCGCCCGCATCGGCTTCGACAAGGTCGTCGGCTACCTCGCCCGGCCCGAGGCGGTCATGCTCGACCGCCCGGGCGACGTCGACCACGGCAGCCGGCTCACCCCTGGCCGCCTCGCCGAGCTGACGACCGGCGAGGCCGCGGACGCCGCGGACGCGCCCGTCGTCGTCGACGTGCGCAACATCGGCGAGCGCGAGGGCGGGCACATCCCCGGCTCCCTGCACATCCCGCTCGCCGAGCTGCGGCGCCGGATGGACGAGATCCCGGCCGGGCGGCCCGTCGTCCTGCACTGCGCCGGCGGCTGGCGCTCCAGCGTCGCCGCGAGTCTGCTGCGCAACGCCGGCCGCAGCGACGTGTCCGACCTGGTCGGCGGGTTCGCCGCCTGGCAGGCGATGAACGAGCCCGTCAGCGCCTGACCGCCAGCCGCCGCCTCCCCGGAGCAACCTCGTGACCGACACCGCAGCCCTGGCCCCCGCCGCACCCGCGGCGGGGGCCAGGGCCCGTCTGGAGCACCTGCCCGTCACCGTCTTCGCCGTCGTCATGGGGCTGGCGGGCACGTCGCTCGCCTGGCAGCGCGCCGCCCGCACCGGGCACGTCACCCCCGCCGTCGGGACCGCACTCGCCTGGCTCGCCGCCGCCGTCCTCGCCGTCGTCGCGAGCGCCTACCTCGCGAAGGTGGTGCGCCACCTGCCCGCAGTCCGGGCCGAGTGGCGGCACCCGGTGAAGCTCGCCTTCGTGCCCACCGCGACGATCGCCCTCGTCATCCTCTCCGCAGCGTTCCTCGACACGGCACCGACGCTCTCCGCCGTCCTGTGGTGGGTGGGGGCACCGGCACAGCTCGTCCTCACCCTCGACGTCCTGCGGACCTGGATCGGCGACCCGCGGTTCACGCTCGACCACGTGCACCCGGCGTGGTTCATCCCCGTCGTCGGCAACCTCGTCGTGCCGCTCGCAGGGGTCGCGCACGGCCCCGGGCAGATCTCGTGGTTCTTCTTCTCCGTGGGGCTGGTCTACTGGCTGGCCCTGCTGCCGATCGTCCTGGGCCGGCTGGTCCTCGGCGGGGCGCTGCCGGGCCGGCTCTCGCCGACCCTCGCCGTCCTCGTGGCACCGCCCGCTGTCGCCGCCCTGGCCTGGGTGCGCCTCGGCGGCATCTTCGGGGACGCGCCGAGCCAGATCCTGCTCGACGTCACGCTCTTCCAGCTGCTGCTGCTCGCCACGCAGGCACCCGCGCTCGTCCGCCTGCCGTTCGCGATCTCCGGCTGGGCGTACACGTTCCCGCTCGCCGCTGCCGCGTCCGCGTTCTTCGGGGCCGGCGCCGCCGGGCCGGGACCAGGCTTCACGTGGCTCGGCTCGACCGTCCTGGCCGTCCTGAGCCTGGTGGTCGCCGGGCTCGGCGTCCGCACGCTGCTCGCCGTCCGACGGGGCGAGATCTGCCTCCCGGACCCGGCGCTGCCGGACGACGACCCGCAG
>NZ_MWLL01000195.1 GCF_002198675.1 Kineosporia sp. R_H_3 | reverse complement strand
GTCAGCGCCCGCTTCGACGACCTGGTCAACCTCGTGCCGGCCCCCACGAGCTCGCGGGCGTCGAGCAGCGCCTGGCCCTCGTCCTCGTCGTCCTCGTCCTCGTCGAGGTCGTCGTCCTCCTCGTCCGGGTCGAGCGGCGGGAAGGCGGCGTAGACCGGCAGGGCGGCCGACGCGGGGACCCCCGGCCCGGCCTCCTCCCCGAGGACCACGGGCATGTCGGCGACCTCGGCCTCGAGGCGGGCCACGACCGCCTCGACCTCGGCGGCCGCCGTGCCGCGGGACCGCTCGAACGTCGCCGTCCCCCAGGCGAGGTCCGGCCCCAGGGCCTCAGCGGTGATCTTGACGTCGCTGCGGCGACCGCCGTCCTGACCGGTCCACTGGTCGGTGCGCAACCGGCCCTTGACGATGATCCGGTCCTTGACCCGCACCGACTGCTCGGCGTTCACCGCCAGCGCCCGCCAGCACGTCACCGTCGCCCAGGTCTCGGCGCCGTTGACCCAGGCGCCGGTCGCCCGGTCGAACCGGCGCTCGGTCGAGACGAAGCGGAAGCTCAGCAGCCGGGTGCCGTCGTGGGACTTGACCTCCGGGACGGTCGCGACGACGCCGGTCAGGGTCACGTGGGTCTCGTTCATCTCATCCTCCTCCGCCCGGCGCGGCGCCGGGTCGATGGAGGCAGTCCACCGCGGACGACCGACGTCGCGCTGGGCCCGGACCCGCGGCTGTGGACAGTGGGACGAACGGCGGAACTGTGGACGGGTCGAGCCCGCCAGGTCGTCCGGACCCGTTCGCGCGGAAGAGGTCCCGGACGCGGTCAGCGTCTCAGCGTGCGGACTCGAGCGCCTGCCGCGCGGCCCGGTGGTCCGCGAGGACCTCGGCGACCGGCGACACGACGTGCTCGAACGCGACGGCGGACACCGCCTGCCGCAGCAGCGCCGCGACCCTGGCCCGGCGCCGCCGCGCCCCGACGCGCACGGCCCAGCGCGAGCCGAGGGCCAGCGCGAGACCGCCGAGGAGACCGCCGTAGAAGAGCCACGACGGCACGTAGAACGGCCCCACGGTCGGGGTCTCGGGGAACGTCCCCACGGCCGCCATGACGAACAGGTAGAGGAACCACGCCGTCCCGACGGCCAGCGCCGCGGCGAGCAGGTAGTGCACGACGCGCACGACCGACCACCACGGCGGCGGCGCGTACTCGAGGTCGACGGACATGACGGCGCCGTCGAGCGCCTCGGCCAGGTCCGCCCCGGGGGCCGTCGACGCCTTGCGCACGGCGTCGCCCCACCGGGCGGGCAGCGCGTTCGCCGCCGACGACGTCACGGCCCGGACGGCGATCTCGACCCGGGCCTGCTGGGACGGCGACATCGCCGGCAACGAACGCCGGGTCAGCCGGCGCAGCTCGCTCTCGGCCTCCCCGAGACGCAGCTTGCGCAGCGGGTCCGGGCGCAGCGCGTGCCACCAGCGCACGAGCGGCCAGCCGACGAGGGCTCCTGCACGGCGCCGGTAGTCCGTCTCGACGGCGTTGAGGACGACGGGCAGCCCGGCGGCCGCGGCCAGCGCCCCGACGAGCTCGTCGGCGCCGTTGAGGGCACGCGCGTCCGGCTCGGTCGGCGACAGGCTCTTCTCGAGCGCCTCACGGGCGCCGTCCAGGTCGGCAGCAGCACGCTGCGCCGTCGTCGCCTGCCGCCGGACGACGTCCGACAGCACGCTGCGCAGGTCCTCGACACCGTCGCCGCGCGTCGCCGACGTCGCGACGAGCTTGACCGGGCCCAGCCCGTCGGCGTCGAGCAGCCGGCGCAGGTCGGTCAGGCAGGTCTCGGTGCCGGCCGGGCCGAGCTTGTCGACCTGGTTGAGCACGATGAGCATGACCGACTCGTGCCCGACGAACTTGCGCAGGTAGTTCGCGTGGAGCACCTCGTCCGCGTACTTCTGCGGATCGACGACCCAGACGAGCAGGTCGCACAGGTCGACCAGGCGGTCGACCTCGAGCCGGTGCGTGACGTTCGTCGAGTCGTGGTCGGGCAGGTCGAGCAGGACGAGCCCGTTGAGGGCCGCCTCGCGCTGCCCGTCGAGCACCGACTCGCGCGCCGTGCGGTGCCGGCCCGGGACGTCGAGCCAGTCCAGGAGCGGGTCGGCGGTGTCCGTGCCCCAGACGCACGCGACCGGCTTGCCGGTCGTCGGACGGCGGGCTCCGACGTCCGACAGGTCCATGCCCGCGAGAGCGTTGAAGAGGCTCGACTTTCCGCTACCGGTCGCGCCGGCGAGGGCGACGACGGTGTGCCGCGACCCGAGCCGCATCCGCTCACCGGTGCGCTCGAGTGCGTGCCGGGCCTGGGTGACCGCGGCCGGTTCGAAGCGGTCGCCACCGACCTTGAGGGCCTGCTCGACGGCCTCGACCCGGGCGGCGATGTCGGGGGCGCCGCGACGGCGTCCGCCGGATCGCCCGGACGACGCGCGCTCGGCCGCGGGGTCCGCGCCCGACGGCTCGTCGGTCGGGCTGCTCGTGGGCAGGGTCGTCGGTCCGCTGCTCACCGCGCCTCCTCCAGAGCGCCGACCGCGGCCCGGAGCCGGTCCCCCGCGTCGTGCAGGACCCCGGCGGCGTCGAGGACGCCGACGATGCGGGCCCGCTCGGACTCCATGAGGGCGTCGACCCGGGAGACGAGGTCCGCGTGCGCCTTCGCCGTGAGGCTGCGCACCGCCTGCTCGCCGAACACCGCGACGAGCATCCGGTTCGCCAGTGCTGCGGTGCCGGCCGCGGCCTCGGAGTCGTTGCCGTCGCCGAGGGTGTGGCTGAAGACGACGAGGGTGAGGATCGCGGCGGTGCCGTCGACGCCGAGCGAGAGCGCGCGGGCGGTGAGCCGGCGGCTCTGGCCCTCGACCTGGACGAGCTCGACGACGCCGGCGTGCCACTCGGCGACGGCCCGCGCGAGCCGGACCTCGAAGTCCGGCGCGAGCGTCGTCGTCGTCGCGGCCCGCTCGATGAGCGCGGCTCCCGCCGGGATCGCGCGCCAGCCGAGCACCGACTGCTCGAGCGTCGCCTGGGCGGAGGCCCGGACGATGGCCTGGACGCCGGTCTGGAGGGCCTCGCCGAGCGGCTCGACCGGTGCCGGCTTGCCGCGCAGCGACGCGGTGATCCGGTCCCGGATCCGGCCCATGCTCGACTCGAGCGTCCGCATGAACTCGCCCGTGCCGACCCACTCCTGCCAGCGGGCGAGGACCTCGCCGCGCAGGATCGTGCCGTCGGACAGGCGCTCGCGCAGGACGCCGGTGTTCTCGGCGAACGTGGCCTGGAGCGCCTCGCGCAGCGCCGCGTCGGCGTCGCGCTGGGCGTCCGCGGCGTCCGCGACGACGTAGACCCGCTCGCGGAGACTGTCGAGCGCACCGGCGAGGGTCCGCCGGACGATGACGTCCCGGGAGCGGGCGTCCTTCGCGAGCCGCTGCAGCCAGGTGAGCAGCGGTTTGACGACGGCGTCGGGCAGGAAGCCGTCGGACAGGCGCGCCTCGGGGATCGTGAAGAGCGGGGACGACGCGAGCCCGCGGTCGCGCAGGAGCGTCGCCAGGTGGGTCCGGACCTCGCGGATCGACTCGCGCGGCACCCGGTCGAGGATCACGGCGACGGACGCACCCCGGTCGGAGGCCGTCCGCAGCATCTCCCACGGGACGGCGTCCGAGTAGCGCGAGGCCGTCGTCACGAACAGCCAGAGGTCCGCGGCGGCGAGCAGCTGGACGGCGAGCTCACGGTTGGTGTCGACGACCGAGTCGATGTCGGGGGCGTCGATGATCGCCAGCCCTGCGGGGACGCCCTCGTGCGGCACGAGCCGCAGCGCGGTGATCCGCGGCGCGTCGACGTCGATCGGCTGGATCGGCTCGGGCGCCTCCGCGGTGACCCGCGCAAGGTTCGGCAGGATCCGCTGCGAGAGGAACGCACCCGAGTCGTACGGGTGGTGCACGAGGACCGGCGAGCGGGTCGTCGGCCGGAGCACGCCGGACCGCGTGACCTCCTTGCGCACCAACGAGTTCGTGAGCGTCGACTTGCCGGCGCCGGTCGAGCCGCCGATGACGGCGAGCAGCGGCGCGTCCATCCGGCGCAGCCGCGGGAGCAGGTAGTCGTCGAGCTGCGCCTGGAGCCGCTCCCGGTCGACGCGCGACTGGTCGACGTCCTCGACGACGAGCGGCAGGTGCAGCGCCGAGACCGCCTCGCGCAGCCGCTCGCTGGACTCGAGGATCCCGGGGTGGTCGAGGACCGGCGGCGGGCCCGCGGGCGCGACGCCGACGGGCGGGGTCGCGGCGACGGGCGACGCAGGTGCCGGGGCGGACGGCGCGGCCTGCTCACCTGTCGCAGGTGCGGTCTCCACGGCGGTCGCGGCGGCCGCTTCAGCCGTCGGCGCGGTCGGTACGGCGTCACTGAGGGTGCCCGACGGCGACGGTTCGCGGACGGCGTCAGCCTGCGTGTCCACGCGTCCCCTTCCCGTGCATAGCGGAACCCCCTCGGGCCAGGGAGCGCGCGCCGACCATGACGAGACGACATCGGCCGTGCTCACGCACCTGCCGACCGGCCCCGTCACGACGCTTCGGACCGCGCCCCGGAGGCTCATCTTGCCAAAGCGCGACGGTATCCGTGCATCGGATCACCGGGCATCCCACGGCGACCATCACATTCCGTCATATAGCACCCCGCATGATCACACTTCCGACCTCCTTGGCGACATACAGTCACCGCTCGTCGGTGCTGCCTACCGGATCCCGCGCGGGCTGTAGCCGCGGTTCGTGCCCTGACCGCCCCATGCCCGCCGGCGGGACGTTCAGTCCCCGGACCCGCCCGCCGTCCGGCGCGGGCCGCCGCCGGCCTTCTGTCGCCCGCCCACGCGGGGGCCGCTTCGTGGCAGCATTGCGGAGGGCCGGGGCGGGTCGACCGCCGGCGGCCCGGGCGCCCGTAGCTCAGTGGACAGAGCAGCGGACTTCTAATCCGATGGTCGCAGGTTCGACCCCTGCCGGGCGCGCAGCCTCTGACCTGCAACGATAGCCGAATCATGATCGTCCGATAGCGACTCCATGGATCAAATGTGGTGCGAACAGAACTTACGCTCGCACCATGGCGGTAGGACAGCAGCGACCACGACGTGCGCGCGGCTCGATCGAGCAGCTCTCCAGCGGCGCACTACGGGTGCGCGTCTACGCCGGCTACGACTCGGTGACCGGCCGCCGCCGATACCTCGATGAAGTCATCCCCGCCGGCCCGCGCGCGGCGACACAGGCGGAGCGGGCTCGCATTCGACTGCTGAACCAGGTCGCTGAACGGCGGCATCCCAAGACGAGCGCCACGATGAACCAGCTGCTCGACCGGTACTTCGAGGTTCTCGACGTCGATCCGAACACCGCCAAGACCTACCGGTCGTATGTAGACCGCCATGTTCGACCAGTCATCGGCCACCTGCCGCTCGCCCGGGTCGACGGCGAGACCCTCGACTCCCTCTACGCCCAGCTCCGACGCTGCCGGCGACGCTGCAAGGGCGCAAAGGGCCTGGTCGACCACCGGCTGAGCGGCGAGCACGCATGTACCGACAAGTGCCGACCGCACGCTTGCAAGCCCTTGGCCGCAGGCACCGTCCGACAGATCCACTGGATTCTCTCCGGCGCGTTCGATCGCGCCGTGCGATGGGACTGGATCAGCGTTACGCCCGCCGGGGCAGCGTCTCCCCCGCCCCCGCCACGTCCGAACCCGTCACCACCCACACCCGAGCAGGCTGCACTGATTCTCAACGAGGCGTGGCTCGACGAGGACTGGGGGACCCTGGTCTGGCTGGCCATGACGACCGGCGCCCGGCGCGGCGAGCTGTGCGCGCTCAAGCGCAGCCACTACGACGCTGCCACTCGCACACTGACGATCCCAGCCAGCGTGACCGGATCGCGGAACTCCCTGCGCGAGAAGGACACGAAGACTCATCAGCAGCGCAGGGTCGCGCTGGGCCAGGAAACCGCCGCCCTGCTCGACGCGATGCTCGAGCGGCAGAACAAGGCAGCCAGGAAGCTGGCGATCCGCCTGAGCGACAAGGCATACCTGTTCTCCAACGACCCCGACTGCTCCCAGCCGCTGCTACCCGGCACCGTGACCCAGCGATACAACCGCCTGGTAGAGCGCCTCGCGATAGAGACGACGTTCCACAAGCTGCGTCACTACAACGCGACGGAGCTCATCGCTGCTGGCGTCGACCTCCGCACCGTCGCCGGCCGCCTGGGGCATGGAGGCGGAGGTGTCACTACTCTTCGGGCGTACGCGGCCTGGGTTGCAGACGCCGGCCGCGCGGCCGCCGAAGAATTTGACGCGCGGATGCCATCTCGCCCGTCCCGGGCCTCCAAGAAGCGTGAGTGGGCAGTGCCAGAGTAACGCGGGCCTGCGCTGCAACACGTGCCCCTGGTTGCGTGAACGCGGTGTCCATTTCGGCGGCGGCCTCACGCGTCGAGAGCTGACCGCTCAACTCTACTCTCCTTGAAGCGTGACCCCCGAGATGTACGCAGAGTGCCCTGACACATGGCGAGTGACATTGCGATCTTTGATTCGTGCGAACTTGGACTTGAATCCGGCCTGACCCACCGCGGTCTCCCCCACCTCAGCGAGCGAATACAGCCAGCGAAGGACTCCGTCATTCTCGGACCAGTAGTTCCATACATGGCCTGAGACGGCCTGATCGAGGCATCGCCAATCCCCGTCGCGTCCCACTGCTGCACCGAGAAGGTGCATCGCCTCGATTCGCGAAGGGCCGGATCGGGTTCCTAAGGCCAACGCTGCCGTGACCATGACTCGGGCGCCCAGACTGTGCCCCATGAGCACATACGGACCTTCAACGCTCCGAGAGATCAGGTCTGCCAGCGCGGCTCCAGTCATCCCGGCCCTTACTTTCGCGATGGTCCAAGGATTCGTAGCCACGCCGTGAAGGCCCAGCAGCCAGCCGATTCCAGGAAGTCCAAAGCTCCTACTCCCCCGTCGAGCACCTTGGGCGACGATCTCATGGACGGCCGCCTTAACCGTGCTTGACGTAACGAGCGCTGTGAGGTGCTTGAGTTCCTTCGCACCCCAGTGCACCTGGTACACGGGTGCGTCCGGGTACCGAGTGTCGACGAGACGCTGCCACTCCTTCCAGCCCGCCTGTCCTTCGGTGAGGAAACCGGTCGCGAACACCACTGGACTCCCGGTCCCTGATCTCATCTGTTCGATACCGAAGGACGGGTCTGCGCCCGCGTATGCAGTCACGGTAGTGGCCCCCAGGACCCCGCCAAGCGCAGTACCTGTTGCGGTCACAACCGCGGCGCCTCCTGCCATCCCGAGGCCACCTGAAGCAACGGCGCCGCCTCCAAGCATCGCGAGACCATGACTCGTCGCAGCAGCGCCGGTTAGCGACCCGCCCAGCATCGAGCTCCCCAGCGCTGCGCCGACGGCCGGGGCGGCAAAGAACGCCATTGGCGCCACCACTGCCGCAGTTCCGAGCGTCCCTACTGTGATCTTGGTGATGCGAGCGGCGTTACGGACTTCGAAGCTCAAGAAGTCCTTGGAGTCGCCTAGCGTCTCGATCTTCGACCTAATCTTCTCGAAGCCTGGGATCGCGTGACGATGTGCGGCGCAGTAGCCCATGTTCACGCGAGCCCTCGTCGTGAGGGTCGCATGGTGGGCGCACCCGGGGACGCCGCAATTGACGGTCGGCGTTCCGCACGTACAGCAAAGGTAGGTGCGGAACGGACGCTCGGCGCCACGGACGTGTTGATGGCTCGTCTTCTCGAAGCACCCCGAGCACCAGGCGGTGACCGTGCGATCTCCCAATCGGACGACCATGTCAGCGAGGCCGAGCAGGTCCTTCCTTGCCGCGTCGGCGGCCGCACGATGACTCGCTCGCTTCTCGGCGGCGCGCGACCTGCGGTAGGCCATCTCGTTGGCGGCGAACCCCAGCGCTAGCGCCATGAGGGCAACATTCCGAGTGAGCTCAGGATCACCAGAGACTTGCGAGTCGCCGTCACCGACTCCTCGACCTTCCACGCATAGCTGGAGACTCCCGGCCTCCAGCCTCACCACGAAGCCGAGCCCTTGTGGACGGTAATCGACGGTCGCCACTATCGAACCTCAGACGCTAGGCACCAGCCGCGAAGACGTGTCAACACACACCCGAGGCTAGAGCGGGCGCCGAGTCCAGGGGGCTCACCTACACGAGTCTCGTACCTTCTCCGGACGCGACCAGCCCAGAACCGCCGGGAGCCGCGCGTCCTTGGCGCGCACCGATCGCATCGCCTGACGTGTCCGCTGCGACCACACCATCGATCACGCAGGTGCGACCGATGCCTTCATCACTACAGCGCCTGGTAGTAGTCGCGAATGATGGCCGCCATCAGGCGGCGACGACGAACCAGAAACTCTGGGTAGTCTCCAGCCGTAACATTGATCAGATCTTCCGGGACGGCGTTCTCGGCGAGGTTTGCGAGAAGATCGTCCTCGTTGGTGATCTCTCCTAGGGACAGCACCCCGGACTGTACCTGCGCGATCATCTCTGCCATGTACTGTGCCGGCGGCCTGTTGCTGATGCTGATGTTGATCGACGTCTCTGTAAGTGCGAAGTTGGCGACCTGGTTGTAGTCGCCTCGATCCGGAAAGCCATTCTTCTGAAGATAATCCTTCGGCACGATGTGATGGATGTCGCCGGACTGTTGAGTCATGGCGGACACGGTGATCGCCTTGGACAAGAATCCGCGCGCGTTGTTTACAACCTGAGCCGCGAGAAACGTCTGGAAGAACGGACTTACGGTACTAGTCGTTTCCAATGCCGCAGGCAGAGTCACGGCCCAGAACGCGTCAGAGAGCTCAGAGTCTTCCACTTGCTTGAGGTAGTTGGCGGCACCTTGGTCACCGATACGGCGTATGTCTTGCTCCCAGGTCGACTCAAAACTGCCTGAGTGCCGTCCAGTCAGCATAGACATCACGAACCAGCGCTTTACGATACGCTTTCGCTCTCCCTCGCTCATCGTCTCGTCTTGACGCAGCCTGAGATAAAGCGCATAGCCGAAGTTGAGCGCATTGCGCGAGTTGACCATTCCCGACGTGATGAACCCTGCCGACTTGATCAGCATAAGGAAGTTGTCGAAATGATACTTCCGAACGATCTCCAGCAGGGCCCGCTCCAACTTGTCGTAGGCGAGTGGGATCCGCTCCTCATCAACCTTGCGCGTCTCAGGGTCACGGCCTGAAAGTTCACTCACGATGCTTGACGCCTTGCCCCTGTGGAAGCCGACAAGCCCAGCTACTCGAATGATGTCGCTGTATTGAGGGTCGTATAGATCCTCAGCCTCATCCTTCAGCCAACTGATCGCCTTGAGGTATGGGGTCGCCGCGAACTCAGTGTCGTTCTCCAGCACGTCGCTGTACGCATGGGGAGCGACGGCCAGGTGACAGAAGTAGTCGATGAGCTTTCGAAGATTCCGCCCACGATCACCATAGGTGGCTATCTTGCTCATGGCGAAGTCGGCACTGCTAAGCGGTACACCCTTGGAGTTGATACGAATGAAGATCTCCGACACAGTCTCAACGTCCAGATCATCGGCGAGGCCGATGATTCCGATCTGAGCATTCTGAATGCTGCCCAGACGGGCGAGACTAGTTTCAAACAGTTTCGCGTCCACCCCGGGATTGCGCTCAAGGTACTCCCGGGCGAACGATAGAGGCGAGTCAGAGTTGAAGTACTCACTGATGTCTGCGATCCACTGCGGATCCTTGCGAATGACTGGCGTTGCGGTCGCGAACTCCTCCGTCAGAGGATTGAACGCGATGATGATCCTGATCTGCTTGTATCTCTTGTCGATGACCTTGAGGCCGGCAACCGCAGCCCGGAGCGCGGTGATGCGCTGCTGGCCGTCGATGAGGATCTGCTGGTGAGCAGCAACCTGCCCACCCTTCAATTTGGCCCCCACGGACTGCCACGTAATCAGGTATCCAACGGGATAACCTTTATACAGGGAGTCCATGAGATCACGGACCTTGACGCTGTCCCAGACGAAGGGGCGCTGGAGCTCTGGAATCGCAATCTTGTCGCTCTTGACGTCCGAGAGCAGTTGCGTGACTGCCGACTGCGTCACCGAGTACTTGGCCATGACTCCCCTTCGCTCGATGTGGCTCACGCTAGTGCAGTCCTCGCATGGATGTACTCGCTGCCGGCAACCGCAGCGAATGTCTGGGGGCCGACTCGCCACGGTTGTCGGAGGCGGCTCACATAATGCAGACGGCCTGAAGCAGCAGGCAGCGGATAGGAGGCTCGCATGTCAGCGACTGGCTACCTGGGCAGTGTTGGCGCGCCAGATTGGTTGAAGCACGAAGTTGATCTGTGGTTCTTGGCCGACGTCGCCAGGGCTATCCAGTGGGACGCCCGGTTCGAGGACTCGCTCGGCCTCGAGCCGCAGAGCCGCGAACTACATCAGCAGGTCGCTTCGGGAACCGTGGACACATTGCACTGGGTGCTGGGGGTGGTGCTGGTGTCGCCAACCAGCGGTCAGCGGTTCGTCGACCGGTCCCAGCACGGCCTCGTCGACGAGCTGGAGGTCACGATCGCGCGTCGCGGCCGAGCCGAGCGCGAGTCCTCGGATTGGTACTACCTGGGTGGGGTCGCCGACGCGCTGGAGTTCTCCCTCGGGCTGCGTCGAACGTTCTGGTGGGTGCCGCTGCCGGCGTCACTGATCGACGGCCCGCCGAGGCGTGACGAGCACGGTTTCAGCGCGTAGCGCCGACGATCTGAGAATCGGCTGTTCTGCCGGGTTTCGAGGCATCCCCGGGACGGGCGCCGCTCTGTTTCATAGGTTCGATGCCCTCGGGGCGGGCGAGAGACGCGGGGGCACGAGGTGCGGTTCTACCGGGAGAGTTCCTCGTCGACGCGGGTTTTCGGCTACCAGGATGACGGGACGGCCGCTGTGGTCGCGGACGTCACGACCGGCGAGCAGTCCTGGATCCTCAGCGAGTGGATGAGCACCGGCCGGGCCGAGCTGGAGACTGCCCTAGCACGCTTCGGCGAGCTGCCGGTGCTCGAGAGCGCCAGCAACTTCGTTGCGGCGGAGTCGACGACCACGTCGGCGACGGCGCAGGGAGTCGACTTGGCCGCTCAGGTGCCCGGTGCGGCGTTGCTCGAGGAGATCGCCGCAGTGTTCGCCGCGGCAGGTCCCGACGGATCATTGACAGAGGTACAGCGGGCTCGGGTGCTGCCCTTCGCTGCGGGCTTCGTCGGTGAGCAGGAACTGGCGCTGGAGCTCGCCCGCCTGGACTCGGTCCGGTGGCAGGTGCTGCACAGCGTTCGGGTGGGGGCCGGCGGGGCGGACGTCGACCATCTCGTGATCGGCCCGGGCGGGGTGTTCACCGTGAACACCAAGCACCATCGCGGGCAGCGCGTCCACGTCGCCGGGGCCGGGGCGGGCGGTGGTGCGATCTACCTCGGTGGGACGTTCCAGCCGTATCTGGCGCGAGCTCGCGCGGAGGGCGACAGGGTCTCCTCACGGCTCGCGGCGCGTCTGGGGCGCGATGTGCCCGTCCGGCCGGTGATCGCGGTGGTCGGTGCGCGTCTGACTTTCAAGGCAGCACCCACAGACGTGCAGGTGCTCGACGCGGCGCATCTGGTCGACTGGCTGTCGAACCAACCTGAGCTGCTCGACTCGGCGGCCGTCGAGGCGCTCTTCGCGGTGTCCCGGGACGCGGACACGTGGGGAGTTCTCCCGGTACGCGGGGCCTCCCCCGCGGTCGCCGAGCTCGCGCGCCGGCTCGCGCACGAGCACGCCGCGGCGGTGTCTGCCGGCCGCGGCTCGTCGAGGAAGCCATCATCCGGTGCGCGATCTGGCAGCGTGCGTCGTCGGCCCTCGGGCCGTGCAGCCGGGCGGAACAGCCGGCCCGGAGGGCGGCCGGGCATGGGTCGGCGGTCGCTGGTCGCGCGGTTGGCGGTTCTGGGCCTGTTCCTGGTTGCTGTGGCGACCGGTCTGGTGGGCGCGATGGGCGAGATGTTCGGCCAGGTCATCGGGTCGACGCTTGCCGATCAGGTCGCCGACTCAGCCACCCGCACAGCGGAGCCGACGCCGCGCTCAGGCGCGACGTCGGGTCCCGATCCGACGTCGACCAAGTTCCTCGCTCCGGTCTCGTTGCCGCAGAAACTGGTCGGCGCAAGCTGCACCAAGGGCGACCGGAAGGCTCGGCGCGGACAGCACCTCCTGGTGTGCCTGACGGATCCGGACACGGCTCGACGGACCTGGCAGTACGCCGACCCGGACAAGCGGCTTCCGATGGCTCTACGAGGGCAGCCGTGCGACCGTCGCGGAGACCGGGCACGGAACGCAATCGGCGTCGGGTTCCTGTCGTGCTCAGGGCCGGCGACGGCGCCAACCTGGCGCCTGTCGCCGGGACCCTCGCCGACTCCCTCGGCGGCACCGTCGTCAACCTGACGGCCGTTTACGCGACGCCGTCCTCGGCGCCGAGCCCCCCGGACGACGCTGCGACGTTGATGCCGTTGTCGGCGCCGTAGTCCACGCCGTGGTCCTCAGCGCCTGCGTCGTGCCAACGTCCGGTCTGGGCGACGGCGTCGTTCTCCGCATTGATCTGGGCGGACCGACGCGCGTCCCACGAGCCGTCATCAGCAGTGTCCTCGGTGCGAGCGGAGGAAGCGCGACCGTCGTCCGCGAGATCCTCGGTGGCAGTTGCGGCGGCGTTCTGGCTGGCCTCGTCAGCCAGGCGCTCGGCGGCTCGCACCGCGGCGGCCGCCGCGGCCTCAACTTCCGCGGTGGCCGCGCCGGCGGTCAACGAAGCGACAGCTGAGGGCCCGCCTGCGTCGTCCTCGGTGCCGGTGCGGGGTTCGCTGACTCGGCGGGCGGTGCCGGGGCGGCCGAGCCCGGCGCTGGCGAGGTGTTCGATATCGGCCAGGGCTGCGGCGACCGGCGGGCGAAGGCTCTCGTCCGTCCTGGCGGCGTCGGTGTCCGGCACGACCGGTGTCTGGACGTCGATCTCAAGGCCGTGGACGGCGGCGGCATCGATGATCTGCTGCCGCTCGACCTGTGTAACCCCGCGCGGCAGGCCCTCGGTGCGACGCCACCCAGCCCAGCGCACGTCCTCCGCCTCATGGAGTTCGGCGCTGTGGACCTCGCCGCCATCGAGCTCGCTGACATCGGACTCAGTGATGGTGCGGTGGGCGTCATCCTCGATGCGGGCGCGTTCTTCGGCCTCGAGCCACTCGCGGTACTGCAGGAGCTCCTGTGCGCTGGTGCGGTCTGCCTCGAGGCGGGGACCGAGGCCTCGGCGATAGAGCTCGGCCCGCGCGCTGTCCCCGGCGGCGAGCGTTTCGGTGTGATGGAGCAGCCAGCGGGCCCTGGCGTCGGCGACTTCGTCGAGTTGCGTGGCGGCGGAGCGGTGTTCGGCGGCGGCTGCGGCGAGCTGGTCTGCGTCGTCAGGGCGGCTCTGGGCTCGGGCGAGGACCGAGTCGCGCTCGGCCTGGTCGGCGAGACGGTGGCGTTCGCGTTGGGCCTCGTAGACGGCGGGCGGGGCGATGGCGCGGGCGCGTTCGGCGGCGCGGGCGCGGACGAGGAGCCGGCCTTCGGTCATCTCGGCCTCGGGGCGCTGTTCTTCGGGCATCCCTGCCGCGGTGTAGGCCGCGTGCCAGGCGGCGCGCTTCTCGGGAGTGGAGACGCCGGGGCAGCGGCCGAGCGCTATGTCGGGGTGGGTCCATCCGGACGCCTCGCGTTGCGCGGCGACCGCGCCGACGCGGGCGGTCCACTCTTCCCGGGTCAGCGCTGCCGGTCGCTCCACGTCTACCGCGCTGCCTGTTGACGCGTACGTGTCAATAGGGAGCGTCTGCCCGTCCTCCGTACGGACGTCGGTGGGCATCGGCTGGCCGAGCGTTCTGGTGACCCAGTTCGGGAGCGAAGCAGGATCGGCGTCGGCCACGGCGGCGAACTCGGCCCCGAGCTCACGGGCACGATGTGCGTAAAGGCCGTGCAGCTGCTCGAGGTAGGCCGCGCGCTGGTCGTGGACTGGGAGGGCCTTGCTGCTCGTCTCCACCGCGGCGTCTGTCGGCACGGCGGCCGGGGCCTGGGGCCAGGCGGCGGGCGTTGGCAGCGGGTGGCGCTTGTCGATGCGAGCGGCGACGACCTGAGACAGGGCGTTGACCTTGGTGAAGTCCCCGGCCGTGACACCGTCACGGAGCAGCTCGAGGGCGTCGGCGCCGGCGTGCTCGTGGGCCCGCAGGAGCTTCGCGAGGTGCTCTGTGCCTTGCTCTGCACCGAACCTGGCGCGCTCGGTGTCCGTGAGGAGGCCCTCCGCGGTGAGCGTGTCCAGGTGCTCGTCGAGGCGGGCCCTGGCGGCGAGGCGGGTCTCATCCTCTATGAGTCCGAGCAGTGTCCCGGCGTCGCGGCGTGCACGGGCATCAGCGTCGGCGATGTCGACGGCTGCGGCGTCCGCGCGTGCCCGCAGGTCCATGCCTGCGCTGGCCTCGTCCGCGCCGGTCTCGGTGGCCAGGGCGCGGGCGAGCAGTCCTCGGGCGGTGTGGACGGTCGTCCCGGTTGGGGCGTCGGGGTTGGGGATGCCGGTGTCGGTGATGGCCCAGGCGGTGTTGGACTCGCGGCCGCGGGTGAGGCCGACGTAGGCGCCGGCCCGGTCGGAGGTCGGGGTTAGCAGGAGGTGGCTGGTGTCGACGGTGCGGCCTTGGGCGCCGTGCGCGGTCGACGCGTACGCCAGGGACAGGTCGGCAGCGGCGTAATCGGCCGGGATGGTGTGTGACTGGCTGGTGCGGGTGCAGGTGGCGGTGAGGGTGCCGTGCTCGTCGACGGCGTCGATCCGGTAGACCTCGCGGTTCACCAGGCCAAGCTGGCGGTCGATCCGGCGGGCCTGGACCAGGTCGCCGACGCCGGCGGTGGTCCCGTCCCGGTCGAGCAGGATCGAGGCTTTGCCGACGTGGCCGACGTCGGCGAGGTGGCGGCGGACGGCGGCCGCGACTTGGGCGGCGTGCTCGTTGCTGCTGGTGATGACGACGGTGTCCTTGCCGGCGAGCCGGTCGGCGGCGGCGGCCCGGGCGATGGCGGCGATGGCGTCCTTCTCGCGGCCGGCGTCGATGAGGCGGCCGTGGGCGTCGTAGTCGGTGACGGCGTCGGCGTGGCCGTCTCGGAGTCGGAGGGAGGCGGTGGCTTCCCAGTCGTGGGTGAAGCGGCGGACCTCGCTGAGGGTGAAGGTCTGGGCGTTGCGGTCGATGGCGGCGCGCATCATGCCGCCGGCGCCGACCGGACCGAGCTGGTGCGGGTCGCCCATCAGGACCACGCGGGCGCCGGCGGTGTCGGCGGCGGCCTGGAGCCGGTTCAGAGAGGCGGTGTCGGCCATCGAGGCCTCGTCGACGAGCAGGACGTCGTTCGGGCCGAGCCGCCATCGCTCGTCCCCCGCGAGGGGGCGGCCTTCGGTGAGGCGGCGTTGGGCGGTGAGGAAGGCGGCGATGTTCGCGCTGTCGGTGACGCCGTCCTCGGCCAGGACGTCGGCCGCGGCCTGGGTGATGGCGACGCCGACGGCGCGGCCGGGTCCGTAGCGGGCGCGGACGTCGGGGTTGCGGTGCTCGGCGAGCTGGGCGGTGAGATCGCGCCAGGCGACATCGAACGCGGCGGCGGTGAACGACTTCCCGGTCCCGGCCGGTCCGACGAGGACGGCGGCCGCAGCGTCGGACGTCGCGAGGCCGAGCAGGGCCTCGCGCTGCGCCGGCGAGAGCGCCTGGCCGACCGGCTGGGCCTCGAGCCAGTCCTCGACAACGAACCGTGGCAGCGCCGTCCGGCCGTGCTCCCCGGCCGACCGCAGGACGGCCCACTCGGCGGACAGGTGCCCGCGCGTGGCGTACGCGATCCGGGCGGGGTTGACCGTGTCGGCGGTCCCGTCGGCTCGGCGGGCAGAGTCCGGGACGCGCCCGACCTCGAACCCGGACACCTGGACGACGTCCGCTGACTGCATCGCCTCGTCGGCGAGGTGCTCCAGGAGCCGTTCCGCTTCGCCGGGGGCGAGGGCACCGAGGTCGTCCGGCAGAGCGAGGTTGATCTGGCGGATGAGGTCGTGCCGGGTGAAAGTCGACTTCCCGTCCGACCCATGGCAGGCCTCTAGCGCCTCGGCGAGCACCGCGCGCAGCGAGAAGGTCTCCCCCTCCCCCGGGCCCTCGGGCCCACCGGCGAGTCGATCCGCGAGCAGCTGCTCGACGTCCGACCCGACCTCGGACCCGGCGGTGTCGAGGGCGGCCGCGCTCACCCGCGCAGCGCTCGCTGCGTGGTCGAGGACGTGCCGGAACCGGTGCGCCTGGCCGGACAGTCCGCCGGCGACGCTGCCGGATGCCTCGGCGTGCCAGCGGGCGTTGAGCTCGTCCGGCGACTCACTGAACCCGGTCTTGCCCGGCCGGGTGGCGAGGGTGACCTTCTTGACGATCGTCGCCCGCTCGATCGCGTTCGCGGGCCGGCCGTACATAGCCTCGAAGGCGTCGAGGCGGCGCTCGGCCTCTGGACCGATGACGCGGGTGCGCGCAGAGAACAGGTCCTCGAGCTGCGGGTCGACGCCGACGACGCGGCGACCGACGCCGTCCTCGCGCATCTCCCACTGGATCCCGAGGCGGCGCGTGAGGTCGAGCTCGAGGGCGCGCTCGGCGATCGCGCCGGCCGCCGATCGGGCGGCGTGGACGGCTTCGCCGTCGAGGGCGAGCCAGCGGCCTTCTGCGGTCTGGACCTTGTTCAGGACGGCCTGGTGGACGTGCAGCTGGGGGTCGCCCTCGCGGGAGGTGTGCTGGCGGAACCGGGCGGCCGTCAGGCCTTGGGTGTCGGCCCAGTGCCCGGTGACGGAGCGGGCGCCGTGCCGGCCGGTGCGGGTGAACGCGGCGGTCCGCTCGACGTAGTCGAGCGCTCGGGCGGAGGCGTCCATCAGGGCGTCCTCGACCTGGTCGGCAGCCCACTGCCACCCGGCCGCTGTGTCGGCGTCGCCGGCCGCGTCAGCCTCGGCGGCGGCGCGGGTGAACGCCGTCCACAGCACGGTCACGGACTTGTCCGGGCTGAACGTCAGGTCGTAGAAGTGCGCCGCCGCGGATACGTTCTTCTCCGCCTCGAGTCGCCAGGCCTGTATCTGCTCCGGCGTCGGTGTACTCGCGTGCTCCGTGGTGTACTCGCGGGTACGGTCCTCGACGATCGCATCCGGCGTCCTGTACTCCTTCGGCCGGTTCCCCAGAGTGCGCGAGCCGTATCTCGTCTCGGGGTCGGTGAACCGCTCGTCGGTCGGGTCCAGGTAGCGCTCGTACAGCGCCGACATGACGTCGGCGTCGACCTCGCCCTCCAGGCCCAGCGCCTCGGCGCCCTTGCCGTGCCAGACGCCGGGCGGCTCCCCCGCCCCGACCGCGCCGGTGTAGTACGACTCCATGCCGGCGCCGACCTGGTTCGTGAGGTAGCTGGCCGAGTGGCCGGGCGTGACGCTCAACAAGGCAGAAGTCCTTCCGTGGAGGGGGAACGAGCGGTCGAGCTGCACGTGCCAGAGCCGGCGCAGCAGCTCTGCCACGCCGTCCCGGTCTACTGACCCGGCGGGGAGACCGGCCCGCGCTTGGGGAGTTGCGGCCGCCGATCGCTGCGAGTCCGGTTGATCAGTCGGGTCGACCTCGGAGCGATGACGGCATTCCGTCGGGGGTTCGGGGAATGCGTGTGTAGCGCATTCTTTGTAGATCTTGATCTTGGCCGACTCGGTCGGGATGCATGGGTCTGGTGAATGCTCTTTGGCTGGTCGCACTTCTCGGATCTTGAGTTGATCTTGGTTCTGGACTTTTCAGTTGTGGATCTTGTCCGGTGATTCTTCGGTGTCGTCTCTGGTCGGGTTCTAGCTGTCCTCGCGGTGCTCTTGTTCGTGGCCGCTGTCCTGGCTCTCCCGGTCGGTCTGGTTCTGCTCCCGGTGGGTGTCCGGGTCGTCGTCCTCGTGGCGCGACTGCCGGTCTGGTCGCCGTGTGGTCGGGTCGTCGTCGGTGGGACCTGTCGGCGGGGGCATCGCGGCGCCGCCGCGATGCCCCCGACCAGCGACAGGGGACGTCGCGCGGGCGCGGCGGGTGGTGGCCTCGCGGTGGATCCTGGTGGCGCGGGCCTGGCCGATGCCGTGGTCGCGCATCAGGGCCCGGATCGACGGGAGGTCTTCACCGGCGGGCTGAGCGTCGAGGTGGGCGAGCACCTCGTCGTCCGACGGGCTCACCACGGTCGCCGTGACGGTCGACCGGGCGCCGCCCGAGCGGCCAGGGGTGCGGGAGGCGATCGCACCGGATACGGCTGGGCCCTTGACGGGCCGCGCCGGTGAGTACGGCGCTTGGGCGGCGACCGCGGGCCGGGCTGAGGCAGTCACCACGGGTGCACTCGTCGCGGTGCTGGGCGCCGTATCCGGGACGACGGTCAGGGACACGGGGACGGGTGCAGCTGCAGTTGCGGTCGCGGCGTGCGTTGTGTCCGTCGGGGTGGCGGCGGCGAGGTGCCAGAGCAGGGATGCGGCGCCGAGGACGAGGACCGGCAGAGAGGAGACGAGGGCGACCACCCAGGCGGGGGCGGTGGTGACGCCCCGGGCGGCGAGCAGGTGGTAGGCGATCTGCCCACCCATCCCGAGCAGGAGGGCGCCCGCGGCGGAGGCCCAGGCCCAGCGGCGGGCCAGCCGGGTGAGCGGTCGCGCGTCCGTGGCGACGGCGAGGGCGTAGACGGCGTAGGCCTCGACACCGATCGGCAGGGTGATGGCGGTGTTGAGGGTGAGGTCGTCCCAGATACCAGGGAGGGGGTGGACGACGCCGAAGCCGGTGAGTTCACCGAGACCGACCCACCCGGACCACGTCGCGGTCCCGGCGGAGGCACCGATGAGCAGCAGCGGCCAGCGGCGCCGGCCGTCCTCGCCGGCGGTCGGAGCGAAGGTGTCAGCCACGGCCGGCCTCCAGCCCGTCGGCCGGGACGGCGTCGGCGACTGCCGTCAGGTCGACCTGGTAGCCGGCGGCCGCGAGGTGGCGGCTGGCCTCAAGGTCGTACGCAGCCCGGTCGTACGCGACGGCGTTGACCGCTCGGGAGGCTGGGGCCGCGTCGACGCGAGCAGCGAGCCGGTCGCCAGCCGGGCCGGGCCGCTCAGCGGACCGGGCAGCGGCGCGGTCGGCGCGGGTGCCGTGCCCGGCGGAGCGGGGCGCAGGCTGTGCGTCCCTGCGGAGGCCGGCGATGATCCGCGCGACCTCGGGCCGGAGCGCGCCGTCGGGGGTGGGCGGGAACGTGCCCTCCGGGACGACGGAGCACTCGATGCAGATGAACGAGTTGTTGGCTGCGGCGGTGGCGTGGATGAGGTCAAGCTCGGACTTGGTGAAGCCGCCCCGGGCAGCGCCGGCGGGAGCCGGGCGGGCGCCTGTGGTGGCGGGCCGGTTGGTCTGCCGGGTGGGCTGGGTGCGGTACGCGTCTCGGTGGGTCACGACGGGTCCCTTCCAGGAGAGCGAGTTCGGACGGTCAGCGTTGACGCGTACGCGTCAATCACGGTGTGGCTCCGGCGGTCCGGCGGTCCTTCGCGTCTGGCTCGGAGCACTGCTCGACGGCTGTCGGGTCGGTGGGTGGCGGCAGGCCCCAGGAGGCGTAGATCCGGGCGCGGTAGGCGGCCACGGCGGCCGGGTCGTTGCGGTCCGGCTCGTCGGCAGCCGGGGTGCCGGTTCGGGCGCCTGCGACGTCTACGGCCCGGGACGGGCGGAGCACGGCGAGGGCGCGGGCGGCGGCGTCGAGGGCGCTGCGGGCCGCGAGGTAGCCGGCCGCGTACCCGGCTTCGTAGCCGGCGGTCCAGTCCGCCACCGACACCTCCACCGACACCTCCACGGCCGTACCGGCGGCCTGGACCGCAGGGTCGACGGTCGGGTGGTCAGTCATTGCCGGTCGCGTTCGGGGCGGGGATGGGGGTGGTGTCGCCGCGGTAGGCCTGGATGGCGGTCATCCAGTCCCGGACGAGGGCCTCGCCGGCGGGGTCGAAGCCCCAGAGCATGCCGACGGCGAAGGTGACGGGCTTGTCGTCGGAGAACGCGGCGAGCAGGCGAAGGCGGCTGATCTCGGTGCGGGACATCACCCCGAGCGCCTTGACCCGCTCCGACGGCCGCGGGCCGTTGTCGACCCAGGTGTCGTAGCGGCGTTCGTCGGCCTCGTTGCGCACCTGCGGGGCGCGGTGGGTGCGCGTGTACTCGGCCCAGGCGCCCAGGTGGGTGTCGAGGTCGGCGAGGGCGTCGGCGAGGATCCAGGGCAGGACGTCGCCGTCGGTGTCGACGGCGCCGGGGATGCGGGCGGCGAGCTGGTGCAGGACGGGGTGGCGGACGACGAGCCAGCACACGGACGCGAATAGGTGTCCCTTGGGGGCCGGTGCGTGGAGGCGGTGGGCGTAGTAGGCGATCGACGGGTCGGTCGTGGCGAACTGCGACATGGCAGCGTCTCCTCTGTGACAGCGGGTCTGCGGGACGGGGTGGTCAGAACGGGGATGGTCAGGTGGTGGGTGCTTGGCGGGACTGCATCGCCGCGCACAGCGCGGTGAGTTCGCCGACGGCCAGGCAGTCGGCGCAGGTGACGTGCGCGGGCGAGTAGGCCAGGAGCCGCGGCCGTTGCCTCGTCTCCCCGCCCTCACCGGCGGCCGGCTCAACAACCGGCCCGGTGTGGTGGGCGGCGGCCGCGGCGCGGGTGAGTTCGAGCTGGTCGCGGCCGCACGCGAGGGCCATGTTCGGCAGCACCATGTGCGTGACCGTCAGCGGCGACGTCCCGACGGCGGCCGCCGTCGAGGCGGCCGTCTCGGCGGCGAGCAGGTCGAGCAGGTCGCCCTGCCCCGACACCCCACCAGCACCGGCCGACACAGCCGACCCGACGGGCCGGGCGTGCTGGACCGGCGGGCCGGACCGGACTGCCCGGCCCGGCTGCGCCCGGTCACGCCGCCCCCTCCTCGTCGCAGGGGCACAGGCCGTCGCTGTCGAGGTAGTGGCCGGTGTCGATGTAGTGCTGCCGCGACACGCTCCCCGCCGTGTCCTCGTCCTCGACTGGCCCGGCGTCATCGGCCTCGTCGTCGGCGTCATCGTCGCTCTCGTCGACCGTGGAGCCGGTGGTCGGAGGGGTGTCGGGGATGGTGAAGGGCTGGCCGCAGATCCCGCAGGTGATCGGGCCGAGCGCGAGGACGGACGCGGTCACCCTGATCCGTCGACCACACCCGCACCGCGCAGCAGCGCCGTTCCGCGACCCGGCCCCGGACGCCGTCCCGCCCGTGCCACCGGCCGGACCGGGCGCGGCGGCGCCGTCCTGGTCACCGGGCGTGGCCGGGACGAGGGTGCCTTCGGCGCGGCGGTGGATCCGGATCGCGGCCGACAGCGCATCGAGCACGTGCGCGTAGTCAGTACGGGCGGCCTCGGGAACGAAGGTGTCGGACCAGCCGATCCCGGGGGCCTCGGCGACGAACAGGCCCATCTCCTCGGCCAGGTTCCGGAACCGCCGGTTGTGGTAGCGACCCTGACGCGACGTGTCCTGCACCTGCCGGACGTGCGCCAGGGCGTGGGTGGCCTCGTGCAGCAGGGTCCCCAGGACGTCGACCGCGCCGAGCGCGAGGCCCTCGCCCCCGACGAACACCTCGGGCATCCCGACCTGCTGCTCAGCGTCGCCGGACTCGACGGCCGGGCCGCGCTGGGTGCCCGGTCCGGCGTGGGTCCAGCGGCGTGCCGCGAAGTGGCCCAACTTCAGGGCCCCGCGCGGGACGCCGACGGACCCGGCGGCGACGACGATGACGACGTCGGGGATCTCGGGGTGGCGGTGCTGGATCGCGGCCCAGGTGGCCTCGAGCGCCGCGACCAGCGGCGAGGCGAGCCCGGACTCGGCCGGGTGGGTGGGGTTCTGTGCAGTGGTGGTGTGGGTCATGTCGGTGGCTCCTGCCGCGAGGGGGTTTGGCGGTGTGGGCGCTGCCCCTTCTGTTGGGGCAGCTGCCCTTAGGCGCCCTGTAGCGGCGTCGTAGGGGCCCCGGCGCCAGGGCCGCAGGGGTCGTCCGTGCGGACAGCGCAGCGGGTCTTTCCCACCCCGCTCGCACCCCGCCGTCAGCCGAACCGGCACGCCCGCGCGGTCGACGACCACACGCACCAGTGGGCGGGGTGGGAAAGATCGTCCGAACGGATGCGCCCCGGAGTGCCCTGGCGGTGGGGGGACGGCGCTGCTACCGCCCCCCGGAAGGTGACCAACAACGGCGTTTCCTGACGCCGCAGGCGGCAACGGCTTGCCTGACGCCGCAGGCGGCACCGCCTCGCACCGGATGGGCCGAACAGGGCTGCGTGCCGTAGCTGGTCCCGGTGAGCGTCGTTCGTCCCCGTCCGACGGGCACGACTGGAGGGTCACCACTGGGTTCCCTCCTTCGAGATCCCGGGTGGTGGCTGGTTGCGGTCGGTGCCGTGGGTGGTGGCCCACCAGACCGCGAGCTCGTCGAGGCAGGACGTGTCGTAGGTGTGCTCGAGGCCGCCGATCTTGTGGTGGCCTTCGGCTCGCTCGCAGCCGCCCATCAGCCGGCCAACGCGCTGCATCGCGCTGGGGCGCCAGCGGTCGTGCCAGGCGGCCAATGCAGCCGGGTCGGCGTCCTGGATGGCGTCGTGCCAGACGTGGCGGACGACGAGGAGTTCGGCGACGACGGCGGGGTGCCAGGGCCAGCAGCCGGGGGTTCGGGTCTGCAGGTGCGGCTGCCAGACCGCGGGAACCCAAAGGGCGAGGTCGCTCAGCCAGGCGACAGCCTGGGCGGGGTCGGTGACCGTGAGCCAGGCAACGCCAGGCGGGTCACCGTCCTCCTCGTCCTCGGCTACCTCGTTGGTGACGCCGTCCGTTGGGCCGCTCCCGCCCCCGGTCGAGCCGGTCGCGGCGTAGGAGGTGGCGCCGGCGACGGACTGGGCGAGGGTGGCGAGGGCGCGGGTGTGGGAGGCGACGTCGTCCTGGAGAACGGTGCTGGTCTTGCTCAGGGCGCGGACGTCCTCGCGGAGCTCGTCGAGGGCTCGGGCCAGGCCGGCGAGGGCGCCGTCGACGCCTGCGGTGGTGTAGCGGCGCATCAGGCGGCACCGCCCTCGGCCGCCTCGTCGGTCCGTCCCCTGCCGTCGACGTCGTCGCCGGCGGAGTCGGTATGGGTGGCGCCGTGCCCCTGCGCGGCGTCGTCGACATCGAGGTCGGGGCGGGCGAAGAGTTCCTCGAGCTCGGCCAGGACCGCGGCCTCGCGATCCGCAGGCTTCGCATCGGCGTCGTTGAGAGGGACGCCCTCGTCGACATCGTCGACCTCGGTGACGTCGCGGGCGTCGATCTTGAGAGTGCGGTCGGTCGTCGTTCCAGTGACGGCCGTTGTTGCGGCGACGGCGGGCGGGGTCGCATTGCGCGCAGTCAGAGCTGCGGTGACCGCCCCGGCGCCAGTGCGGATCGTCGTCCGTCCGGCCGTGACCGTCGCTTGGACGACCCGGGCGACGAGCGAGAGCAGCGCCCGGATCGCGCGTACGAGAGCGGAGGGTTCGCGGTCCCAGACCATCGGGGCTCGGCCGACGATCGGGCGCATTCCGTTGCGCAGGACCAGGGCGCGGCCGACGGGCAAGGTGGAGATCTCGGCCGGGGTGAACACCGGGAGGGGCCGGTTGTCGTCCGCGTCGACGGCGACGAGGCGGGTGCCGGTGAGGGTGGACAGGTCGTGCAGGTCGTCGGCGGACTTGATGCCGCCGAAGACAAGCAGCGCTGAGGTGTTGCCGAGGATCGCGCCGGCGCGGTCGGGGCCCCATACCTCGCGCAGCTGCGCGAGGGACTGGACGGCGATGTGGAGGGTGAAGTTGCGGCCGCCCATGTCGGCGGTCCAGTCGTGCAGCGGGATCGGCCCGCAGGTGAGGGCGGCCTCGTCGAGCAGCGCCGTCATCGGCGGGTCGAGCCGGCCACCGAGGCGTTCGGCGTGCATCCGGACCTGGTGGGCGACCTCGGCGGTGAGGGCGCCGATCAGGGTGTGGGCGCCGCCGTCGCGGCCGATCAGGTAGAGGCTGTCGCGGCCGCCGGAGACGAACGCTGCGACGTCGAGCAGGGCCGGGTCCCGGAGGTCGGCGTCGGCGACCGCGGCGATGGTCGGGTCGTTGACCCACCGCAGGTGCGGCAGCAGCGTCGTCGTGATCGACGTCAGCGTCCGGTCGTTGGTCTGGTAGAGCGAACGGATCTGGTCGACCATCGACCGCACGGCGCTCGACGTGACGCCAGCGCCGTCCGGGTCGCCGGCGCCGGAGCGGCGCAGGGCGTTGAGGATGTCGTCGCGGGCGATCGCGTCCGCCGGGGAGATCCAGCCCAGGACGGTCCGCATCGTGCCGCCCTTGAGCGCAGCAGCGTGCAGGAGGGTGGTGAGCAGGCTGCGGGCCTGCTCGTCCCAGCGTGCGGCGTCCGTCGACGTCCCGGACAGCGGGATGAGGTCAGCGGCCCGACGCATCGCGGTCGCGTAGTCCGTGCAGCCGGCGATCGGCGACCACCGGACGGTCGACTCGAGGTCGCCCAGGCCGGTCGGGTTGAACACCTCGACCCGGCCGCGGGCAGCGCGAACGTCGCGGGTGGCGTTGAGCAGATCGGTCCGGGACGTGGTGACGAGCAGAGCGCCCGGGGCGTCCAGGCCGTGGCAAGCAAGCGACCCGGACTTGCCCGACCGCGGGCCACCGATCCGCAGCGTGACCTCCTCGCAGGACGCGTGGACGTGGTTGGCGACCGGCAGCCAGCTCGTCCGCGCGAGCCGCACCGAGAACGCCTCGGGGCGGATCACGAACCGCCGCAGCGGACGACGCAGGCCGCGGGTGCGGCGTCCCAGCTCGGGGCGCAGCCGGGCGCCCTTGGCGCGGACCTGCGCAGCGTGCTGGCCGACATCGGTCCAGGTCGCGACGCCGCGGGCGTGCACGCTCGCGTCGTCGCGGCGGTCGACCCAGCGGCGGGTCGAGATCGCCGGCGCCAGCCACCGCAGCGTCCAGTACCCGCCGACGACGGCGGCCCAGAGCAGGCCGGCGCTGCGGGCGTGGTCCGTGAGGGTGTGCAGGCGCGGCTGGTGGCCGGTCAGCCAGGCCAGGGCGAACAGGATCACCGCGGCCGACAGGGCCCGAAGCGGCAGGTGCCGCAGGGCCCGCAGGATCAGGTACGTCGAGGACATCGAGACTCCTGGGAGAGACACGGAACGGGTGTGAGGGCGTGCCGGACTCCCGCCGTGGCGTTGACGCGTACGCGTCAACCCGAAGCGGTTGCGAGGCAGGGAGTTTGCTCTGCAAGGAGAGCGGGGCGAGGTGGTTGGTGGAGCCGGGTGACGCCCGGGGACGGGGGTTCCTCCGGGCGCCACCCGGGCCTGTGGGCGACCGGGCCGGCGCAGTGGCCTCGGTCGACGAGTGGCGTCGAGCCGGGTGAGGTGGCCGGCTATCCGGCGGTGCTTGGTCCGCCGCCCCCGCGGGGGCTGGCGGCGACCTGCCGGTCGGCGAGGATTCGCGCGACGCGGCGGCGGTCGCGGCGTCCGAGCAGCCAGGAGTCGACGGCCGCCGTGATCAGGAACCCAGCGACGCCGACGAGGACCATGTGCACGAACGCCGTCCGGTCTCGGCCGCCGAGCCAGTAGGTCGCCAGGGTCGAGATCGCGACGAGTGCGAGCAGGCCGACCGAGGTGACGATGTCCCGACAGCAGACCGGCAGCCGGATCCGTCCCGACCATCCGCCGGGCGGGACGTCGCCGTCCCATCGCGGCCGCCACTCCCCCGCCGAGTCACCGGGGTCGACGAGCGCGAACTTGTCGGACTGGCTGGCGGCGTTCGACGACGCGGACGGCGGCTCTGTCGGCATGGGCTCGCCGACGACGGTCAGCCGGCCGGGTCGAGCGGTCCAGACCTCGGCGCCGACGACGTCCGAGCCTTCCAGCGGGATGCCGATGCCGTACGCCAGGACGGGCGCACAGTCGCCGCAGACCGCGAACGGCGGAACATCCGGCAGCAGCACCTCGGCCGTCGAAGGGCGAAGCCCGCACGACTCGCAGGTGAGCGAGGCGACGAAGACGGTGCGCTCCAGGTCTGCGGCAAGGTCCGCTCGCAGGCCGGCGAGGATGTCGCGGAGCCGCTGTGGATGCTGGCGCGACACCCTCGAGTGCGGGAAGCCGGGGGCGCTCACGGCGCACCGGTCAGGTGGGACAGGATCCGCTCGAGCAGCAGCGGGCCGGCCCAGGTCACCGCGAGGACGACGGCGGCGAGCAGGTAGCTCGCCGGGTCGGCGAGCGGCATCCACCGCCGCAGGGTCACCTTCCAGGCCGGCAGCTCGCGGCGCGCGGCGGTACGCGGGTCGGCCGTGCGGCCGGGGTAGGTCGCGGGCAGGCGGTTCACAGGGCACCGTCCTTTCGGGGGACGAAGTCCGCGGCGTCGACCTGTCCGTCGCGCAGGGCGGCGGCGACCATCTCGTCGATGGCGCGGGCGGGGATGATCAGGCGGCCGCGGATCCGGACGGCGGGGAACTCCCCCGCCTCGATCGCGCGGTAGAGCGTCATGGCCGACATCCCGAACATCCGGGCGGCCTCGCGGACGTTGTAGAACGCCCGCGGCGCAGCCGGCTCCCGGGCCGGACGCGGGTACTGCGGCGGGCTCGTGCTGAGCGGCTCCGCGCTCATGGGGCACCTCCGGTCGACTACCGCCACAGCGGGCGAAAATGTCTGCTGCGGACTTCTTAGTCCCCACTGTGCGGACTAATTATCCGCCTGTCAAGCCTTAAGAGTCCGCTCTTGCGGACGCGGAAGTCCTGGAAGCGGACTGCACAGTCCGCCACACTGGTTGACATGGACCTCGGAGAAGTCATCCGGCGTCGCCGCGTCGAGCTGGGCATGTCCCAGTCCGACCTGGCCCGCAAGGCCGGCGTCGACGCCCGCCAGATCCGCCGGTACGAGACCGGCGAGCAGCAGCCGGCCTTCATGGTCGGCGTGGGCATCGCGAAGGCACTCGACATCCCGATCGCCGACCTGGCGGGAATCCCCGAGCACAAGGTGAATCTCTCCGGGGACTGGTTCGCCGGCTGGCAGTCGTACAAGGACGGCCAGGAGGTCATCGCCGTCCAGCCGGTCAAGATGCAGCAGCAGGGCGAGCTCATCCGGGTCGAAGCCGTCGCGCGCGGCCGCTCCGTCGAGGACGGCGGCTACCTCTGGAGCGGCGAGCTGCGCCTCTGGGACAACGAGATCCTCATGGGCTGGTACGTCTCGGTCGACTCCTCGGTGCGATCCAAGGGCACCCTGTTCTTCGTGCTCCACCCCCAGGGCCTCGAGATGCAGGGCCGCTGGGTCGGCTTGTCGTACGACGGGAAGAACGTCACGGGGCGCGGCTCCATGGGGCGCACCGACGAGGACGCCCGTCGCCTCATCCGAGAGGCCGCCAGCCAGGACAGCGCAGACGATCCGGCAGGAGCCACACCCTAATGAACCCCCAGCACACGCGGGCCGCGCAAGAACTGGCTCTTGACGACCTATGCGAAGTCGTGATCACCGCCCCCGACCGAACTTGGCTCGAAGAGTTCGCAAGGCTCTTGATCAGCGACCGTCTGTGCGCAGGGACGCACATCACCCAGATTCACTCCCTCTATCCATGGGAGGGCAGCACACAGGAAGCGCTCGAGGCTCGCGCGGCCATGCGTACGCGACGATCGCTCGTCCCGGAGATTCTGGAGCTCACGCTGGCCCGCCACCCATACCAGGTACCAAGCCTTGTCGTCGTTCCCCTCATCGCCGCCAGCCCAAACTACGCCGACTGGATCCGTGACAACACGCGGGCAGACAGCGCAGCGAACTAGGAACGTTGCGTCCGCAACTGCTGGCAGATCGCTGCCTGCGCCAGAGGACATGCGCCGCCGGGTCAACGGAGCACGAGGCAGCCCACCACTACTCGTCGCGCGCGATCACCGTGTCATAGAGGCCGAAGTGGCTGAGACCTTCGTGGCTCTCAATCCCCGTGTACGAGAGCGATGAATCCTCGTAGCGTCTGAAGGCAAACACCGCCTGGTTCATGTGAGCACTATTGAAGACGTTAAGACTAACAAGCAAGTTAAAGTCGTCAACAGTCAGTCCAGTCACAGTCTTAAACAAGTCCGGCTCCAACTTCGTGATCACGTCCCGAAGCGTGTTCTCCCGAAAGTCAGTCAAGTACATGAATGCCGGAATTCGAGTCGCGAACTTGACTAGCTTCTCCTGAATCTGCTTTCGCTTCGACTTGTAGTCCTTCTCCTCATCACTAAGCTCCTTGCGTTCCCTGGGTGAGATATCCTCCCCCTTCTCCTTCTTCGCAGCCTTCACCTGCTCACTCTTGTTGATCACAGTTTCGATCACATCCGCACCGAGAGACCGAAAGCCTTCGATCTTCAAAATCGCCGAGAGGGCCTCGGGACTATCCAGAATGCGTCTGAGCGTCTCATTATCGACATTCACCAGCAGCGCGGACTCCCACTTCCGTGCCAAGAGCGTCGCGGATGTACCCGACATCGCAATATCCAGGATACCGCCCGCATCAATCTGAGTCATATGCGACCCATCGAAGGCAAGCACCGGCAGGAATCCCACCAGTTCTCTCAGCGCTTCCTCCGGGTTGGACGCTTCCGGGGACAGCCCAGAGCCATACTCCGAGATCTGGCGAAGCGCTCGAGTCGGGGCAAAATCGAAGACAAAGCAGACCGGCTTGAGGACCTGCTCCTCGCCAGGATTATCTCCATTCGGATTCTTGATAACCCACGGCGACTGCACGCGGAACGCTGCCTGGAAGTACGTCTCCGGTGAATTCAAGTTGCGGAGCATGAGGATCGAAGACCACTGCGGCACAGTAACGCCGGTGGTCAGCTTTCCACACGAGAGGGTGATGGTCTTTGATTCATGTCCGCCTCCGATTGCCTTCCGTACCGGGGGAAGAGCAGCCAGGCCTACCCCAGCGCCCGTGCCGGCCACCGTCAACACAATATAGTCATGAAAGAAGACATTCTGACGCTCGGCCAGAAGATTCGCCATCGCATAACAGGAGGCGACCGTCGGCAAGAACCACAGCGAGTGGTTCAAGTATGGCAGTAGCCGCACATCCGAATACGGAAAGGGCGGCTTCCTTGACCCAAGCTTCAGATTGTCGACCTGAGTAGCTGCATACGAACCACGGATGATGTCCAGCCACTTCTGAACATCTCCCTTGTGCTTGAATTTGGCTGCCTCGCCCATCCCACTTGCCGCAAAGAACTCGTTGAGATCAAACTCGTCGAACTCGCCTTGTTTGGCAATGGCAACTAACTCGTCCGGCATCTGATAAGTGAGCAAGCGCATCTCAGGCAACGACGAATACGGATTCCTCTTCGAGCCATTCTTGAGCGGCCAATCACGCTTTGCTCGCTGCTCGTCCGTATATGTCCAGTTGAATATCTGCTCTTCGATGAACTCACCCGTCGCGAGCGCCTTGAACGGCGTCCCCGACAAATACAAGTAGGCCTTTGTCGTGATGGGGAGGAAGTCAGATTCTTCCTCCCGTAGCTCATCCAACTCCTCATTGAAGCCTTCAAGGTCCGGATGGAACTCTGCTAGCAGTTCTCGCTGAGCCTCCTTGTCATCTTCGCCTTCGAAGAGTTCCTTGGCGCTCTCGCGCCAAGCGCCAAAATGATACTCGTCAAACACTACGAGATCCCAGTTAGTCTCGTGTAGCCACTCGTTACGCGCCTTGATGTTCCCGGACTTGTCCCTACCAAGGAGATCCTGGAAGGAGCCGAAATAGACGAGGGGCCGCCTCTTGTCCGCATTGGTCGGATCGGTGCCCGTAGATTTCGAGAGGTACTGCCAGCCATCGAAGTCAGCATGTTCGTCAAGATCTGCCCGCCAAGCATCCTCTACGGCGGGCTTGAAAGTGACCACCAGCACCTTGGTCGCACCGAGCTTCTTGGCAAGCTGGTAGGTGGCAAATGTCTTGCCAAAACGCATCTTCGCGTTCCAGAGAAATCGAGGGACCGCGTGTATGTCCTCCTTCCAGATGGAATGGAAGTAGGCGTGGGTCTTGGCCACAGCGGCAGCCTGCTCGGGCCGCATTCCAAAAGTGTGGTGATGAGTCCCCGACAGCGTCACGCCGTTGCGCAGCTCGGCAATGGCCACAAGAACGTCTGCCGGCTCGCACTTCATCCACTCGAGGTCGACCTTCGTGAATCCCTTGCCCCGAAGGCGTGCTCGAACCTCGTGATCGGAGAACAGCGTTCCATCCAAACGCTCAGCAGGCTCGTCTACGTGGATGGTGTAGTTCTTGACCATGGCCGTCTTGAGTTGCTGCTCGACCCGCGTCTTAACGCTCTGAGTTGTCTGCCCGATCTTCAACATTCCCTTATGGGCGTCATCGTCGATCCCATACGCATACAGCCTCAGCCTCGCTTGTGGCTTGGCTGGAAGAAGTTCTTCGATGGCCTTAGACATCGGCCAACTCCATCGGACGAATCAGCGACTCAATGTACGAGATCTCTTGCGGCGTCAGGTCATACTTTGCATACAAGTCTGCATCTGTCCACTCCTGATCCCAGGATTGCAGCGGCACCCAGGTGTAGGTGGAATGAGTGGCGTCCTGAGTGATCTTTCTGAGGGACACGAGGAAGCGGAAGAATCTTGTCGCATAGTATGACCTGAGACTCTCGACCTCCTTCTTGGTCTGAACGTAGAAGAACAGGAACGACTGAGTACACACCGAGGGAGGCGGAGCTACCTGAGCTGGCCCGAGCACCAGGTCCACACCCGTCTTCTCACGTTCTCGTCCGGATCCAACCTTCGGTACGAGAAGTTTCCAGGTGTCCACAAGGTTTTGACTCTTCAGGATCTCAGAGCGAGCGATGAACCCGCGCCCGCGCTTCATGGAACGGATAAAGTAGATGGACACGTCCCCGGGACTCTGCTTGTCGTGAAAGCCGTTGAAGTTCGACGTCCACCCAAATTCCTTGTCGCGGGCAAGGATCGATTTGATGGACTCCTCGCCTTGAGCGAGAACCTTCCTAAGGATAGTCAAGGCGCGCTCGTCACGAACCAGGACGTCATACTCGCTCAAAGAGCGAGCGCTCGGGCCAATAGCCTCGCCGCCGCGAACCATTGTTACATTGCAGTCACCATCGTGCGCCGCATCCCAGAGAAAGTAGCAAACACCGCCATTGATGCCGACAGAAGGGAATACGTCGGCGGCATTCGGATAATCCACCAGGTCTCTGATGTGTCTATCGCTCAGCATCGTCCGCCGGAACTCGGCGAGGCCAAGTCCACCCGCCATCCAGCGAGACGGGATCACCATCGACAAGTATCTCGGCTCAAGCTTCTTCGCTTGTTCAACGAAGTGCTGATAGATCGGAATATCCCTGGTACCGCCGTCAGACTGCAGTTGATAGGGGGGGTTGCCGATGATCACATCGAAGTGCATGTCTTCTCCGAATAGCTCAGATATGCGGGCGGCCACGTTGTCCGTGTGGATAAGCGCGTAGGCGTGCTCTTCGAGGCCGTCGTCGCGCTCCCACATCCGCTGACTGGCGCCGCAGTACTTGCACCTCCCATTAACGAACTTCTGCACCTGGTTGCCTTCTGAATCGGCGGTCAGCACCCACTCGGTCCCGCCAACCCAGGTGTGCCGCATACTCTCGTACCAGATGTTCCCATCCGAAGTGTCGAACGAGGAGGCGACCGAATGCCTTCCATTGGCCCACTTGGAGCAGTAGACACTCCGTCGAGCGATCATGCTTGTGAGTTGTGTAATTCCTATCCCATACACCTGCTTGCTAAGCACGTGGTCCACCCGCTCAGCGAGGTCAGGAATCTGGCCTTCAAGGCCCTTCACCAGCCGGCGGGTTACCTCTCGCAGGAAGACGCCAGACTTAGTAAAGGGATCAAGAAATCTAACGTTTCTATCTTCCCAGATGCTCGCCCCGTCGTGTTGGGTTGCCCAGGCGGCCGCGACCCCATCGAGCATGCGGTTAGCGAACTCTGGCGGCGTGAAGACCTCGTCGTTGGACAGGTTTGCGATGCATGAGAGCACGTCCGGGTTGCGGTTTCGCAAAGCGAAGCTGGCTTGCTCAGTCATGAGCGGACCCCGCAATATCAGACATCGACAGTTTTCCATGATCGCGTGTCGGCGTGAAGATGTCGTGCTTTCCAAGGTCAGCGAAGAGAGTATCTTCTGCACCGAATGAGGACATCTGCGTCAGCGTGTCAAATCGGAAATCGCGACGCCCAAAGGTGCCCTTGCCGAGATACGACCACTCGGCGAAGCTAATTGGCTGCGGATCGTCAGCAAGGGTCTGCATCGTTCGAGCGTCTCCATGAACAATGTTCAGCGACGTTACTGCTTCGGCCGCGCGAAGGCATACATCATCTCTGGGCAGGGCTAGATCGGCCGCGAAGATCTCGACAAGATTCGCTCGACACTCGCCAACATTGTCGCCAAGCAGTTCAATGCCATAAATTGACATCAGACCAAGCAATCCTTGATGTCGCAATTCGAACTCGCTCTGACGATAGCGCGCGTTGACGGTCGCCAACTTGCGCCTCAATACAGGCAGCAGGAAGTTGCCCGAGCCGCATGCGGGTTCGAGAAAGCGGGCGTCGACACGGGCTGCCTCGGACGCGACGAGGTCGATCATGGCGTCAACCACGCTCCCGGGGGTAAACACCTCGCCGTGGTCCGCCACGCGCTGCTTCGACTTCACCAAGTCCACGGGGCCATCTTGCCGCGCTACCCTGCCGCCCGGAGCACCTTGACACGATCGGGCCTGGTGGCTGCCTGTGCAGCGCTCTCGTTGCCGCACCCTCAGGGCGTTGTGGAGGGCAGGCTCGGTGACTGACCACCGTCACAGAGCGCGGCTGGGGCGCAGCGGTCTCAACTCCCGTTCTCGCCGGAAGCCGAACCTAGATTGCGCCTCGAGGCGTTGATGATCTGTCTCCTGATGAGCCGCCCCTGGGGATGCCCAGCGGGAGGGTGCTCGGTTACGTGGCTGTCCGGTCCGCAGACGCGCCCCCTCAGGTCGGAGCCCTCGGGAGCGAGCGCGTCGCGGCTGAGGGTCGCCGCGAGCCACGGTTCCGACCGAAGCCGAACTGGCTGGTGCCGGTCGTCCCTCTAGTTCGCCAGTCCGCCACGCGAGCCATGGTCGAATGCGTCGCCGCCGGCAGCGGGAAAGCCTGCCTCCTACTTGCCTGCCGACTTAGGCTGCTACAACACGGGCGCAGCAGGGGCTGCCTCGGCCGAGGTGAGGACTGCACGTGCGGCTCAAGCGGGTGTACATCAGGTTCTACAAGTCGTTCAACTATGACTACGAGCGCAAGGCCAAGATCGGCGCCAAGCCACTCGAGTGTGAATTGACAGACGAAGGCTGGTACCCACATGTCCGGGTCGACCTCGATCCTGAGGTCACGGCTGTCGTCGGCGCCAACGAGGCAGGCAAGAGCCACCTCCTCGATGCCATTGAGATCCTCCTGAAGGGCGACGGGATCGAACGGCGAGACTTCTGCCGCTACTCGAGCCTCTACTCGGTGGAGAGCGGCCGGATGCGCTACCCCGAGTTCGGCGGTCTGTTCGAGGTCGTCGACGACGCGGACCTCCAGTTCCTCAGGGACGTCGGTGTCAGGACACGCGGCGATCAGGTGTGGTTCTTCCGACCCGGCGAGGGCTCGACCTTTCTGCTCGGCACGGACGACGGACCGCGCCGCGATCTGAGCGCCGAAGAGCTGAAGCGGTTCGAGGCCCTCCTTCCCGCCTGGCTCGCGCTTCAGACCGACATTGGGCTACCTGACAGCATCCCGATCGCGGCCCTTAGCGGCCGCAGCTCCTTGGGCCTGGATCGACGTCGGCGAACTCAAGTTCTCGACGTTTTGTCGTCCAAGTCGTGGACGAGTTCTGAGGAGCTCTTGGCTCAGGTCCCGGCATTGCACCAGGCTCTCGCAGACCTGGAACGGGCCGATGCAGTCAGACAAGCCGAGCACGAGCTGGGTCGGCAACTTCTACTGACGGTGGCGAAGGTCGACGAGAAGGCATTCGCCGACCTCGCGGATGCAATGGCCGCGGGGCGGGAAGGCGAGGTCAATGGGATCATCCAACAGATGAACGACGCACTAGCGCGGCATCTCAACCTCTCGCGCTGGTGGGCCCAGGACGATCAGTTCCAGCTCCGCCTGTCCCCTCGCGAGTATGAACTAGTCTTCACTATCCGCGACCGGACGGGGACGGACTACTCATTTAGCGAGCGCAGCCGCGGGCTCAGATACTTCCTCAGCTACTACATCCAGCTCCGCGCCCACCAGCGTCCCGAGGGGCGAATCGAAATCCTGGCGATGGACGAGCCAGACGCGTATCTGTCCAGCTCCGGACAGCAAGATCTGCTGCGCATCCTGGAGGACTTCGCTCGACCCGAGAACGGTGCGCGACAGGACCAGGTTGTCTACGTCACGCACTCCCCATTCCTGCTTAATCGGAACGCAGGGCACCGGATCCGCGTTGTGGACAAGGGGCGCAGTGACGAGGGAACGCGGGTCGTGCACGACGCGACAAAGAACCACTACGAGCCTCTCCGCTCCTCATTGGGGGCTTACGTGGCTGAGACGGCATTCATCGGGGGCGCTAACCTTTTCGTAGAGGGCGCCGCCGACCAGGTGCTGCTTGCGGGCCTGTCCACGTGGATTCGCTCGAGCGGAGCCCCTCACAGTGAGGTTCTGGACCTGAATGCGGTCACCATCGTGCCCGCCGGCTCAGCCGACAGCGTGCCGTACATGGTCTATCTCGCCCGTGGACGCGACCAGACGAAACCACCGTGCGTGGCGCTCCTCGACGGCGACGAAGCGGGGGTGCGCGCCGTCAGCAAGCTCAAGCGCGGCGAAGCCAACGGCAAGCCGCTTCTTCGATCAGATCTCATCGTCCAGCTCTCGGATTGGGCGGAGGCTCAGGAGCTCCGAGTAGACGCAGGTGTGGTCGTGCGTGAGCCAGAGGACCTGATTCCCGTCGCCATTGCCGTCGCTGGCGCCCGCCGGTACGCCGTCAACTTCTTGCGGCTGTCGTCTCGGGACGCCGACAGCCTCACCACGAAGGATGTCCTGGATCGTCTTCATCAGCATGATGGCTCCATGTGGAACGCGCTCAGATCTGCGTTCGCCGATCGCTACGCCGAGGCCGTTCCCGATGCCCACATCGAGAAGATCGGCTTTGCCCGTGAGGTGACTGCGCTCGTCCCCTTCCACGCGAACGATGGAGCTAGCACGATCAAGCACAACTTCCAGGCACTCTTCAGAACCCTCGCAGGGCTCCTCCGGGATGCGGCGGCGTTCGAGGACGAACGCCGCCGTACAAGGCGACTGGACCGCGTCGTGAACGGCTTCATCCACGACTACCCTGAGTCCGCCTCGCGCGACCGGGTCAACACCATGCTCAAGGAGATCGAAACCTCTCTGGGTGACGGTGACGACGACAACGCGGTGCGGGTCGCGATCCTGCGTATCCGCCGGGACCACCGGCTGGCCGAGAATCCAAACACCCCTGTTGACGATCACGTCAGGTTGCTGGTCGATGTTCGCGGCCTCAAGTACCAGGAGCGCCTCGCTATGCAGGAAGTGGCAGCTGCGGGCGTGGCGGACAGCGTTCCGCGTCCATCTGTCGATCGTCCAATCCGGACTGCTGACGCTGCTCGTCGAGGACGTGCTGTCCAACCCCGTTCACCTGCGGCTCGGAGTACGTCGCAGCAAGCGCAGTCAGCGGTGAAGGACGTGGATACAAAGCCCGAGGCGGAGACCAACGATTGACCTGACAACCAGAGGTCTCTGGTCGGGCGCGACGCGCCTCCACCTGCAAGAGTGAGACCCTGGGACACCGAGCAGGACCGGTCTGTCAGACGACCAAGTCGTCATGGATCTGGGGTGGCGGATCCAGACGGCAATCCGGTCGGACTGACCACCTAGGGCCATGCGCCACCTTCGGAGCCCATCTGCTCGGGTTCGACATCGAGCAGTCTCGCCGGCAAACGCGACGGGGCCATGACCAGCCACCGGCCCCTCATGTACCAATGCGGGGCCCGGACGAGTGACAACGACTCGGGGGGACCATGCACGACGAACGAGAGGCCCGCTCGCACACAGCCTGGGCCCTCAAGCACTGCATCCGCGGCCACATAATGAGCCAGCAGGAGATCGCCATAATCCTCGCCGTGGCCGCAGCGCTCGACGAGGGACGGTACGCGGTTCTCCCCAACCGCGGCCTCGAAGAATGGGAGCTGCTACTGCACCTCTGGCTGGACGACGGGCAGAAGCCTGAGTGGCGCCAGGTCGCCCAGAAGCTCATCGACGACGGGCTCATCATCCCAGCTGAACGGCCGAGCTGGGACGACGCCTCCGAGGACGACGAGCCGCCCGCCCGGCGCTACACGACACCGACCGCGTCCTGGACCTGAGCGCGCCACACGAGGGGGAGGACAGCATGGGCCACGACGAGATGTCTGAGTTTCTGGCCAAGAAGGCCTACCTGAACATGCGGGGGACCTCGCCGCCGATGGCTGAGACCGTCCTGGACCTCGTGGACCACCTCAAGTGGCCCGTGGTCGTCGTATTCGTGGTGCTGCTCTGGCGCAAGGAGGCCGCCCGCCAGGCCGGCAAGCTCGTTGACCGGCTGCGCCGAGGCAAGTACCGCGACTTCGAGTTCGACCTCCAGGAGGACGCCAGCAGCGACAGCGTCGCGGCGACCGTAAACCACGGGGTGGAGATCCTTCAGCACCAGCTGGCGAACGCGATCCGTGACCTGAACGCGGAGCGCCAGAAGGTCACGGAACTCGGAGTTAACCTCGCCGAGCGTGTGCGCGAGGTCGAGATGTGGCGCAAAAGGACGACCGAAGCCGAGGGGCGCATCGAAGACCTGCGTGTGGAGCTCGGCGCTTTCGAGGACGACTGGCGAAAGCGCGACGAGGAAGACGCCTTGATTGGCGGGACCCATGAAGAGGAGCGCGACGAAGCGCGCCGGCAGCTCGCCTGGATCTGTGAGGACGTCAGGACGGCCGTCACGCAACTGCTGACACCGGGGAGCAGCCTAGATGAGCAGGAGCGGGCCAGCCTCCGAGCGCTCAGGCAGTCAGTGGTGGACGCAGCCGCTCGCCAACAGCTCTGACGTCGGTTGCCATTGCCTTGCCTCTGTCGCACCAACACCGTCGAACTTCACGGTGCGTTGATCATGACTGTCCTTGAGCTGCTTGTCAGCGTGGCCGGAGCGTGTCGCCGGCGTCCTTGCAGTCGCCCCGCGTCCGGACGTGACGGCTACGATCGCATCGACGGCAACCGAAGGGAGAGGCACGCGATGTCCGCCGAGCCCGTTGGTCCGATCCAGCCACAGACGGTGACGGACCCCTACGAGGTGATCCACCTCGGCGGCCAGGCCGCGGTCATCGTCCCGCTCGCCGAGTTCCTCCGCCTGCGCGCCCTCGACGCCACCGCCACCCGGGAGGCCCTCGAGGACGCCGAAGACGCCGCCGCCGCCCAGGACTGGCTCGCCCGCGAGACCCGCGGCGAGACCAACTACGTCCCGCTCCCCGAGGTCCGCCGGCGACTCGGCATCGCCGAATAGCCCGCTCACACACCCTCTCCGTGAGCCGACAGGTCACCCTCGAAGAGAAGGCCATCCACCAGGCCACCGCGGTTCCTCGCCGACGACCCCGACGGACTACGCGCCGTCCTCGCCGCCATCGACGCACTCACCACCGAGCCGTACCCCGATGGTGCCTTCCCGTTCGGGTCGACCGGGCTTCACCGGCTGCGGGTCGGCCGGTACCGGGTGCTGTACACCGTCACCGACGACCTGATCTCCGTCGGTCACATCGCACGAACGGCAGCCGAGACGTGACCCTGCAGACGCATCCGCGAGTGGCCCGTCATGGGATCAAACGTGGTGCGAAACCGCGGTCACTGGTGTGCCGTGGAGCCAACGGAGTGACCGACCGCGAGGACAAAGTGCCTGGTAGATGCGCGATTGGACGACGGCAGATCTCTTTCTAATCCGCCGGCCGTGAGTTCGACTCTCACCGGGCGCACCCAGTTACCTGGTAGCCCCCGTGCACGTTCGCGGGCTTCCCGACACTGGGCACGGCTTATCGTGATCGCCAGCGGTCGGCCGCCGCCGACGGTAACGTCACACTCGGTCTGTCGGGGTTGTGGACTCAGCGGAGGGAAGAGCCACGTTCACTCAGTTTGCCGCCGTGAAGATTTCTTCCGAAGCGGATGGGCGCGGTGCCAGCGCGAGTGTCACGTCGCCCGAGCTTCCGGCATGGTTCACTCCTCGGGATCTCCACGTCACCACGCTCTTGCCCGGCAACGTGAGGGGAAACCACTTCCACCGCCACAAGAACGAAGTGCTTGTAGTGGTTGCGCTAACCGAATGGGTCCTCGCACACGAAGATTCAGCCGGCATACCTGTGCACGAAGAGCAAGGGAGCGGCATCTTTGCAGTGCAGGTGCCACCCCTGATCTCTCACGCCGTGGTGAACGTAGGCGAGCAGCCTCTTGTCATTCTAGGTATCAGCGATAGGGATTTTGACCCAGGCGCACCTGACTCGGTGCAGCGGCTTGTTTGGAGCAGCACATGACTGCCGACGCTCAGTTCCCCACCTTCTGTCACATCAACGATCATGGTCATCTGGTGTACCGGCGCCTACACCGGATGGTTGCCACAAGCCTTCCTCTCAACCTCTGGTCGCCTAGCAGCGCCTACATCAACGACCCCAGCTGCCGCCTGAGCGGCCGAGAGTTTGTCTCCCTCGTAGAGACAGGGCTGATCAGGATCGCCGGTCGGGAGAAGTGGCTGTTGGACCAGAACTGGCGGTCCAAGCACCCATTTCCCGGCGCCTCGTGGGACAAGACGGTCGACGGGGCCATCCGGTCCATCGCACTTCACGATCAGGGCATCCCTGACGTCACGCAACGTCGTGTGATCATCGCTCGCGACGAACGTGGCATCGAGAAGGCTGATCAGTACCTCGAGGAGCATCCACTCGAGGTCGCAAGGCTAGCCAAGCTGGCGCGACAGAAGAATGCCCCTCGCAAGGTCCACCCAGGCACCCTTGAGGTGGCCTTTCGGGAGGCCAGCGGCCTTAAGGGGCCCGCGCAGGATCGGAAGATCGCCGCCACCATCCTTCGCGCCGCTTTCAATCACGGCGACGCATTCCAGGATGTGGGAGCACGCGCCCCCTACCTCATCAAGGATGTTGACAAGGCCTTCCTGTCTATCGTCAGCGACGATGCCAGCCGAGTGACCATGGCCGCACCTAAGGACTCCCGGTCACTTCGCGCTGACGCGCAGCTGGCAGAGAGCCTCCTCGAGCTTCTCCGGCTGCTGGACATCGCCTCCCCGCCGAAGAGGCGGTTCCGCACCCTCGTCAAGTTCTACGGAGGAGAGGAGCACCGCGCCCTCATCACTTGGCAGGCCAACCTGGCGGACGAGTTCCAGATCAGGGGCCAAGCGGCAACCGTGGAGGGAGTGACACGAAGTCTGCTCGACCGCCTGGAAGAGGGGCGGATGGATTGGATGTCTGGGTTCGACAAGGGTTCGATGGTCGCTGGTGGGGGCGCGGTAGTCCTGGACCTGACCACGAGCGGGTTCGGTCCCGTCGCGATCCTGGGCGGCCTCCTACAGACTATCTCGGCGGGACACGCGGGGCTGAAGAAGCTCGGCTACGTCGATCAGGAGTACTCCGGACCGCACTGGCCGTTTGCATACATCGGCCTAACACGCAGTCCAGCGAATCTCCAAAGGCTCGTATCGCTGCTGGAAGAGCAGATCGACAACTAGCAGCCTCTCCCGCGGGAGTTCGCTCGTGACGGTCTGGGGAGCCGTCCCCCTCGCATTCACGCGCTCACCACGCGGTGGATCGTCGCGATCTCGAAGGCTTCCTGCTGGTGACTCATCCAACATCACACGAAGACTCTCCATGTCGATGACCGACAGGTTGCGAGCGGCGCTCGTCATGGAATCAAACGTGGTGCGAAACCGCGGTCACTGGTGTGCCGTGGAGCCAACGGAGTGACTGACCGCGAGGGCAGAGTGCCTGGTAGATGCGTGTTTGGACGACGGCGTATCTTCTTCTGATCCGCCAGCCGTGAGTTCGACTCTCACCGGGCGCACCCGGTTACTAGAAGCACACTGTCCGCCGGACGTCGCCCGATTGTCGCGTACGCGTCAAACTCGTAACGTCGATCGCGGACTGCCCGCTGTCGTTGGCTAGGTGCGGGCTGAGTGGAACGACCTCCTGGCCGCCGTGTCCACGCGGCACTCCAAGTTGCTTCAGCGTGACTGAGATAGCGAAGTACCCACTTGTGGACCCACTCAAATGGACTCACTCTGTAGCGGACGTCTTACGCGCCTTCGGCCTTGTATTCGTTCGATTGCGTCGAGCGCTTGTCGGCTGGGAAGCCTTGCCCTTCTCATGTTCCGACTGAGCATTCTTGGCTGCATAGATGGCCAAGAGCTCCAGAAACCTGTCCGGCGAATGATTCCAGTGATCCAGCTTGACTGGATCCACTCCGAGATTCGAGCAGACTTGCTGGCAAAGGGCCTCGAACTTTGGGGCAACTAATGGCGTCACATAGACAGTTGCATAGCTCTTGGCGATAGTCTCATCCACATCCTTGACGACGTCGTAGCCAAAGGCCTCGGCCACCTCTGAGTTCTCTTGGAAGATTGAGAACAGTCCGGACGGCAAGGAGAAGACCAACTCGTAGTCAGCCTCAATTCGGTAGCGCTCGGTGTCGAAATCCACATCCATGCCGGTAGCTACATATCGCCACTCGATGTGGAAACCGTTCGCACTTACGCGCACCTTGTGCGACTGCTTTACCGTAGACTCGACTTCAGAGCCCTCTAGCAGATCTCCGGTCGACACCTTGAGACCGACCAGGCGCAGGTCCGAGAGCGCGACGCTGCGGTCAACAGCTGCGAGAGTCTTAGTGATGTCTGGTGCGTTAGACATTCTGGATCAGTTCCTCGAAGACTGCGTTGATCTGCGCCATATCCGATACTCGGTCAGTGTCTATGCCGCCGGCTGGGCCGCTATGAACTCGCGAGACTCGTTGAGTTGGTGATTGCAGGGCGCCTGTCCCGACAATCATGACTACCTTCTTGATCAAGGCCTCCACGTGAGCGTCTCCGATCGCGCCTGTAGACCTCAAGGGGTCATGATCCCCGGAACTCGCCCCCGCATCGCCGACTCGTCCCACCTCCGGCGTAGACGGCCGGGAGCCCGTGACCTCCCCTACGGTGACTTCGACCGCATCGCTCGCATCCGGAAAGCGAACCCGGAACTCGAGCTGCCCGCCCATCGCCTCGACGTAGGAGCGCAGAGTGGAGAGGTAGAGATCCGCCTGATTCTCAATTCGGCTAACCTGCGCCTGGCTTACTCCGAGCGACGTTGCAAGGCTTCGCTGAGTGAAGCTTCTCGCCCGCCGAAGGTCGCCAAGAGTTTTCGCATGCTCTGCAAGTTCGGTTTCAATCCGCTGCCTAGCCGCCCTATAGCCAGGGCGCTGCTCTACATCGGGGCCAAGCGTGCGCGATCTGAGTTCCTTCCAACTCCCTCGACCACTCACAGCAACCCCTCCTGTCTAAGTTCATCCAGGTAGCACTCGTACAACTCATCCGCAACAGGGATGAACTCGCGGTACCACTCCGACCAGCGATCCCGCTTGTCGCCCCCGATCAGCAAGATGGCGACTTGCCGAGGATCGAAGCAGAACAGGATGCGGATGCTCCCGCACCGCAGTTCCTTCATGTTGGGGGTGGCCGACTGCGTGACCGTGTCCACGAGCGGACGACCTAGCCCTGGCCCAAACTCCACGAGCTTGTCCACCCTCGCCGCGATCTCCTCCTGATCGTCTTCAGACAGCGCTTCGAACCAGTCCCCGAACTGGTCGGTCTGCTCGACCTCCCACTCCCGCGCCGGCAACCTGCCACCTCCAATATACGGGCTTGCGTATACTACCGCCACTAGGCCGACTGGGTGGTCCATCAAGGGAGGGCAGCCGAGCGACAGGTGCCCATGAGATCAGACCGCGCGCGCCCGAACGACGCAACGTTCAGCGTCGCCGTCACGCATGACCGCAGCCGTACCCGAGCCTTCTCGCCGTGACACCGTCGTGACACGAACACCCGTCGAGCCCGGCGCCCGCGAGCAACGAGCGTGACGGGCGCGACCTTGGACCCGGGATAGGTCAGCGCATCCATAGCGACGACGTGCTTCATGAACGACCGGGGCTAAGGACATGACCAACGCGTGCAGGCGTCATGGGCACCAAGCGTCAGGCCGGCCATTCCCTCGTCGCGGTCGCGCAAATCAGACCCATCGAGGCTCCAGACGCAAGGGTCACCGTGCGCACGACCGCATCGGCCTCGAGCACCGCCTTCAAGGAACTGATCCGAGACCAGGTCGGCGCGCCCACTCCCCTGCACGAGAGACCAGTAGGTCTCCAAGTCGCCTTCGTCGCCGGGACGCGCCCAACCGGCTAATGCTGTGGAAGCCGCCCACCGAAGCGCTCGGCGCGTTCCTCGGGCTCGAGGGCGCCCTGGAACCCACAAGACGGACGGATCACGCGGTGGTGGCGCCACGCCAACGAGACCGGGACACACAACGAAGGCACCGCCGGGAACTACGACCCGGCGGCGCCGAACTGGGCGTCCCTTAACATGACGGCACTACATATCAGCCCAGCCAGCCGAAAGCCGTCGCAACGAAGCCGGCCCCAACCACCACCCAGAGAGCCACGATGAGGCCGGCCAGGATCCTTGCCCGCCGCTGCTGGACGGCATCGGCTGCCGCCAGCGTGGCCCTCTCTTCTTCGGTAAGGCCGGTGAATCGCGACCATCGCCGCCGCTCAAGCATGCGCACTTCATCACGCCGCTCCCGACGCCTCAACCGCCCCGGGAAGATCCGGTCGAGTCGATCCGAGACCCACGCGAGTCGATCAGAGATCTTGTCAACCACGACGACTACCAGAATGCCGGCGGTGTATAGAAGTACCAGCAGCTGAACGATCGGCTCGTTCGCCAGTGCCAGCCCTCCCATGTGGACCATGGTGCCGCACCAACATCAAGAATCGTGGGGGATCGGCACGCCCGAGGGCGGCCTCTCACGCTGACTGGGGTCCTGGACCCCGAGCGTTATCCCGGTCTTGACCTTGCGACGGCTTCACACCCATCAGGGCGCTGCACGGAAACCTGCTGGGTCAGCGACCGTTCGGTGGGCAGGATGGTCTTCGTGGGTGGGGATGCACGGCTGGCCGAGCTGCTCGAGCGCCTTGCGGTGCTCGTGCAGTCCGCCGACGACGACCGCGCCCTTTCGCTCCGCAAGGACCTCGAGGCGCTGCACGGCGACCAGTGGATGCGCCTGGACGAGCTCGCGCGACGGATCGAGTCCGACGTTCTTCTTCCCGGGACGGCACGCGGGACGGCGTGGCCGGTCTCCGGTGCGGTGCCGCACCCACTCGCTGCTGTCGCGGCGTCCATGTCGCGCGACGGACGAGTCCGCGAACGGGCCGTGGAGCTGCTGGCCAACTCCCGCGGCCCGGCCGTAGCCGCCGCGGTCGCCGTCCGATGCGATGACTGGGTCCCGAACGTTGCCGAACGTGCCGCCGCCACCCTTCACCGCTACGACGACGCCAACGAGGTCGCCGCCGTCGTCGGCGTCATGCTGCGGCTGGTCCATCGCCGGCGCGGGTCGAGCTCCGCGTCCGACTACCTGACGGGTGTCCGCGATGGTGAGCCTGACCAGTTGCTCGCCCTGACTCGGGTCGGTGAGCGCGCCTGCCGCGTCTGGGCGCTGTCGGCCGCACGCGCACGCGACCTGCTCTCCTCGGACGATCTGCTCGACCGGGCGCTGCGCGACCCGGATCCGCCGATCGCCCTCTGGTGCGCTCGCCAGCTGATCCAACGGTCCGCGGACGGCGACCAGGTCCTCGTCGACCCGGCGCGGCTGCTGGAGTCCCGTCGCGCGATCGTCCGCGTGACCGCCGTCGAACTGCTCCCCGACGCCGACCTCCTACACAAGGACGGCGACCGCCGTCGGCTCGAGCCGCTCCTGCTCGACCCGTCCGGCGGCGTCCGGATCCTCGCCCGCTGGCGCTGGACCCGCGCCGCAGGAGCACCCACCACCGTCTACCGCGCAGCGCTCGACGAGGCGACAAGAGCGTCCGGGTCCGGCCGCATCAGGCGGGTCGTCGTGGCCCTCGAAGGCCTCAGCGAATGCTCCTTCGAGGACGCCGTACCCGACGCGAGGAAGCTCGTCGCGGACCGCAGCCCGCGGGTCCGGGCGGCCGCCGTCCGCGTTCTCGGCCGCGCGCTGCAGCGCATGTCGGTCGACGTCGACGTCCTCCTGCCCGTGCTCGACGACCCCGCCAACCGGGTCGCTGCCCTCGCCGTGCGCTACCTGCGGGACCGGGCCGGCGAGATCCCCACCGAGACCGTCGAACGCCTGGCCGCCTCCACGAGAACCCGGGACCGGATCACAGCCCTGCGGTTCCGGCAGCGACTCGGCGCCTGGGAACGCGTCCGACGCAACCTAATGGCCATGAGCGACCCGGCCCTCGAGATCCGCGACCTCGGCCGCTCCGACCTGCTTGCCTGGCTCCAGAACGGCGCCGCCAGCACCTACGGCCGGCCCTCCCCCGAGCAACGCGACGACATCGCTGCCGCCCTCGCCAACGCCGCCGCCCACGGCCAGCTCAAGGAGCACCAGGTCCGCGAGATCACTTTCGTCAGCGGTCTGCCCACGACGACAGACCCGTCGACGTCGCCGGCGAGACCGTCACCCCCGGAATCGTCCTCCTCGGCGACGATCAACAGACTCCGTCGCCTTCTGCGCCGCCGCACGTAGCTTCAGCAGGTGCCCCATTGCGTGCTTGATGGACGCCCCAGAGGCCGCCCTCAGTCCGGAGGTGACGGCTACGATCGGATCGACGGCAACCGAAGGGAGAGGCACGCGATGTCCGCCGAGCCCGTTGGTCCAGTCCAGTCGCAGACCGTGACGGACCCGTACGAGGTGATCCACCTCGGCGGCCAGGCCGCGGTCATCGTCCCGCTCGCCGAGTTCCTCCGGCTGCGCGCCCTCGAAGCCACTGCTTCCCGGGAGGCCCTTGAGGACGCTGAGGACGCCGCTGCGGCCCAGGACTGGCTCGCCCGCGAGGCCCGCGGCGAGACGAACTACGTCCCGCTCACCGAAGTCCGCCGGCGACTCGGCATCGCCGAATAGCCCGACCGCGCGCCAGCCCCCGTGAGCCGCCAGGTCTCCCTCGACGAGAAGGCCATCCACCAGGCCACCGCGTTCCTCGCCGACGACCCCAACGGGCTGCGCGCCGTGCTGGCCGCCATCGACGCACTCACCACCGAGCCGTACCCCGATGGTGCCTTCCCGTTCGGGTCGACCGGGCTTCACCGGTTGCGGGTCGGCCGGTACCGGGTGCTGTACACCGTCACCGACGACCTGATCTCCGTCGGTCACATCGCACGAACGGCA